>DAHXLC010000144.1 GCA_027371815.1 Candidatus Melainabacteria bacterium | reverse complement strand
CACGTGATTTAGAATTAATTAATTACTTGAAATCTTTAAATCCTGACATTATTGCCATGGTTGCTTATGGTCAAATTCTTAAACAAAATGTTTTGGATTTAGCTCCTTATGGTGTTATTAATGTACATGGCTCATTATTGCCAAATTATCGTGGTGCAGCACCGATTAATTGGCCGATTATTAATGGTGATACCATAACGGGTATCTCAACTATGCAAACGGAATTAGGTTTAGATAGCGGTCCAGTTTTTTTGCAGGAAAGTATTGAATTAGATAATGATATTCAAGCCCCAGAATTGTCGAGTAAATTAGCTAAAATTGGGGGAAAATTACTGGTTGAAACCTTAAAATTGATTAATGAAAATAAAATTAAACCTTACCCCCAAGATGAAAGCAAAGTGACTTATGCGCCACTGTTAAATAAAGAAATGGCTAAATTAGATTTAAATAAGTCATCCTGCCAAATTCACAATTTAGTGCGTGGTCTTAAGCCTTGGCCAGGCAGTTATATAACTTTTAATAATCAGCGTATCAAAATTTTAAAAACCAATTTAGTAAAATTGCCCATAAGGTTTAATTTTACTTTTAAACAGATTTTTAATGAAGGTAACAAAATTTATTTAGGCTTAAACAATAATGAATTAATTGAATTAGTTGAAGTATCTCCCGAAAACCGTAAGCCTATGGAAGCTCTAGCTTGGTATAATGGCTTACATAAAGAAATTAAAATTGCTGACATCTAAAAGTGTTAAAAAAATGCCATCATATTATAAATCACTTGTCTATTGGATAAATAATACCAAATGAAACCTGGTGTCCATTCACGTAAAATAGCTGTTGAAATTTTATATAAAGTCTTTTATAGCTCAGCCTATAGTAATTTAATTTTAAATAACGCGCTAAATAATATTGAATTGTCCAATCCGGATAAAAACTTTATATTTTGTTTAGTTAAAGGAACAATTCAGCATCAATATAATATTGATTCTAAAATTTCATCATTATCAAAAATTAAATTAACAAAATTGAATAAATGGCTATTAAATATTTTACGGCTGTCAATTTTCCAAATTGATGAAATGCCCAATATTAATCCTGCTACCATCATTGATACCAGTTGTGAGCTGGCTAAAATTTTTGGGCATCAGGGCACGGTTAGTTTTACTAATGCTGTATTAAGAAATTATGTTAGAAATAAAGTTATTCCACAAATTCAAGATATATCTACTGATTTAATTCAAGAACAAAATTTTATTATTAATAAGTGGCAGTCTGAATATAGTAGCGATGATTTTAATAATCTTATGCAATGGCGTTTAACGAAGCCAAAATTAACTATTCGGGTTAATGAAACTAATATAACGAGCGCTGGATATGCTAAAATACTTAAAAATAACCATATCAATTTTAGGCAAGGTCAAATTGTTGATTCTTGTTTTGATATCTTAAATTATCAGCAGGTTGACAATTCATTAGTTAAAATTGCTACTTTGCCTGGATATAGTGAAAATTTATTTTTTGTTCAGGATGAGACTTCAGCTTTAGCCTGTAAAGTTCTGGAGCCGCAGGCCAATGATTTAATCATTGATATGTGCGCAGCTCCAGGAGGAAAATCACTTTATTTAAGTGAGTTAATGAACAATTCTGGGAAAATTATTAGTGTTGATAAAAATGCAGCTCGTTTAAAAATTCTAACAAAAACCAGTAAAGCTCTAGAAATTAAAAACATTCAAACATTAACGTGTGATATTTTAGATTTTAATTATCCAATTCTAGCCGATAAAATTTTATTGGATGCGCCATGTCTTGGTACTGGTGTTGTAAATAAAAAACCTGAAATAATTGTTAATAAAACCAAAACTGATTTAGAAAATATTATTGAGCTTCAACGTAAACTATTAACTAAAGCTACCAGCTTAGTTAAACCTAATGGTTTTATTGTATATGCTACCTGTTCCTTAGAAAGAGAAGAAAATATTGAAAATGTTGCTTGGTTTTTAAAAACATTCCCGCAATTTAAACTTAGTGACTTTAACCATTTTCTCCCGTCAGAATTAGTTAAAAGTCTTGGTGGGAATGTTGGCTATATTCAGTTTGTGCCTTATGTAACCAGTAATTATAATGGGTTTTTCATTGCGCGCTTTAAGTATGAAAATATAGACAACAGTTAGCTAAATTTATGTGATAATATTATAAATTATGCGCTAAAAAAATTAAGGTAGACTAATAATTATGAAAATTCAACCATTAATTCTAATCTCATTAAGCTTAATTAATTTTAATCAGTCGGTATTGGCTCAAACTATAGCTGGTTCGGATTTGCCAAAGGATTCAGCCAGTATCAGTAATACGCCAGCAAATGATAATAAGGAATCAAGCAACACTGTTTTATCTCAAACTAGTTCGGCTAAAGATAATCTGGTTTTAACGAATAAATTATCAGGGAAAGTTGAATATGCTCATGTTAAAGAGACTATAAAAGAACTGGAAAAAACCGCTCATTATTGTGCCCGTAGTGCTGAAGATATTATTGGTGAGGTTGAACGCCATACATACGTAGCTATTCCTAGTCCTGGATTAGTTGGTGGAACGGTAATAACGCCTATGCCAATGCCATCAGGTATGGTTGAAATGGGTGACAGGCTTAAACCACGCAAAAAATGGCTAGATTTTTCCTTAACGCAATTACAAAAATTACAAGAAAATCTTAGTGGTGAATTGGCTAATTTAAAGAAATTAGTTAATGATAGTGCTGATTTAGAAACAAGTTATCAAATTCTTAGTAATATCAATGGTGATTTTCAAAAACATTACCAAACTATGCAAAATTATATAAGTAATGATAATTTAGATAATTTAAAAATTGGCAAAGAAGCCTTGGCTATTTACGATGAAATGCATACATTTGAAAAAACTGCTAAAAATATTAATAAAGAAGCTAAATCTGAAGATTTAAAGAAATAGGAGTTTTTCATGTCAGAATCAGAATTTTCTAATGAAATTAAACATGATAAATCTACTTCACATGAAGATAAAGTTAATTTAAATAAAGCCATAAATAGTTTTAATAACCCTAAAACAAATGAATCAAGCTTAGCTAAATCATTTAAAATTCAGGATAAAGATCGTGCTATTAAAAATTTTAATTTTTTAACCGGAAAATTTTCAGCTAATGCTAATTTATTTACCCAATCAATTAAATCTGAATTTAAATTTGATAAAAACAATGCCTTGCCACCACTTTTACGCCCCATTGTCGATGATTTTTTAACGATTACCAGTTTTTTAAATGAAAGTAACAAAGAATCAGATCGATTAAAAGAACTTGAATTAGCCAGACTAGCTTTAGCCAATTCAACTACCGTAGATGAAATTCTTGAAAATGTCTTAAGTCTAGCTTCACTTTACCATGAATATGACTATTTAGAAGAAGCAAAATTAGCAACGAAATTATCGCTTGGACTTGATCCAAATAATCTTACCGGTAAACAGTTATTTCAAAAACTTGAAAAAATTCCTGATTTAGGTTCTAGCACTGTAGTTGATTTGCATCATGATGTATTAAATAAAAATGATTTGGCCAATATAATTAATAAATTTTCGCAAGGTAAAATTTTAGTTATTGGCGATTTGTTAATCGATGAGTTATGGGAAGGAAAACCCCAAAGAATATCCCGTGAAGCTCCGGTAATGATTTTAGAACATGTCGATACTTTGTACATATTAGGTGGAGCTGCTAATACAGCAAATAACATAGCTTGTATGGATGGTCTATGCCATAGTATAGGTGTTTGTGGTGATGATAATTATCAGTTAATCTTAAAAAAACTATTGGATAGTAAAAATATTACCCATGATCTATTTATTGATCCCAGTCGTAAAACAACTGTTAAAACACGAATTTTATCTAAAGCACATTCCCAGATGCAACAGTTATTAAGGCTGGATAAAATTGATTATCATGAAATTAGTAAGGATATTGAACAAAAGATTTTAGCTTTAATTGATAAAATTGCTCCAAACTATGATGCTATCGTATTATCTGATTATCGTTGCGGGTTAGTCAGTCAAAGTATAATTAATTTGACTGCAAAAATTAAACAAGCGTATCATAAATTTGTAATTGTTGATGCTCAAAGTAATTTTGCCAGATTTAAAGGCGTTAGCCTGATTACACCAAATCAACCTGATACTGAAAGTATGTTAAAGAAAAAAATAACTAATAATTATACAATTTATGATGCTGGTTATGATGTTTTAAAATTAACTGAGTCAGACTGTGTCTTAATTACTCGGGGCGAACATGGAATGGCTTTATTTGAAGGTGATAATGCAGTGTTTGAACTGCCGGCCTTTAATCGCAGTAATGTTTTTGATGTAACCGGGGCTGGTGATACGGTTGTGGCTACTATTGCTCTTGCTTTAAGTGTTGGTGCTAATTATAAACAGGCAACGGCTCTAGGTAATTTGGCAGCTGGTCTGGTGGTGAAAAAACCTGGTACTGCAACTGTCTCAAGAGCAGAGCTATTAGCTAATTTGGATATTTTAGCATTATGAAAAAATAGTATAGACTATGATTAGGGTAAAGCCATTCCATAATCCATGAGTGATTATTGAGGGAACAATACTTTGATATTTAGCCGTTAAAATTGTAAAAATAAAGCCTAAGGCAAATAACTGAACTGAACTATTAGGATCAAGATGAAGACCGGCAAACAGTAATGTACTAATCATGGAAGCACTAATAAAATTATATTTAGTAATAAGAAATCTAAATAAGAAGCCACGAAATAATATTTCCTCACACAGTGGAGCTAAAATGCTTACCGTGATAAATAATATTATTAAGGCTATGACATTACTTTGACCACTGGCATCAACCATGTAACTTATAATTGGATTAGATGAACCCTTACTATGATAAAACTGATTAACCAAAATACTCGAGAGAATAATTACGGGTAAGGCAACACACCATCCTAAAAAGCCTCTTAAAAGTAGTTGTAATAAAGAATATTTTTCATTGCCTAGTGATAAATTAACAATTTGAGCAAAAGTATATTTTTTAGATTTTGCTAGTTTGTATATAAAGCCAAACGGAATAATATTACCCAAAAAATATGTGGTTAGTGTTGATACTGATAAAGTCATAAGATCTTCACTATTGTTTTCTAGGTGATTTACATATTGAACAATAAGTCCAATTAACATTTGACAGCCAATCCAAAATTGGAATACAATTAAAACTTCAAAGAATGTAAATGATTTTAGCGCTTGGATATTATAAATCATTGGTAATTGCTGTTTAGCTGATTGATTACTTAAAAATACAAGAATTGTGATAAGTCCAATAATAGTTATAATAAGAATTAATATACAGGCAACAACAATTTTTATGGATTCATTTACAATATTATGCCTTAATTCTTCTTGATAGCTTTTTAGTAAAATAACATCATTGCAATTGCCTGCTTGCATGAATACTAGTTCTTTTTGATACCATAAATTTTTAATATTTGATTTTATATAGTTAATATTTTGTAATTTATTTTTTAATGTTGTTACTTTGTTTTTATTGGAAATGAGACAACTTAAATATTTATATTGAGATGTTTGGGAAAGTTTTAAATAGTTAAGGTATTTATTATAATTCTGACCTAGACTATATTTTAGAATAATAATTTTTAGACAGATTTCATCATTTTCAGGGTGTTTTTGATAGGATTGTTCAAGTTTATCTAATATTTCAATCTTTGAATTTTTATTATTAAGCTGTTTTAAAATATTAGTAATAAACGAATTTTTAATTAATTTATTTGGTGATAATACTGAATCAGTAAAAAAATCCTGAAACAAAATTATTTTCATTGATAATTCATTTTTTTGATTATCGCTAACACTGTCTTCATTATGGTGTTTTTGTCGCGACAAAAATGAAGCAATAATCAGAAAAATTATTACTATGGTAGTAATTACTGATAATATTCTACTGAATTGTTTTAGTAACATATGTTTTGTAAGAATGGAGAAACTATTTTTTTAGCTTATTACATTTGGTGACAGTTTAACAAATTTTCTAATAATTTGCTAAACTTTAAAATATATCGTTTAAGCTTAACATGTTTTTTTAATATAATTTCAATTTAATCCTCATAAATTAATTGTTCAGGCTATGACCAAGTTATTTAGTCCTTTATCCATTAAATCAATCACTTTAAAAAATCGTATTGGCATATCACCAATGTGCCAATACATGTCAGTAGACGGTTTTGCCAATGATTGGCATTTAGTTCATCTGGGTTCTAGAGCTATCGGGGGAGCTGGTTTGATTATTACTGAAGCCTGTGCGGTAGAACCTAATGGTCGTATTTCACCAGATTGTCTAGGTTTATATTATGATAGTCATATTGAATATTTGGCACGGATTACTGCATTTATAAAAAAATATGGTGCTATACCAGGGATTCAGTTAGCGCATGCTGGACGAAAAGGATCTTCAATAGCCCCTTTTAAGGGGTTCGGACGCAGTAAGCGCAGTTATTTAACTAAGGACAATGGTGGCTTTGACATTTTTGCACCAAGCCCCATTCCCTTTGAATCCGGTGCTATAATTCCCCATGAATTGACTATTGAACAAATTCATAAACTCATTAGTCAATTTGGTCAAAGTGCTAAAAGAGCTTTAAAAGCTGGTTTTCAATGGTTAGAAATTCATGCGGCTCACGGTTATCTTATCAATAGTTTTTATTCACCCTTAGCTAATCAGCGACAAGATAAATATGGTGGAAGTTTCGATAACCGTATAAGATTCCTTATTGAAGTCATTGACAGTGTTAAAGCTAACTGGTCAGACGAATACCCCGTAAGTGTGCGATTGTCAATAACTGATCATGCTCTTGGTGGGTTCACCATTGATGATAGTGTAAAATTAGCTAAAATTCTCAAATCGCTAGGAATCGATTTAATTGATTGTAGTTCTGGCCATGTTGTCAAAGAACAATCATTACCAAGTAATGATCTTAAATTTCAAATAGATTATGCTAAAACGATTAAACATGAAGCTAATATTATGACAATGGCGGTCGGCAATATAGATTCGGCAAAATTTGCGGCTTATGTAATTGATGAAAATTATGCTGATATAGCTCTTATTGCTCGAACCGCAATCAAAAACCCATATTTTGCCTTTAATGCAGCTTTAGAATTAGGTATTACCGATACCATAACATTACCGCAAAATTATACTTATGCAATTTAAGCTTTAACAGAAGTTAGAGCAATTAGTCGTCATATTTTCCCTTTAAAGTAACGTTATTATTACAGTAAAAGGATTAAAATATCTTTATATATAGTTACATTTATTTGTTTCTCTAGTTATCATTTAAACTTTTATCCAGGTTGAATACATATCAAGTGATTCTTATAGTCTTTAGGAAATTTTATATTACTAATATTTAATTATCAAAATTATTTTTCTCAATTAATATAGGTTAGGGATTTAATCATTATATAGTTACATTATTCATATGATATTGCGTAAAATTATCAGCTTATTTATTGTCTTTAATTTAATCACAGGTTCAACCGCAATTGTAAATGCTCAAATGGCAAATTACCTGACCTCACGTCAGGTTAGTTATTTGGAAATTGAAACCATTAATCGCCAAATTCTGGCTAAAGAAATTGAATTGTTTAAGCTTAATACCTTCTTTCGGGTTGAAAATGGACGCGATCGTCCAGGCAAAAAATTACGGATTATGTTTTATCAAAATGCCAATTACTTCTTGACTTTTTCTGGTTTATTGGTCAATGTAATCTATAATTTTGTTTATTGGAAAAAATTACGTGAAAATAAATATGGTCCATTACTGCCTGGTGAAATTCGGCACATTTATACTTTAATTCAATTAGCCGCAACTTTACCTCGATTTGTCGGTAAAGGTATTTTAATTACCGGAACAGCTTTTGAAGCCACGTTAGAAGCAATGGATAAAAATAGTGAGAATAAACGTGGTTTTAATATTCGTACTGTTGAGCATAAAGTTGTCCATTTAAAAGATGAAATTGATACTTTATTAGCCAAACGCCAAAGACTATTAGCTGGAGGTTTTGATTTATCAGATAAAGAAAAAGAAATGGCTAATTTAGATTCTAATTTAATGAAAGAAGGTGAAGATTTAGCCCTTACTGAATACGTCAATTTATATGCCCGTTCAGTTTACCGTACTTTATATAATCGCTCCGAAAACAGTTTGACTTTAGCCAAAAAAATTGACGGGGAATTTGGTAGCGATCTTATAAGAATTATTTCAGCCTGTATTCATGATGATTACTTGAATCCAATTTCAAGTACCTCAACTACGATTTCAGGATCTATGTCGGCCTTAAATCCTATCGTTGAATTAGCCATTGCTCATTTTGGTAAAAATAAAGCTAAAAAATCCATAGCTGAAAAATTAAATCAAAAACAAATTGATTTAACCACCCGATTTGACCAGGATACATCTAAATTTAATACTTTACTAGCTCAAACCAATGAAAATGATGAACCTTTTCTAGTACCCTTAGCTAAAGTACGTAGTGAATTATATCAACAAGAAGCTGGTGTTTATAATGATATGCAATTTATTGATAGTATTGAAGCTAAGATGCAAAGACGCCATCAGATTCACAGTATTGTCATGCATCAAATTTATGGATGGTCTAAAGCTTCTCGAGGTATGTTCTTAATTTATGTTGGTTATCATTTTATCCAGTCACCACGATTTTCTACATTGTTAACTGGCGAAGCGGGAATTATAAATTTAGCTGGTGCCTCAATTAGATTAGCTGATACTTTTCATACTGATGCCATTGAATTTTTAAAACGCAAGGAAATAGCTGCTAAAAAAACGGTAACGGGAACAATTTTACAAGGACGTTTAAGTACTTTGGATAGTATGGAAGATAACGTTAAGGCTTCAAGTAATTTACCCAGATTAAAAAATATCCCAGGTACATAAAAATAATATGTCAAAATTAAAATGTTTGTGTATAGATATATTTACACAAACATTTTAATTTTTATAACTTAACAGGAGCGATAATATTTTAATTTTACATAAACACTAACACCAGCTTATTGATTAGGTAATTAATCAATAATTAACTATGCTACAGCATATTTAGAAGATAATGAAGATTTAGCATTTTTAAGTATATTTTTTTCATTACTTAGATGAAGGGTTTCTTCTTTGTACACTAATTGATGTGTGGTTAAGGTACAAATTTTAGCTAATTCACTATTTTGACTAATTATTTTTTGAAATTCAACTAAATCTTCTTCACTTTGAAATACCATTAATACTTGATTTACTTTAAACTTATTTAAATTATCTTGGATATTGCTTAAATTAATATCCTGAACATTTAAACAATTAATGATAGCCTTTGTGAAAGTTTGATTACCTTGATTAAATGAAGCAATAGCATCAAAGTTGCCGGTAAATTTAGCTTTATTTTCGAGGGTTTGCCATTTGAAATGGCTTATTTTACCATTATTCTGAGCAATATGATGGAGCATTCTTAAATTGGCAATTTCCAGAAAATGTTTTTGGAACTTATCATCTATTTCTTCAAATTCTACTTCAACATTGCCATTAATTTCTTTACTTATACCACTTAACATATACATTATTGGCTTAGTTGGGGTTGTCCACCAGGACAGTTTAAAGTCATAACGTTTACATTGAAGATAATCAAGGTAAAATAATTTTCTGAGGCGGTCACGGATTAATACTGGCTTGACACTATCATCTTGTGAAATAAAATAAGAAATATGTTTTTCCAATAAAACTTTATGTTCATCAATTAGTTTAAAGATTAATTGATCGCGGTCATTAATTTGAATTGCCATAATTTTTTCTCCTGTTTACTTAAATTGCCATCTTAAAAACTGTTTTTTTATTTTTTATTTACATATTGCTGCAATGCATCATCTTGCTTAGCAATGTGAACGTTATATGTTTTTCTTAACGATAAATCCATTGACATTAAACTGGATTTGGTTTTGCTTAAATTATCCGATCGGGATTTAATCTCATCTAAGGCTTCGTGTAATTCTTCAATAGTGTTAGCTGGTTTACGTGGTTTAATTAAATCTTCAAAGACCTGAGCCGAATCTGCATACCATTCGCTAGTTAAACTGATGTATTCTTTTAATTCAGTATTACTTTCTGGAACCGTAATTTGTTTAAGTTGACTAGCTAAATTATGATAATTATTAATAATTTTTTTAGCGGTTTTAATCCATTGTGTTACGCGTTCAGCTTCCTGATTAAAAGGTCTGCTTAAAATAACCTTGTCAGCTTCACTGGGT
>DAHXLC010000096.1 GCA_027371815.1 Candidatus Melainabacteria bacterium | reverse complement strand
AATTATTAAAAATAATAAAATAAGGTATAAAAACCCTGTAAAAGATTTTTCTTTTTACAAAAAAATTGATGGTGAAAGTTATAGTAATCGAGATGAAGATTTAACTATTAGAATTATAACACCACTAAATAATGATTATAAGAATATAAAATTGCTTATTAGTAATTCAATATTTAATGATGAATTACTAATTATCCTTGAACAAAATAGCGATTATATTATTGAAGAAATTTCGCAACTTATTAAAACGGAAAAATATTTAAACTTAAAATCTAATGCAACCATTTCTGATACTTTTAAAAATATTATTAATACCAAATTAAATCAAAATAACTTAATGGAAGAAAGTTTAAAAAATCTAGTTAGCCAAGCTATTGTAAATGGAAAAATCTATATTAAAGGTTCTCTTTTAAATGTTACTAATAATGATGCCCAAACTAGAATTAATCAAGCTTTTATCGAGCTTGTAAAACAAGTTAATGTAAAATTAAATCTTATCGAAAATTTTAATTTTAAACGCCAAGACTTTAAAACTTATCTTAATCCTGAGCAATTAAGTCATGATCTGTCGGTTGAAAAAATAACCATTGAGATGGAGTCAGAAATTATTAACTATATTAAAAGACAAAAAGGGCAATCTATTAATACCACTATTAAAGCTTGTCTGGATTATTTTCAGAAAAAGCCTTATGGGTGGCCAGAAGATGCTATTTTAGCTATTTTAGCAATCTTAGCCGGAAAAGGCATAATTCAATTTAAGCAATCCGGCAATGTTTTAGAAACCAATGATATTGAAAAATCTTTAACTTATTCTCGTGATTATACACAAATTTTACTTGATCTTCAGTTAGAATTTAGTTTTGAAGATGTGAATAAACTTAGAAAATTCTATAGCGATTTCTTTAATATGCCAATATCACAAATAGACGATATAAAAACCTTAGGCTTAAAATATTCGCAGGCTTTTGATAAATTTTTAAATGATTTATCAAAGTTAGTTTATGATTTAAACTCTTATCCTTTTATTAATCATTTAATCGAATTTAAGGATTATTTATCTAAGTTAGCTAATAAACATTATACATTATATTTTTCCGAAATAATTGAAAATTATGATAACTTAATTGATAAAAAGCATAATGTATTAGTTGTTATCGAAAATTTTAAAAATGGATCGCAAAAAGAAATTTTTGATGAGGCTAAAACATTTTTAATTGAAAATAAGCATAATGAAGCCTCTTTTGAATATGATATATATACAGAACTAAATAATTTACTTTCTGACTCAAATGTACTAATAGGCGATTGTATTCGCCGAATCAAGCAACTGCACACTCTATTACAGGGTCAAATTGAAAATAAACTAAAAGACGAAGTTAATAAATATACGCAAAGTTTAAACGCTAAAATGCAAAATACCATTAATAGTGAAGAATTTCAAAATTTTGATGATGAAATTAAAGCTGAAATTAATGATAAATTTTCTTTGTTAATTAATTCACTTAATAATACCATTGTTATTTCTAGTATATCATACAAGTATAATAACTTTATTGATACTGAATTACCTAAATTAATTGCTAAATATACACGAAAAGAATCTGCGGCGCATCAATTAAGTAAAGCTAGTTGCAATTATGAAGAAATCATTCAAAATTCTAATTTACAACTAAGGTATGAGCAATCTACTGCTGATAATTGCCCTAAAACAATTGCCTTTAAAAATATTGACGTTGTATTTTCTAAATTAAGCTTAAACACTGAAGCGGATATTGATGAATACTTAAAGGAACTGCGTGAAGTTTTAATAAACAAAATTAAAAATGGAAGTAGTATTCATTTGTAAAAATTTATAGTTATAATTTTAAGGTTTTGTTTGTTTGACCTTGTTCAAAAAAATGCTGTTTTTAATTGCAGACTTGTACTATCTTTATCTACTAATCACCCATGCGGTTATCAGTGTTCCACTTAACACCTCAACAAAAATCTTATTCATAAACTACATGATACCAATAATTATTATAATATAAACTTATTTAAAACAATGAATAAGCGGTTTCATTTTTAGTTTAATCTAAGCCATAAAGCTCATATTCTTGCTCGGCTATTTGCATCAAGTCTTTATGCCGCAATTTTTCAAAGGCTTCTTTATATTCAATTAAGTCTTTATATTTAATACGCCTGTGGCTACCAACCTTAAAATGTGGTATTTTTTTTTGTTCAAGCAATTTAATTAAATAAGGGCGTGAAACACCCAAAATACTAGCGGCTTCATAAGTTGTTAAATCAGCGTGAAACGGTATGACCTGAACTGGGTTGCCTTGAGCATAAGCTTTTAAAATTTCCACAATTAAGCTGTAAAGGCTTTCAGGGATTTGCGTTTTATTATTAGAGTTACTGCCAATAATGTAGTGTAAATCGCATTTATCTTGTTTTATCTGATTAAGCATTTCCTTGGCTTCACTAATTTCTTGCGGTTCAAGCAAACGTGGTTTATTTAATATGGCGCTCATAAATTCTACCCCCATGTCTTAATACTAAAGGGTAAGTGCAATAAACGCAACGAATTATTAACAAATTTTAATAATTAAAGTTTTAACCAGTTTTTTTAGATGACTTAATAGTCAGCAGTTTTGATCGTTTTAGCTTAACTGAAAGACTTTAACTAATTCTTGGTTTAAATCTTCTAAAGACAAGACAACAAGCCTGAAACATTTTATCACATATACAGATCTCTAAAAGTGTCACTAGTGCCTAAAATTTCCCAAAGCTACACGATCAAAGCAATAGCTTTATCTTGTAAGGCTTTTAGTCACTTTTAGCCATAGATTTTGTCAAAGTCCCGATAACCAAATTTTTCAAAGGCATTTATGCAAGCTTTTAAAGTTCTATTCTTGGCATTTCTGAGGGTCAGCAATACATATCGCTTAAATCTTGCAAGTGTTCATTTTCACCGGCCGCCCATGCAATACAATTATATTCAGGTGTTTTAGGGCTAGTCAAAGAATACCTGTTTTTCAGCAGTTTTGGAAAAAATTTTGCAATTTCATTTGTGCTATTCATTATGTGAACCAAAAAAATTAAAAATTCATTACTAATACAAGAATTTACTTTTATAGAATTAAAGTTGAAATTTTATAAAAAGTTTAAACAAGAATCTGAAAATATAAGTATTTTATGTGTTTAGGCATATCTTCTTTGGAGAACATATTTATTTGTTTTTAAAAAACATCTTCGATATTGTTGGCTGATAGGATATTAACCAGCCAGTTATCTAGCTCGTCAGGTGAGGCAGATTTGAGTTTATGCTCTATATTAAGCGGTATTGAACCAAATTTAAAATTAAGTAATTTTGAAATACCTTCTAGCTTACCTTCTAATTTACCTTCTAGCTTGCCTTCTAATTTACCTTCTAGCTTGCCTTCTAGCTTGCCTTCTAGCTTACCTGTCTGGATGCCTTCTAGCTTACCCTCTAGCCTGATTTTATTTGTAATAGCTTCTACTTTATGTTTAAACATAGGATCCTCGTTTAATAAAGATTCTTCAATTGAGTTAAATTTAGCTTGCGATAGTTTATACCCTTTACATCTAATTGTCATTATAAACCATTTTTTTAATGTCATCAATATGCTCTTATCAATTTTTTTTAAACTAATCATTTTTTTATAATTTTGAAAACTCTCATTAATATTGATCGAGTTTTCAATAGTTATCATTTGGCTGGCAATACTAGTCTTGTTTGGAGGTAATTCATTTATATTAATTTGTGAAAAATCAATGAGTAAATATTCTAAGCTGGGTAGGTATTTGTTTAAATCATTGTATTTACTTGGTAATTTATAAAAGAGGTCATTTAATTGACACTTACTTTTCCAGGCAGTATCGCCGTTATAAAAGACAATAGGTAAAACTGGAGGTAGTTTTTGACCTGGTAAAATTTCTTTAGTTTTAGTTAATTGTTCTAAAAGCAAAGAAACATAAGTGTTCATTCTTAAAGCCATAAAAGTATCGTTGCTCGATTGAAATTCTATGATTATTAAGATATAACATGGTTCATTATTTATTTTAGCTGTATAAATTACGTCAGCAATACGTTTGAGTGAAGCTTTATGACTTAATTCTGTAGGGTATAATTTTAAAGAAGATAAATCAAGACCTTTAATACAACTTAAAACAATAGAGACTGAGGTCTCAATAAAATCAATTACAAATTCATTATATTTAAATAATTCTTTAAATATATAATCGGGATCGTTAGTGTGTTTTGGCATAACTAAACCTGCGTAAAAAAAAATATTGATGTACAAAAAACTTACATAAGTAAATGCAATTTATATTTAATGCTAGCGATATGTGATTATTGATTCTGATAGTACAAATTTATAATAGTAATATGAATTTGACAAATTAATTTTTTGGTGATTGCCAGCTTGAATAAGCTGATTCTAATTTTTTTATTACTTATTGTTTGGTTTTAGGTAGCTTTCAAAAAAGTCTATTAAAGCTTGTTACTGTTATTTCTTGCAGTAATTTATGCACAGATTTTAAGCCGAACACAATTTAAAACACGTGTGGGGCAATCGGTTCGAGCTGTTTGTTCTATATGACACTTTG
>DAHXLC010000021.1 GCA_027371815.1 Candidatus Melainabacteria bacterium | reverse complement strand
CATTATTAGAATAATGCGGTAAAATTGTTTGTCGAACGGTCACTGGCCTAGTGGCACTTAAGACTGGTGTGATAGTAATAAAGCTAAAAGTACTTACCACCAGCATAAATAGTGTAATGAGACTAGTCTTCAAATATTTTTTACTTGCATTTGTTTTCATGGTAGTCTTTGCTTTCAGCCATAACGTTGGCTGTGGTGTTTTTTTCACCAAGTACGGTATTTGCTTAAGGGTGCAAATACGTTTTAACCCATTGCGGTTTGTAAATTTCTAATAATGTAAATTGGTGAATTTAAGAAACTGTCCAATTTACATTGCTACTGATGATAGCTTAATTCTGGTTTAGTGGTTAAATTTATAGTCAAATACTTCTGACCTTGTCAGAAGTATTTGATTGGGAAATAAATTTACTAATGCTGTGTGCTTGAAGAAATTTAATAATGATTTTAAATGAAAGGTTACCTATCTAAATTAACAATTTGTTTACTTATTAAGCAATAGGTTTTTTCTATGCCAATTAATAGTCAGGAAAAATTTAAGTTAGTAATTTTTTGGGTTATTGCTTTGAAATCTTCAATAACACCTGCTTTTAGAAGATTTTATGACTGATAGGTTATTAAAGATTGAGTGAGTTGCGATAGCGCTTGATAACCATTCTCCAGTTTTCGCAAATGATCATATTTAGCTTAGCTGTAATAACACTTGAGAACTATGAGTGAAGCCAAAGATTCTGAACTGTTGGTATTTATTTTCGGTTTAACATTAAGGTGAAATTTTTCAAAGTCTCAATAATTTTATACTCTGGCATATGGGCATAAAATAAAATAAACTCATTTGGTGTTGAATTGTCAAGGTAATAGTCGTTTGTACTAATTAAAGGTAAATGACACATTTTTGCGGCTGTTAAAATTTCTGCGCTCGAAAAATTTGTTGAGAATGTTAAAATTAGCTGTATTCCCCCACCGTCATAGATTTTTACAAATTGTTTTAATAACTTGGTCAAGGCTTGAATGGTTAAGGTTCGACGCTTGGCATAGACTGATCGAGTACGTTTAATATGTCGTTCAAAATGTCCTTCGTCGATAAAATAGGCTAGAGCTTCTTGATCAATTAACGTTGTATCTCTTTCAACAAAAGTTTTGGCTTTTTTCAATAAACTGATTAACCGGTTTGGTAAAACTATAAAACCTAGTTTGGTTAAAGGAAATAAGGTTCGCCAGAAATTATAGCGATAGACAATACAATCATAGTTATCCAGGCTTTTTAATGAAGGTTGAATGGGCAATGTATAATGATATTCACAATCATAGTCATCTTCGATAATAAAGGCATTATGTTCATTAGCCCAGTTTATTAAGTTAATTCGATCACTTAAGCTCATTACCGTGCCAAGAGGGTCATGGTGAGATGGTGTTAGGTAAATCAGTTTAACAGGAAGATCAGCTAATTCAGTTAGATAAACATTTCGTTGATTAATTTTTAAAGGTATTAAATTTGCCCTATGAAGCTGAAACATCATTCGGGCTCCTGGTGTGCCAGGGTTTTCGACAATTACATTGTCGTTAGGATTAAGTATAAGTCTGCATAAAAGGTCAGTTCCACATTCCGTATTATTAAATATAGCAATGTTATCAATCACGGTTTGAATTCCTCTTGATCGACTTAAATAATTAACTAGACTTTCCCTTAAACTTATTGAACCGAAAGGATTGTATTGGTAGTTTTGTAAATTGTAATCACTTTGACTATTAGCTTTTTGTAGCATTTTACGCCAGGTATTTATTGGTAATTCTTGAAGAGCTGCTCCACCAGCATTGAATTCGTTAAGTGTTTCAACTGCTGTAAAGCTTAAGCCTGCTGAATTAATAATGTTTTGACCAAAGGTTGAAATGTTGAAATTAATTGGTATGGTGTCAGCTGAAATTTGGGGTCGGATAATGATGTCAGCTAGTGAATTTAAAACTATTGGCCTTAGTCCTTTGGCTAGTTTTATATACCCCTGGCTGCAAAGCTCTTCGTAGCTACGTCTTACGGTATGTCTTGAAACATTAAGCGTAGCTGCTAGCGTACGCGTTGAAGGCAATTTGGCTCCAGGTTTTAAGTCACCGGATTCAATTTGGGCTTTTAGAGAACCATAAATTTTACGATAAATTTTTGATTCATTTGATTCTACTTTGGCACGTTTCATAATTATTTAAACTTTTTGCACTTGGATAAAAGTAATAACATAGCTTTAGATTTCAAAAACAGTTTAAAGTGCTACGATATTAATTTTAACGCTATTGCCAAAGATTAATCTTAATAAAGATTAAGTCTATCTATTTAGTGGTAGTCGAAGTCGATGTGGCTACGGATGCTGGCATAGACATTGGCTGATCTAGGGTGAATTGAAGTTTAGTGCCACTGGGGATTTTAACATCTTTGCCTTTGCGCCAGATATTGCTGCCAATACCAACCGCCCCACCAGTTGCAACTCCAGCTATAGCTCCTAGGCCTACTGCTCCACCGACAATTGGTGCGAATGCTAAACCAGCTAAAGTTCCAGCACCAGTCCAGACTGCTGCTCGTGCTACACCTGTTCCAACAGTAGCCTTAGTGCTACGGCCTTTGATATTTCCATTCTTATCCTGTGCAATATTATCTTCTTGGCTTGTACTTAGTTTGGCTGATAAAGGATATTTTAGGCCATCTGGTGTCGTTGCAGCGGTCAATTTTAAAGAGATTTTACCATTTTTACCGGTAATACCACTATGTTCGGACTGCGTAACAAGGCCTTCGAATATGGTATTAGCAGGAAAAACTAATTCGCCCGAAACATAGAGTGGGCTATAAAGTTTTACGCAGAACGAATCACCTGGCTTAGTCATTTCACTGTCAATTGCAGCCGTTAATCCGGTATCTAATAAGGTACCACTAGGAATATAGCCTAGATGTCCTTGAAGTGGTTGTCCATTAAAAGTTTGAGCCGTAACAATATTACCCTGTAAGACAAGGCCAGCTAGTATACTTAAAACAATGGTATTTCTAAATATTGTTTTTTTCATAATATTTCCTATTCTAGTAAAAAATCTTTCAATTTAGAATAACACAAAAAATAACTTTGTCAAATATTGCCACTTACATTAGTATCATATTTTCTTGTCGTTAGTCTGATTGTCAAGGATTTGACTGTACTTTATAATTTATCGGAATTTTGATTTTTAGGTGTCGAATTTGCCAAAACCCTGGTTAGATTAGCTCGTACTGGTATAAGTAGAAATTACAAAACTGGGTAAAAACAATGATTCAAATGTTTTAAATGTATAGCTATACATATTTTGACGGTTTAAGTTGGATGTGATTAAAACAAATGATTTTAACTAAACCCGATTTATTGATATTGAGTAATCAAGAATTTGAAGTTACACTGAAGGTGTTTTTTTTTATCGTTAAATTTTACCTAAGGATTTTTTTATAGTTAGTTAATTATTGTCTATGCTTATTTTTATTGTTCTGACTAAGATAATGACTTGGCTAAATTAATCTGCCACACCCAATCAACCAACCATCTGGAAGGATGAATCTAATGATTTTCGCAATCACTACTATTGCTGTCGCTGCTGTCGTCGTGTATCTTGTCCTTAAGATTCGTAAGGCCCTTAAGAATATTGACTAATTATTTTTTTTTGCTAAGTAAACGAAAGTTTAACTAGGCTACGTTGGAGAAATAAGCTCTGACTCTAAGGCGAGTTAGCTTATTTCTCCAGCGGAAATAAAGTTTGGATTATTTTGGCGCTATTTTTTTACCTGGATATTACTATAAAATATAATAGAATTTTAAAAATATTGTCAAAAAGCATTAATTGCTTGTTTGTTTAATTAATATCAGATCGAGGTTTGGTATTAATTACTGATTTAAAATTTCAATGATTTCTTTGTAGTTTAATCTGTCTAAGCCAACATCTTTTAGGTTGCGTGCTTGGGCTGAGATGTCGCAACGAGATAAGTCAGACATTTGTAAGATGGCTTTAGGAATTAAATTTAGTTTTACATCAGCCAAATAAGCTAATTGAGAAATTAAGACTAAATTAAGCCGAATATCTTCAATGATAGTTTCAAAAGCCAGTTTGATATTTAAATTGGACTTGCCTAAGAGCCCATGAAAAGCTGCTTTGATAACGTTGGTTTTAAACGTTGCTTCAAGCGATTTGTTGTAGGAAATTTGTGAAGATGTTTCAGTCATAGCTTTTTGATTTAAGGCCTTAAGCGAACAGGAATAAGCTTTAAGAATAAGTTTTAATTCATGTTCTAATTCAAAAGTTAATTTAAGTAAATCGGGATTAGCATAAAAATCTGAACTTATGTCTTGTTTGGCTTTGGGTAAATTTAAGAAATGGATTAACAATAAAGGTCTTATGATGCCAGCCATATTTACAAAGGCTCGTTCTAAACAATTCGAGGCGGGCATTAAATTGCTTGGATAAGGGCTAAGACCAGCAATACCTTGCCTCGTCATGTTTTTTGAAGTGCCTGCAATATAGCTTAATTCTTTTAGTCCAGCTAAGCTAAGATAGTCTTTGGTAACGTTTACATGATTAAATAAAGGGCTAATTTCAATAATGGGGCAATATTCGTTAAAACCAGACATTTTGCGCAGTTGAGCAAATTCTAGGCCGGATAGCAAGGGCGCATCAAGAATATAGATGGCTTGATTTTTGTTGAGAACTTTATGAAAGCTTTCTCTGAAATCAGGTTGTTGTAGTTTGGTTCCAGAAAAAATTAAATTATTGACTAAGTTAAAATCGTTTAAATCATTATGAATCTTAACATTAGTTAATTCATTAATGGGGATTTTAATATCTATTTGGCAATCAAGGCAATTGGGCGTATATTTAATAATATGTTTACCTGGTTGCTCAAGATTGGTCATTTCCAGGAATGGATAAGATGATTTACCATTGGTTATGGCTTCATTAAAAATATAGATGTTTTTATTGGCTTTAGCTAAAATAGCACTCAATCCAAGACTTTCCTTATCGTCATGAAGAATACCAAAAGAAGCAGTTGATTGAGGTGTTGGTGGCTTTGACTTGAATTTCGTAAAGGGCAAATCTAATAAAACCATAAAGATTAAAGAATTGTTTAAGGATAACAGTAATATATATGTAACTTAAAGGTTACTATATTGCTTTTATCATTCTAAAGCAATAAAATATAATATTTTTTGATAAAAAATTTAATAATTGGTAATTTTAATACTCATGAAAAACCAAACAAAAATATTTTACGATAATGAAATTAATAGTGACATCCTTAATAGTTTGCAAATTGGCCTGATTGGCTATGGTAATCAGGGACAAGCCCAGGCTCTTAATTTGCGCGATAGTGGTATAAATTTAATTATTGGTGCCAGATTAACCGGCAATGCTTATAATCGTGCTAAAGCTGATGGTTTTGAAGTCTTTGGGGTTGATTATATCGCTGCTAATTGTGATCTAATCATAATGCTAATGCCTGATGAGGTTATGAAAGATGTTTATGAAAATCATTTGGAACCATATTTGAAGAGTAAAGTCAGTTTTATTTTTGCGCATGGTTTTGTCATTACCAATAAATTATTGAGAATACCGGATTCTAGTGATGTTATGTTAGTTGCACCAACTGGACCTGGTCGAATTTTACGTAATTTGTATCTAGAGGGACAAGGATTGCCAGCACTTTTTGCAATTAGTAGTGATGTGTCCGGAAATGCGCTAGAAACCTGTTTGACCTATGGCAAAGCTATTGGTTGTGCTAGAGCTGGTTTAATTGAAACTTCATTTAATGAGGAAACTATTGTTGACTTGTTTTGCGAACAGGCTGTTCTTTGTGGTGGCATCCCTGGATTAATTAAGGCCAGTTTTAATACTTTGGTTGCTCGGGGATATAATCCTGATTTGGCTTATATTTCTTGTCTTAAAGAAGTTAAATTGATAAGCGATCTTATGTTTGATCAAGGTATTGCTGCAATGCGCCAGGCTATTTCCAATACCGCTAAATATGGAGCTTATCAGGTAGAAGAAAAAATTATTAATGCCCAGGTTTATACTAAACTGGATAGTATATTGGATGATATTGAATCCAGTAAATTTGCTCGAACTTATCTTGAATCATTTGAGAATAATTTTAGCGATTTAAACGAATGGTTATTAGCTGAAAAAAAATCAACTATCGTTAAAACTGGTAACGAGTTAAAAGCTAAGTTGAAATTTTAAAATATGGAAATGGCTTAAAGTTTAGCGTAAAGAGTTAAGCTGTTTTGGACTAATGCTTATTTGGCGTTGCCTGAAATATTAGTTCATAAATTGCTCGATATTTTTTCGTAAGTTAATTTAGGTAAGGAAATTTATACCATAGATCAAAAGTGCTACAGATAAAGAAAATTATTAAGGTAAAACCTAAAACCATTAATGAAAAAGGGACAGTAGCTATTTCTTCAAGATCAAACAAAGTATTGTACCTTCTTTTACTATATATTAATTTATTATACAAATATTTTCATAAATGTCTAATTTATATTATTTAAGTTTGTTTTGACTATAGAATTTGGCTATTAACTGTAAATGTGAGGATTTTTGAATGGCTGATTTACCCAAAGTTTTAGGAATAATTATTTGTGAACGAATTCTGGTGGATGTCTTGAGACAGGAAGCAATTAGCTGTGTTAATATTCATAATGGTTTTGCTACATCGAGCTTCCCGATTATTTTACCTTTGATTTATGCCTATGCCCAAGTGTCTGGTTCGCATGCTGAATTTACCTATCAGTATAAAATTATGGATAGTAATAATAAAGAAATTGCCCAATCGCCTTTAGCTAAAGTTGAGCCTTTGCCAAACTCTAATATGTTGCATAAATTAATTAGTGCTATACCGGGTTTGAGATTTGATGATGAAGGTACTTATAATTTTATTTTAGAACTTAATGGCATTAAAGTGAGTCATTTACCGTTTTATGTCGTTAAAGTTACTGCGGAAAATGAAGTAATTGCTTAGTTTGATTTTGTTGGGAGGGTTATTTAGTGTATGTTGCCAATTCTAAAATTGAATTAATTGATTATATTGAAACAGCTAAACAGTTAAACAATAGTCTTAAAATTAATTTCGTTCCAACTATGGGTGCTTTGCATAAGGGACATTTACAATTAATTAAACAGGCTAAAGAAACTAATAATTTAACGATAGTTTCTATATTTGTAAACCCTTTACAGTTCAATGACCTTAAGGATTTTCAGACTTATCCGCAAACCTTAACTGAAGATTTGATCCTTTGTCAAAGCTATGGTGTAGATCTGGTTTTTTGTCCAAAATCTGAAGATGTTTATAACAATCCCCTTGATCAGTCTTTTCTCATTGAGCCACCTACATATTTAACCAATACTCTTTGTGGTTTACAGCGATTAAACCATTTTACAGGAGTCGCTACGGTTGTTTTAAAGCTGTTTAATATAGTAAAGCCGAATATTGTGTTTATGGGTTTAAAAGACTATCAACAGTATTTAATTATTCAAAACTTATGTAAGGATTTGTTTTTGGATATAGAAATTATCGGTGTGGAAACTGTTCGGGAAGAAGATGGATTGGCTTTAAGCTCGCGCAATAAATTGTTGTCTGAAGAAAATCGAAAACTAGCACCAATTCTTTATCGAACTTTAATCGAGATGAAAACAGCATTATTAAATGGTGGTGATGTAGATTTTATGCTTAAGCAAAATGAAGCCAACTTAAAAACAAAAATCGATCTGGAATATTTAACAATTGTATCGGCTGGTAGACTTATCCCTTTAACGCAATTAATTAAGCCGGCTTTGATTGCTATAGCCGCTAAGTTTGGTAATGTTCGCTTAATTGATAATGTTTTAGTTAGCAATTAAAGCAAGAATTAATCATTAATTCTTACTTTAAGGAATATTATTTAATAAATTCTTATTGGTATAAGTAAAAAGTTATTATATAATTAGATTAGTTTAGTTATTATAATTATGTAAACATTAAGGGCTTTACATATATTAAGGGATAGTATAGTACTAATGCTAAATATTCTCAATAAAATCGGATCGGTTTACTTATTGTTATTTGTTATAAGTATTAACAATATATCATTGGCTAATGATTTAATTGCTAGCAAAGTTTCTCCGGTTACACTTGGCACTAATTTTGAAAGTATAAAACGGGTTGAAACTGTAAAAAACAATAAGAAATTATTACAAGCTGTTACTGATATTCAAATTAATTCTTCTGTAAACGATGTTGTCAAAGCTTTAACTGACTTTAATAATTACCCTAAAATTTTTCCAAATATTCAAAGTCATAAAGTAATTAAACAAGATAATAATTTTGTGTTAACTGAACGATTCTTAAAACCAATGTTTATTTATAAACAGACTAAACATAATGTAATTTATAATTTAAGCAAATGTCCAACTGAATTAACCTGGGTTATCATGTCTAATAATAATGTAAATTATGCTAGTGGACAGTGGTTGATTGAAGCGGTTAATCCAAGCCTTACTAAAGTTACTTATAGTATTAAAGTTATTCCGCATAATATGCTTGCTCCTGGGTTTGGTAATATGGTGCTAAATTTTATTCAAAGCGATGCGGTTAAATCTTTAAAAAAATACTGCGAAGCTTCTTAAATGATTGTTTGATTTTTCTGTTTAAATTATCAATTACGTAAGTTGCCGACATTTGTTTTGACCCAAAATGATAATAGTTTCATTTTGAGGAAATTATTTTTGTAATTATAAATTTAAAATTTAATGTTCAATGGGAATAATACGTATTGATATGCAATTTCATTAGTAGTAATCTCACAGATGTCAACAGGGCAAACTTACTATAAAATTTTTAAGGAGATTTATCATGAATAATGCTGAAGTTAATTTTAACCGCGAAACCAAAAAAATTGAAACTCCAAACAATGTTAAATCAAAAGGCTTAAGTGGAATCGTTAGTCAGATCTATAAAATGCCCAAAGAATGTGAGGGTTCTGTTGCTGCTAGTAGCGATGTTATAGCTAATGGCAGTGATTCATATTCGAAGATAACACCTAAGGCTGACGGTGTATTAAGCAGTAGCGATGTTATAGCTAATGGCAGTGATTCATATTCGAAGATAACATCTAAGGCTGACGGTGTATTAAGCAGTAAGGATGTAATAGCTAATGATAGTAAGAACAATGCTCCTAATGATTTGGCTAGTAAGGCCAATATAGTTGAAGGGGCTATGAAAAGTGCTTACAATGATTCTAATGCTCCTAATGATTTGGCTAGTAAGGCTAATATAGTTGAAGGCAAAGTAGTTAACCAAAGCAATGACAATGCGTCGTCTGGAGTTGCGGCTCAGGAGCTTAAAAAACAAGCTATAAATGAAAATAAGGCTATCGAATTGCATAATTTGCAAAAAATTAATTAATGATATCCCCATTGTTTATAAATGATCGGGTTATACTATATTGTACAGTATAATAATTTAAAAAAAGAAAGTGATTGATACACAATATCAATCACTTTCTTGTGTAAGTCAATGGACTTTATTGTTGTTTAAACTTTAAATATTTGCTGGCGTAATTGCTTTGGTTTGATATTGTTCGATCAATCAGGCCGCTTTAATCAGTTTGCGCCGTCGCAACAGGCGTTGCAAAGCAGATTGTTCAGCATCCAGCCAGTCACGGACATTAAAAGTTTGATATGGACTGTCTTTGGGCAATGGCGCCTGGTCGAAAGGAGTTCCCCCTTCAAGGGGTAAATAAACAAAATTAGTTACAGCTAGGCATGCTCCATCAGCCTTAAGCGAATTGCCAATAAAAGCTGAGGCTGTAGGATCAATATTAAGATCATCAATAATTTCTTGGACAACTTTAAGTTTTTCCACGCGAGGAATAATGATAATTTCATCAAATACTGAATCTAGCCCAGCTTGGCGGATCTTGTATTTTTGCACCTCGCGAGTACCTAGAGAAACTGCAAAAATTAAAAAGTTGTGACGTGACCGATTCAAAACCGGACCGGCATCCTTAAACAAAACCGGTTGGCGATAAAATGGCCCACGGCCAAGATCACGGCAAATTCCCATAATCATATCATCAACAGTTCGGTTATGGCTTTGGCAAAGCTCGGTGTAAGCATCAATCATTGCATCACCAAAAATATCGTAGTGAAAACTTCCTGCCTGCATTCGGTAATGGTCATGCTTGTGTAAGACGGATTCGGCATCGTTCGTGCTAAAGCCAATCAGGGTCATAAGATGTACAAAACGGCTTTTGGCTTCATGAAAGTAGGGTTCGCATTCAAGAATAGTGCCGTCAATATCAATAAATAAAGCAGCAAGCTTGCCATTGGGGGCAAGAAGATTTCGATCGGAAACTTTGTAAGTAGTTTTCATGCATTTTCCTTAATTGTGGTTAGGTTGTTTATTGATTTAACAAAACTTGGCGCTAAACAACTTGTTTAACTTACATATTTTGTTAGTTAAACAAGTTGGATTTGTCATTTTGTTAAACATTAGCATTTAAGCAAAGTTGTTAATTCACTTATCATTACTAAGATGATTAAATTTTAGTTATCAGTTAAAGGCTTAGAGCTTAGCTAAATTGGTTAAAGAAATTCCTATAATCTAAAAAGTTAAATATTAGAATTTAATCTTTACATATTAATACTTCTTCTTAAAATATTTATGAATATTAGTAAATGGCAATTTAGGCTTAAATGCAAGCAATCGTTCGATATAATTAACCAGAGTAGGTAAAATTAAGCGATTTTAAAAAAAATTAACTATTGGCGCAGCTGAACCAAGGGTTGTTTTGCTGACTTTTTAGGTCAGTTTAGAGCTTGGGTAAATGGTGCTAATGTCTTGGTACCGGAAAAAAATATTTAAATTGACGTCAAGATAAATATTTTAGATATGTTATGATTATTTATTAGTAAGGCGGTCAAACAGTTTTTGCTTTGTTAACCTTAGCCAAATTTTATAAGACTTATTGAAAAACAATTTATTAATCAACTCGTTTTTATTACAATGCCAACTGAAATATCTCTAGAAAACAAAGCTGTAGAATCAAGTTTACTTAATTATATAAAAAAATACCCAACCACAATTATTTTAATTGCGGCCAATGTATTAATTTTTGTCTTAATGATTTTTAAAGGCGGACCAACTACGATTTTATCGCCGGATAGCAAAGTCTTAATTTCTTTTGGCAGTAACTATGGTCCGTTAACTACAGCTGGTCAAAGTTTTCGCTTGGTTACCTGCGGCTTTGTCCATGTGGGTTTATTGCATTTGTTTATGAATATGGTTGTGCTTGGTCAAATAGGTATGGTGGTTGAACGGTTATTAGGGTCAAGCCGGTTAATTGGCATTTATTTTATTGGTCTAATTGGAGCCTCACTAACCAGTCTTTGGCTTAACCCATTAACTTTAAGCGCTGGTGCTAGCGGGGCGATATTAGCTTTAATTGGCGCATTTGGTGCATTTATTTATCGCCGGCGCAAATTTTTATCTAAAGAATTCTTAGATTCATTTAAGAAGTCGAGTTTAGTTTATATTTTATATTTAGGCTTGATGGGCACATTAATTCCCAATATTGATAATGCTGCTCATTTTGGTGGCTTGTTTTTTGGTTTTTTTAGTGGCTTGATTTTAAGTCCCGCCAATTCTAAAAAAGAATTTTGGACATTACGTGATTCTATTGGCGTTTCTTTTATGTTATTTGTGTTATTTATTTGGTGGCATTTTGTTCAAGGCAATGTAGTTAATAGTAGTAAATTGAAAGGTTATAATGCTTATGAATTAGCGATTAAAGACCTTAAAAATAATAATTACAATCAAGCTATACTAAGTTTAAATAAAGCTATAGCTAATGGCTATGTGGATGACAGTGTTTATCTGGCTAGAGCTCAAACTTATTTTTTGCTTAAAGCTTATCATAAGTCATTGCAAGACTGTAATTCAGCAGTTCGGCTTAATCCTAAAAGTGTTTTAGCCTATACGATTAGAGGTTTTGATTTTTATCATTTAGGTAATTTGGATTTAAATATCAAAGACTTGAAACGGGTTGTGAAACTAGATCCCAATAATTATGGCATGTATGAGCTATTGTCATTATCCTCTTTGGAAAATGGTGCTTATACTGATGCTTTGCTGGCCATTAATAAGGCTATTGATTTAAAACCCGGTCAAAGTGCTTTTTATGATCGGCGTGGTTTTATTTTAGGCTTAATGGGTAATTTTAAGGAGGCTTATAATAGTCTTGAAAAATCTTTAAGTATGGATCCTGCTAATGCTGGAGCTTTTTTTCATTTGGGGGTTATTTATTTGCTGAGTAATAATTATCAACAAGCTAAATATTATTTTGATAAAAGTAAAAGCCTTCATTACTCTTGTGATGAGTGGGAAGCAACTTTTGTTAATCAGTTGATTCAGCAGTATAATGCACATAATAATGCACGATAAAAATTAAGGAGAATTTTATTGGATAAAGTAGTAATTTTAATTCTCTTGATTTTATTTCAGCAATTGCCCATAGTTGCTGAATCGATTAATAATAATGTATGTGAAAATTTGTATGTTCAAGGAATAAAGCTTTATAATCAAAAAAAATATAATGAAGCCATTAAATATTTTACTGAATCGATTAAAAATAACTCTCATAATTTTTCTGCCGTATACTATCTGGGATTAAGTTATCAGGCCAATAAACAATATGATTTAGCAGCTTTTAACTATAATAAAATTATTGAACTGGCGCCAAAAAGTGAAGCATTTGGGTTGGCTAAAATAGCTTTGAGTCAGTTGTCTAATCTTGATATGCAAAAAAATGTTAGAAGTTCATTTAATCGAAAGTCTTCATTGATAAATATGCCGCAAAATAAGCCCAATGTTGATGACAGAGTAAGAAAATTACCTGACTTAGCGATAATTAATTTTACTTATAATGCGGTAATTAAAAAAATGATTATTGATGGTAATGTTGATGGATCTAATTTGCAATTAATTTTCAATCCTGGTGTTAAAGGAATTTATTTTAGTAAAGCTCAGCTTAATAACTTGGGATTAAATTTAAATTTTGATTCTAAAATTAAACATGTTGATGCAATAGGAGCAACTGATGCCCAAAATGGGCAAATTGTCAAAATAAAATTAACTTTAGGTACTATTGAATATGAAGATGTTTTAGCTACTATTGTTGAAACTTTACCTTTTGATTATCCAGTTGTCGGGGATGTTTTCAGTGATAATTATTATCTTGGTGTAGATAATGCGCAATCAATAATTAAATTTATTAAAAAAGATCAAAAGCTAGCTGATGGTTTTGATTTACCATTTATATATGTAAATGACAAAATTTTGGTTAACGTGGAACTTAATTCAATAAGTACACCAATGATTTTAGATACAGCTAGCCCAGGATTGTCTTTTACTGATGAGCAAGCTAGTTTAGCCAGGGTATTTATTCCTAAAACCAGCCGATTTGTAAAAACCAATGGATTGTCAGGATTTGGTGAAGGTCGAATTGGTTATTTAGACTATGTAAAACTAGGGCCAATTTTGGCTACTAATGTTCAAGTTGTCGTTCGTTCAGCCTTAGGTAAGTACCCGATTTTAGGTCAGTCATTTTTTAATGGTTGGGAATATATTATATTAAATGATAAGAAAATTATTCGTTTGCTTAACCATTAAAAAAAATGACTTTTTATGGTTGTATTGGGGTGAAAATTTGGCAAGCTTTTAAGTCGTTGGTGACATCACCAATGGCTTCAGGGTTGCTCTGGATGTTAAGTCTTAAGGCCAATTGACCAGATGGGAATTTTATTTCATTCATTTCTAACCATATTATTGCTGGATTAGTACTAGATTCGAAATATATAATTTTATTGGTAAGATCGCAGATGGTTCGCCAGCGAGTAGGGCTGTTATTGGGTTGAATCTCATTTCTAGTACCATAAGGCTGGGCGGCATTGCGCATAACGCTTAAAATTTCCGCAACAGCTTCTTTGTAGTTATTTGGTTTAGGTAAATTGTTTAAATAAAAGGCTGCACGAACAAAGCGATCAGGTGCTGCGGTTGTTCCTGGCAAGGTTTTTGTGCCACCAAAACCAGTATATTGTTTTAGTTGAATTAGTTGTTTGTCAAAAGTTGGCGAATTAGTAAGTACCGTATATTTTTTTCCATGATGGATAACGGGCTTTCCCTTTAGATATTCAATAATAGCTGAATCACCGCTTTTATCTTCAATCGCCAAATGAACCGACGCCGTATAACTATCAAAAGTACAGGGCTTTATGTAAAAGTTAGCGGCTTTGGTAAATTCAACTACTTCATTTACGGTTTTATAATTATCCAGTATATATTGCAACCATAGACTTACTGCTAATCCTGGCTTAGTATGGCTTGGTTCGCCAAAACCGGACTCGCTAAGCCAAAGCAGGTGACCAGCCAAACCCGATTCATTTAAGCCGTCGCAAGTAGCGCTAAATGAAGAATTAGTAATTGTTTTAGGGTTTGATTTGGTAATATGAGAAGTTGAATTATTTACAGTTATTACGAGGCTGGCATACTTTGAAGTCCAGTTTAAGGTATTTTTACCAGTTAACCCATTGTGTTTTAAACCTTTGGCTAATGCCCAGATCTCAGTATTTAAGGGGCTGGCCCAGTCCATATTGCGGCCAATTAATAGGGCTTGCCCATTTTTAGCCCATAAAACCCTGGTACAGGCTAAAATTGGGGTCGTCGTGATTAGGAAACAAAGGGTAATGTTAACAATATTTATTAGTTGTCGAAACCTAAATGAAGCTGTAAAATCTTGGTATAATGAGTTCTTCTTATTGTCTAAGCTGGTTTTTATCAGAGTGAACCAATTGCTGTTTAAGCTAAAATTGTGATATTGATTTTTGATCAAGTTAAGCATTGTCTTTAATTTTTCTCCTTTAATTTTAAACTAGCTTCCCTTTCATAAAGTTCTTTGAATTTCCCTTCAATAATAGCTTGTCTAGCCATATTAGCATAATTAATTAAGGTGTAAACATTGTGCACAGATAATAATATAGCGCCAATCATTTCTTTCCGCCGGACAATATGATGCAGATAGGCTCGGCTGTACCTTAGACAAGTACCACATTTACAGTTAGGATCGAGGGGCAAAAAATCTTGGGCAAAATTAGCCCGTTTAATACTGATATTTTCATTCTGGTAAAAGAAAGATCCATGGCGAGCAAGCCTAGTTGGTGATACACAGTCAAACATATCTATTTGGCTATATATGGCATGAATAATATCCCAAGGCGTGCCAATGCCCATTAAGTAGCGTGGTTTGTTATAAGGCAAAAGATTAGCCGTAAATTTACTGATTTTTTCAATAAGCGGTCTGTCTTCACCAACGGCAACTCCACCAATAGCGTAACCCGGTAAATCAATACCCGTTACAAATTTGGCCGATTCAATGCGTAAATCCTCATAGATACTGCCTTGAACAATACCAAATAAAGCTTGTGTTTGACTGTTTGTATGAGCCACCACACATTTTTCTAAAAACTTATGCGTGCGTTCCATGGAAAATTTAGCCTGTTCGTAAGTAGCTGGATTGGGTGGGAAATCGTCAAAGGCCATGATAATATCAGCACCTATATCATTTTGAATTTCCATGGATTTGGCTGGACCAATAAAATGTGTTAAACCACCACAAGGATCCTTAAAAAAAACGCCATCATCAGTTTTTTTTAAGAGTTTGCTTAAACTCATTACCTGAAAGCCGCCTGAATCGGTTAACATTGGTAAACCCCAGGATGTAAATTTATGCAATCCGCCCGCTTCTTTGATTAATTTGTGACCAGGGCGTAAATATAAATGATAAGAATTACCTAAAATTATTTGAGCACCACAATTCAATGTCTGATCAAAAGTTAGTGATTTTAAAGTGCCATTTGTCCCAACTGGCATAAACACTGGGGTTTTAATCACTCCATGCGCTGTGGTTAAGATGCCGGCTCTGGCTCCAGTATCCTTACAAATAGCTTCGATTTCAAATTTTAGTGGTTGTTGCAAAATATACCTAGTTTTTGGTTGGAATAACGGTTAGTGATAATTGTATTGATAATTATAATTTAGCTGAAAATAACTTATTTTGATTTAGAGAAATAATTAAGAGTAATGAATTAATAATCAGGAAAAAATATTCACGAAACCCTGAATCATGCGGTAAGCATAAAAAGCCTAGCCAGGTTAGGATTGGATAAAAATAAAAAACTAAATGCCAAATTTTTAAATTTAATTTCAATTTAAAAATTTTGTCTAAAGCTAAAGTTGAAAGAGTTGAACAGGCAACAACACTCAATAGTAGTGAATCATGAAAATGGGCGTGCGGTGAAAAAACTAAATAAATTAAAATGAGGCTGGATATCAACCAGGCAGTGTTTTCGGAACGTTTCCAGTTGTTGCGCAGGCAAAGATATGCGGCAAGACAAAAGGCTAAGCCAAACATAATTATGGAAATATGTAAGGCGTTGTTGGTTGGCAAAAATAACATGAGTAATTTGCGTATGGTAATTAAATAATTAGTATCATTAGCAAAGTCTGGTAATTTTACCCCAAGATAAGCAAATTTTGATTCAGCCTCACTGAGCATATTTACATAGGTAGTAAAAATACTTGGCTTAAATGTTTTAAAGGTATAAAGTAATAAAAGTATATTTACTGCTAGACAGGAAAGAAAGAACTTGAAGTTTTTCATAAACAGGCTTAACGGAAAAAAGAATATAAAATAATGGGGTTTTATGGATAGACATAAACTTGAACATAATCCCATTATGTATTTGTGTTTAAAATTGGCTAAGAGCAAAAAAATTATGGCTGCAACCAGGATAATATTAACTTGTCCTAATAATATTGACCAGAGCATGGGCATGCTGGCAAATATACCAAAGCATATAGTAAGAAATGTTAAATTATCAATTGGATTTAGCTTATTTCTTAAATTCAGCAAAGCTGTAATTAACAATATAATTGAAATGATTATAAACGTGGCATAACCATAATTTAACGGGAGGAATTTTAACGGATGCATTAAAATTCCTGTTTGGGGTGGATATTGACTAAAGAACTGATTAGGTTTGGCAGGATAAATTGCTTTACTAAAAAACTGTTTTTGGATTTGTGGATTATATAAATTCTGGTTTTGGTCTGAATCAGTTATCTGGGCAAATACATAATAACGGGTATAATCTAGAAAAAAATAGGGATTTTGGCAAATGCAGTGATTAAAGGATTTTGGCGCAAGATAGTTTAGCCACAAAATTGCAAAGCTTATGAAATAGCCAATTAGAAGGGCAAAATACAATTTATCAAAAAATTTAAACATTAATCTCAATAGCTTTCTAACGACGTCTTACTACTTGTTTCTTTAAAATATCAATGCGTTGTTTGGCGCTAGCGGCATTTGCTCCAGTTGGAGCTAATTTTACGTATTTTTCATAATTGGTTAAGGCTGCCCCTGGCTTATTTAAGGCATCGTAAACTGTGCCCAGGTAGTAGTAGGCATCAGCCTGATTTCTATCTAGAGCTAAAGCTTTTTGGTACTCACTAATAGCCTTAAGATTATTATTTAAAGCCTGATAGGCTGTACCTAGATTTAAATGAGTGGTGGCGTTGTCATCATATTTCAGAGCCTTTTCATAATCTACAATAGCCCCAGCTATATCATAATTACCTTTGTCATCTTTGGTAGTTTGTTTTTTATAAGCTGATTCTAAATAGGGAGCTGCCATACTTTCTTTAACCTGTTTAATAACCTGGGCATAGGCTGGTTCTTTGGGGTTTAGGGTATAAGCTTTATTGTAACTATTTAAGGCATTGGTTAAATCATTTTTGGCTTGGTAACAGGTTCCTAGGCTATAATAAAATGAGGCCTCGTTGGGGGAAGCTGTAATGGCCTTAAGATATTGATTTATGGCGTCATCATATTTTTGCGCATCCTGAAGTTTAACTGCTTCATTATAGGCGTCAGTAGCGGCTCCAGCTTGAACTGATTGAGCCGCCTGCGTTAAAATATTGGTATAGGTCTGATTCTTAGGATCTATTTCATGGGCTTTATTGTACCAAATCATTGCGTTAGTCATATCATTATGATCTTGGTATAAAGTGCCTAAGCCATAAGCGTAAGCAGCTTCATTAGGCTGAAGGCTAATAGCCTTTTGGTATGAGGCTAGTGCTTCTTCAAATTTACCGCCTTGCTGTTGAAGTTTGACGGCATTGCTATAGGCCTGGCTCGCTTCTTGCGAAGATTTGACCTGGGCTTGAGTGGGGATTTTTTCGCAGGCATTAATATTGGCCGTTAAAGCAGCGATACGGCTTTGAGCCTGTTTGAAATATGTTCCCTTTGGACTTGCTTTTAAATAGTCATAGTAATGATTTAAGGCCTGTCTGCCGTTGCCGGCATTTTCATCCAGGATACCAATAAAGTATAAATTATCGCCACTGGCTTTATGATCTAAATCATAACCTTTCTTGTAGGCAGTAAGCGCCTCATTAAAGTGATCGCTTTGCTGGTAGGCACTGGCTAAATTTGTCCATATTTCGGCATTATTTGGGATAATGGCGATGGCTTGATTATAGAGTGAAATGGCTGAATCTAAATCACCAGCTGTTTGTTTTTCGATTGCTTTTTGAATAATTGGACCAGCCTTTAATTCATTTATATTATCAATGGCCTTTTGAAAGTCCTTATTTTTAGGATCAAGAGCTAAGGCCTGTTGATATGAGGTTAAGGCATTGTCTAAATCATTTTTTTGCTGATATAAAGTGCCTAAGGCATAAGCAAAAGATGCTTCCTTGGGTTGAAGTTTAATGGCTTCTTGATATAGGGGTAAAGCTTGGTCGTATTGTTGATTCTGTTGTAAGGTTACGGCTTTGGTGTAGTCGTCATTGGCCTTTTTAATATTGTCTAGCTCTTCGGGTGACTTGATTTTTATGGTGTCATTAATGCTTTTGGTTAAGGCTTTAATCCGTTCATTAGCCTGACTTATATACTGACCGTTTGGATTTTGGGTTGCATATTGCTTATAGGTAGCTAGAGCCTTGCCACCATTATTGCTGTTTTCTTCAATAGTACCAATAAGATAGAGGTCATCAGCTTGGCCTTTAGGATCAATTTCTAAGGCTTTTTTAAACGATAATTTTGAACTGGTATAATCTTGATCGGCATATTGAGCCGTAGCCATGTCAAACCATAAAGAAGCATTGTCGGGGGTTAGGGTTATTGCCTGCTGGTAGAAAGTTTCGGCACCAACATAGTCTTTTTCTTGTTGGCGTTTAATGCCATTTTGAATAATTGGATCAGCTGATTTGGCTAAAGCTTTATTTAAAGCTTTTTGATAGTCAGGAGCGGTTTTAGTATCAGCCAGATTAACCGCCTGGCGATAATTGACAATGGCATTATTAAGGTCGCCTTTAGCCTGATAGGCTGCACCAATATCAAAGTAAGTAGCGGCATCCTTAGGATCGCTAGCAATAAGATCTTGATATTTTTGGATAGCTTCATCATATTTACCGGCTTTGAATAATGTATCAGCATCTTTAGCCGTTGAATCAAGCTTTTGCTGACTTAAGGCTTCAGTTGCTTGTTTTAAGCCTTCGTTGGCCGATTTATTATTAGGATCAATGGCTAGCGCTTGTTTATAGAAGGTGATAGCATTTTGGTCATCTTCTTGCGCTTCATAGGCACTGCCAATATTAATTAAAATCGACACGTTGTTTTTATCGAGCGCCAGGGCTTTTTGATACTCAGCAATAGCTTCGTTGTAATGTTTACGTGTTTGTAAGTCGACACCAGAATTAATATGACGATCAACCTGGAATTGTTTTTTAGCTTCAGGTAAGGCGGCTAACAATTTAGCAGCTAAGTCATTCTGGTGATTAGGTGAAAAGCTTAAGGCGGTTTTGTATTCTGCTTCAGCCTGACCAAAATCACCTTGGAATTGTAAGGCTTGACCTAGACCAATATGATTGGCTGGTGCGGTGGGGTCTTGTTTTAAGGCATCTTCCCAGCCAGCCACCAGTGAGTCGATAACATCTGAGTCATCAGGTTTAAGCGTCATAGCTTTTGAATAGCAACCTATTGCACTAGTAAGATCACCGCTGGCTTGGTAAGCCTGGCCTAGTTTGAGCTCGACATCAGCGGTATCTTTCATCAGCACAGCTAGTTTAAACTGATCGATGGCATCTTTGATTTGATTGTTGACCCGATAAACATCACCTAGTTTAATTCGTACATCACGATCGTCATGAATATTTATGCTCGCCAAATATTCTACAATGGCGCCACTAAAATTACCTTGTAATCTATCATCGCTGGCTAATTTGACCCTGTCTTTAAAAGAATTAGGATTTAATCCTAAATTACTAATAATGCCATTAAGATTACTGACGGTCTGCGATACATTAGGTGCTAGATAAGCAGCCTGTTCAAATTGTTTGAGGGCGGTTTTGGGATCTTTGGTTAAGGTTAGGCCATAATTATTGTAGGCTATAGCTAAATTGACTTTAGCTTTTTGATAATTTGGGTTAATAGCTAGTGCTTCTTCGAGTTTTTTTATGGCCGGTAAAAATTGATTTTGATTAATTAATTTGACGCCCTCATTGTTAAGATTAATTAATCTTGGATCGGTTTGTGCTGACGAAATTGAAGTGCTCGAAAAAATTGTAAAGAGTAAAATGGCATATCTTAAGTCTTTTACAGCTTTGATAAGCATTGTTTTATTGACAACCCCTTTAAGTTAAAACCAACCGTAAGTAACTAACTTACTTATAGCATTAAATATGTATAAAATTCGAATTTTAACAAAATTCGAATTTTGTTTTGTATGAAAAATTAATAATGTAATAATTATAATTCTGGTTCAATTAATCCATATTGCCCATCTCTTCTACTGTAAACAGTATTTACTTGACTAGTTTCTTTATTGATAAACATAAAGAATTCATGGCCAAGTAAATCCATATGTTGGGAAGCTTCTTCAGGAGTCATTGGCTTTAAGGGGTAGCGTTTGGAGCGGACAATTTTTGGACCAGGATTTTCTTTATTAGGATTAATTACTTGCAATTCCAGGTTTTCTAAATCAAATTCTTCTTCATCTGTTTCGGTATCATTATTAATATCGTAAACCAGTGATTCTTTGGATTTGGCCGGTCGTTGATAATATTTGGTTTTAAATTTCCGCAGTTGTCGTTCAATTTTATCCGCCACCAAGTCAATTGAGGCATACATATTTTCGGTAGACTCTTCGCCTCGGATAATTGTTCCATTGATTTTAATGGTAACTTCAGCTGTTTGATTTTGAGCCATTGATGGATTTTTGGCTACGCTTAAAATGGCAATGGCTTCTAAAGGCTGTTCAAAATGTTTTTGGGCACGGTTTAATTTTTCGATTAAATACTCCTTTAATGCACGAGTTAATTCAATATTCTTTCCAGTTACGGTAACATGCATGTTAATTCCTCCGATTACTAAACTAAAATTTGCAGATTTTCAATTGAAAACTGCAGTTAAATTGTTATATTAGTTATATAAATATTTTCAAATCAATTAAGTGATTAAACACTAGTACCTTTTATGATCTTTATTAAAAATAAATTACTAATTTCTTATATATATAATTTACCCTTAGTTTTTCTAATTTAATCAAAGTGAAAAATTAATTTAAAATATTACTTTCTTGCCAAAGCATTTGCGCTAAATCTAAGTAGTTTAAGGCTTTTTCTTCCTTGTTGATTTGATTGTCAGCATAAGCTTTGGGGATTAGCCAGTTTTTATCCAGTATATAAGAATGTCTTTTATTTTGATGAGAATTTACAATAAAAGCCAAAATTTGATAAGCAGTATTTTTGTTTATGGGTTGATTTAAATTTAATGAATTAATGGAAATTTTAGCGAGAAATTTGTTTAAATTAGTTTGAATTGGTTTTAAATTAATTTGATTGTTAATAATGGCTAAAAAATCCCCAATACTTACTGGTTGAGAAATATCGTTGTTTCGGAAATAATTAGCTAAAGGTTCATTGTACAAAGCTTTTAAACATGCAAGCTTGTATACACTGTCTTTCGAAATGTAATTAGAATAGGTTTCTAAAGCATCGCACTGAGCTATAGTTAAGGCGTTTTGGGGGTAAACACTGGCTGATGTTGCTAAACCATCATGGCACGCTTTTAAAAATAAACTAATAGTACTGGGGTTAGTTTTCATGCCATCGCCAATCACATGAATGTTTTGATAAGGTTTTTGGGTAAGCGCTCTTATTTGCGATATGGTTTGAATGGTGTAATCATAAACGTCATATTTTTGGTATTTAGAATTCCAGTAGGCCATTGGTGCTATAACATCGTAATATTCAGATAAAACCTTCCAAGGGGTTTTCTTGACTTCTATACATTTATTTAATGGACTGTAAACACAGGCAATAAGTGGATAAGCAGCTCCTAAATTGTCTCTAATTATTTGTGAGTAGGCAATAACATTATTTGTGCTTAAATTGTGTTCTAAATTTGCAACCATACCGTCAAGGCCTTCACCTTTAGCCGTCCTAAATTGAGCAGCAGTTATTAATTTTTGTGCATCACTTTGGATATTGTCAAGGTTAGGATACGTCCAGCCAATCACTTTCATGCCATACTTATGACAATTTTCAATTATTGATTCAAGTTTTTGTGGGTTAACAATGTCTTTCGTGTTTGATCTTGAGGTTTGAATGAATAAATTAGTGATGCCATTAGCATAATATTTCTTACAATAAGCTTCGATGTTATCTTGGGGGTAATTCCAGATATTAACCCAGGTTGAGGCACCATTGGTTAGTCCAGTGGCTTTCCAGTTTAAGTTATGGGCAAAACTATTAATTTCATTTTCACCGGCATAGCTAATATTATTAAAATAGCCATTTAAAATTAACAAAAGTATGATAAATTTAATTGTATTTTTAAGCATAAAAAACTTCTTTCTAGTCATCTTGTTACTAATATACATTAAAATTATCTTAAATGAAAGTATTAAATTCTACAATTTCAATAAAATCGAGAATATTTAATTATGAAAATTGCTTTAGGCCAGATAAATCCAACTGTTGGTGACATTTCTGGTAATATTTTAAAAATTTTAGAATATACGAATCAAGCAAAATCTCTTGGTGCTAGGTTAATTGTTTTCCCGGAATTGGCCATTTGTGGTTATCCGCCATTGGATCTCATTTTCAAGCCTAGTTTTGTAAGATCGAATCGTGAAGCCCTGGCTTATTTAACTGAAAGAGTTGAAGGTATTGGGGTAATTGTGGGTTATGTTGATGTCAAGTCGCCGGTTAGTAAAAAATTAGTTAATGCTGCGGCTTTTATTGATCATAACCAAATTGTGGGTCGTCAGTATAAGACCTTACTGCCTACCTATGATGTATTTGATGAAGCTCGCTATTTTGAGAGTACCAATGACTATAATGTTTTCACCGTGGATGACGTTGCCTTTGGCTTAACTATTTGTGAAGATATCTGGTATCAAAGAGAATGGGAAAATCGCAATTATACTAGCGATCCGGTTGCCAAGCTTAAGCTTTTAGATCCGAATTTAATTATTAACTTATCAGCTTCGCCCTATGTAATAAATAAGGAAAAGGTTCGTTGCGAGTTAATCCAAAATACTGCTAAAAAATTTAATTTGCCGATAATTTACGTTAATCAGATTGCCGGTAATGATGAATTAATTTTTGATGGTCGTTCTTTTGTGGCTGATCGTGATGGTAAAATTCATATGGTTGCCAAAGCCTTTGAAGAAGATTTGATTGTGGTTGATTTTGACCCAAGCAGTCACAGCTTTAAGGCTAAAAATACTATAGTAAGTGATAATCAATTAGAAAATATATTTAAGGCACTTGTTCTTGGTGTTAAAGATTTCACCCAAAAATGTGGCTTTACCAAGGTTGTCATTGGTCTGTCTGGGGGAATTGATTCGGCTGTAACTGCCTGTATTGCTAAATATGCGCTGGGGGCTCAAAATGTCTATGGCGTAGCGATGCCTAGCAAATATTCATCAAGTCATGCACTTGAAGATGCTAGGGCTTTAGCCAATAATTTGGGTATAAAATTTGATATTATTCCTATTGATAAAATGATGCAGGAAACCTTATTGAATTTTCAAGATAATGTTTATGCTTTGAAAAACAGTTTAAGTTTAGAAAATATTCAGCCGCGGCTGCGGGGAATTATTCTTATGGCAATTTCTAATGAATTTAATTATTTAGTATTAAATACCGGCAATAAATCGGAGATAGCCTGTGGTTATTGTACTCTTTATGGTGATATGTGTGGTGGGCTTAGTGTCATTGGGGATTTATTAAAAACTAAAGTTTATGAATTGGCCAATCATATAAATGTAATGGCTGGCAACGAAATTATTCCCCAAAGTACAATCACGAAAAGACCTTCAGCTGAATTGCGCGAGAATCAGTATGATGATGATACATTACCGCCTTATGCAACTTTAGATAAAATAATTGGTTATTACGTGGAGGATCATTTAAGTGTTCCCCAAATTGAAGAATTAGGCTATAATATTAATTTGGTTCAAGATGTAGTAAATTTGATTGACAGGAGTGAATTTAAACGCAAGCAATCAGCGCCAACATTAAAAATTTCACAGTGTTCATTTGGTGTTGGTTGGAAAATGCCTATTGCTTATAAAGCAAAGTATATTCTTGAAGATTTGTTGTGTCAGGTTAAATTATAATTTCTTTTACAGCTTGTTTTGATCAACACAGAAATATTACTAAAGGCTTAAAAAATAATTATAGATATTATTTGCTTATTAAAATTACTTATATTGAAGTCCTTTTTTAAAATAATAATTTTTTTACTTTAATTACAACAATGGTTTAAAAATAGCGGTGTCATATTTATAGATAGTAGTAAAAAGGCGGATTTATGGATATTAATAATGAAAAAAATAAAAAAATTCTTGATGAATTAAATCAGTTAGAATTAGAAGTTCAGTTAGCTAATGAAAAAAAAAATATGATGAATAATGGTGGTTCAGCAAATTTGAAAAAGTCTAATCATGAATTAATTCAATCGGCAGCAACCCCTTTGAAATCTGATTTTCAGTTATTTTCTGGAATTGTGTTACTGCTTATTGGGCTGTTGATGTTATTTCAACATGTTAGAGTGGGCACTGGTGCTTTGGCTTTTTTAGGACTGGGTAGCGGCGGCTTTGGGTTTGTCTTATTGCCATTATTAGTGGGTATCGGTTGGATTTTCTATAATCCTAAAAATAAAATTGCCTGGTTTGTTACGGCTTTAGCTTTGGTTTTAATTTTCTTTTCTATTTTAAGTTCACTGATAATGTATTTCCCTACAATGTCCTTAATGAGTACGTTAATAATGTTGCTGCCATTATCCTTTGGTGTCGTAATGATTTTAAAAGGACTAGGTGGCCCTAAGGCTATTGCGCAGAATTTTAATAAAATAACTGATAATGGGGACTCCAAATAAATATGACTACATTGCTCAATTACAAACAATTGCTGATTCGCTATCGTAAAAGTGGTGTGGCCTTTGTAATCCTTAACGCTACTGGTCGCAATAATATTTTAAGTGAATCGGCTATCCAGGAATTTGCTGATGCTATCAAGGTTTTAAATGATGACAATAAAGTTAAGGCCATTGGTTTGATTTCTGGTAAAGTTAGCCATTTTTGTTTAGGCGCTGATCTTATGGAAATATATAAAGCTAAAGATAAAGATAAAATCTTTAACTTAGCGCTAAGTGGCCAAAATGTTTTTTCTGACTTAACTAAATTAGCTAAGCCAATTGTTGCAGCTGTAAATGGTTTATGTTATGGTGGTGGTTTGGAATTGATTTTATGTACTGATTATAGGATTGCTTCAAATTCTCCGGATACACAATTTAGTTTACCGGAAGTAAAATTGGGTCTTATTCCAGCTTTAGGTGGAACACAAAGGCTTGCCAAAATTATTGGTTACAAAAATGCCTTAGAAATGATTTTGACTTCTAGCCATGTAAACAGTGATAAGGCTTATGAAATTGGTTTAATTGATCAGTTGGTAAGTAGTGATGATTTAATTAGCACACTTGAAGCTAAATTAGTGGCTATGGCTTTAAATCAGGATGTTCCATCAAGGTCGGGAATGCACCTTGAAGATGAGAAAATGATTTTAAAATTACTTAATTTAAACAAGCGAATTATGACTATGAAGCTTAAAGGTAAGTATCCTGCTTATGATGAAGTCTTGGCTTGTATGGAAACTGGCTATCACAATGATCTTGATGCCGGATTGTTGAAAGAAAGGGAAGCCTTTGCTAATCTAGCTTTAATGCCACAAACTAAAAATCAAATTTTTCTTTCTTTTACTAATGAGTTTGCTAATCAGCAAGCTAACCAAATTTGTACACATTACCAGACTAGTAAGGTTACTCATATTGGTATCATTGGCACTGGACTTATGGGCTGTTCAATAGCTAATTTCGCCTTAAAGCAAGGTTTAAAAGTTGATTTGAAGTCATTGCGACCTGGTTCTGATCTCGTGCGCAACCAGGATTTAGAAAATATTGCCAAACATCCTAACTTGAAAATAATTCATAATACTACCGATTTTGTTGATTCAGAAGTTATTATTGAGTGCGTTCGTGAGGATTTTGCTTTAAAAGTAAAAGTTATTAAAGACATTTTAGAAAATACTCAGGCCGTTGTTTTGTCCAATACATCTTCGTTTAAAATCACTGATCTGGCGATTGAATTACCTGATAATTCGCGGTTTTTGGGGTTGCATTTATTTAATCCAGTTCAGCATATGCCTTTAGCTGAAATCATTCCTCATAATGAAACCAGTTCACAAGCAATTGCTACAGCTTTTGGTTTGGTCAAGAAAATGGATAAAACCGCAATTCTCGTGAATGACTCACCTTGTTTTTTAATGAATCGCCTTTTGCTTAGTTATTTACTTGCCAGTTGTTGGTGTGCGTTTGAAGGATATGCCCTAAATCATATTGAAGAAGCCGCGCAGAGTTTTGGGATGCCGATTGGGCCGGTTGCCTTGTTTGATGAAATTGGTATGGAATTAGCTTTTAAAGCTATTGATGCCTTGGTTAGTCATAATTTTATTACTAAACCGATGTTACCGATTTTAATTGATAAGATTAAAGCTCTTCAATTATCGGGTAAATATCAGAAAAATGGCATTTATCTTTATGACGATGCTTTAAATCCGCAAGGTTTTAATTTGCCAATCCTAGCAAAATTAAGTCTCAATACCAGTCCTGATAAACCATCACCTGAAATGCTGGCGATCCTTAAAAGGAAACTTTTATTGCCAATGATTAATGAAGCTAGTTTTTGTCTAGCTGAAAAAATTGTTAAAAAAGCTAAAGAAATTGATTTGGCCTGTGTATTGGGTATGGGTTTTCCCGCTTATCACGGTGGTCCGTTGCGTTTTGCTGATGATTATGGTTTGGGTAATGTTGTTAAGGATTTAGAAAAATCCAGTAATTATTTGGTAACGGCTAATAAAATTTCACCATTGTTAATAAGCATGGCCAATGAAAATAAAACTTTTTATACCAAATAAAATTTTCCAAGGAATTTAACTTTATGTCAAAAATATTTGTGGGAACATTTCTCAATAATAATTTAGTTGAACAAATTAAACTATTAAAAGACAGTAATCATCATTTAAGTGAGTTTTGGGATAAAAAAATCAATTTCACGAGTTTAGAAAAACTCCATTTGACCTGGCTTTTTCTCGGCATAGTGGATAAAGCTAATGTAGTTAAAATTCATCAAGCCATTGAGACTATGATTGATAATAATCAGGAAGAGTTTATTAAAAATAAGGCTAAATTAATTTTAAGTTTTGACCAAGTTGAATTTTGGCCAAATCCCCAAACTCCTAAAACTATAGTTGTGACCGCAAATAGTCTTAATGATGCGGTATTTAGTTTGCAGTCAAAAATCCAAAGAGTTATTTTTCCCTTTATTGAACCTAAAGTTCGCGAGCAGGCATTAAGACCTTTTAAGCCGCATGTAACTATTGCTCGCTTTTATAGTGATGAAAATAATATTTCGGCTAAATCTAAATTGGCCATAAAAGTTAATCCAAATCCCAAATTGCCGCCTAAATTAAATGTTAATGATATTCGATTATTACGTAAAGTGATTCCGCTTGAATTAAAATTGGCCGATTTAAGTATTGTGGAAAGTAATTTAACTAATAAAAAATATTGTACTTTGGCTCAATTGCCATTATTTATTGCTTGACTTGGGTTAGCACTTACGCATAAGCAAACCTAGGGAATCCAGGCTTTGGTTGAATCATAATTTTGCTTAAGGTTTACGCTAATATGGTAAATCAATTGTTTTGATTTTTTTGGTTTGGTTTTTAGTTAAATATTCTTGGTTGATTGTGAGAAATATGGCGCAAGCTTACGATAGTGCTTAATGAATTATGCACTTTGATCTGCCTGTTTGCTTGCGCAAGCTGCGATATGATGTAATATATTATAATCTATATGAAAAATGATTGAATTTTTTGCCTTATAAAATTCAGTTAAAATCGCAATCATTTAAGCATGCAAATTGTAAACTGATTGCTTTAGCGTATACTCCCCTTAAAGTTTTTTTGTTTTTATTTCCTAGCTCTGTTTTTACAGGTGATTTGAGCTTTGTTGTGCTTGACTACCTTAAGTCTATTTATTTAAGTTGTAATTATATATTTTACTTTTAACATTCTTGCAAAGCCTATTGAATTAATTTCTCTAACCCTAAATCATAAATTAACAAACTTGTTCTTTTACAAGTTTGTTAATTTATACTCTAAGGAGATGTGTTATGTTTACACCAAACTTCACTTCTTTTGAACCACCGCCAGCAATATATGCTCAGGCTATGAGTCACTATGTTGTTTTGGACCGTCCGGGTCATTATACAGCTAAAGCCAATGAACATGTCATTGTTGGCAATGGTTGTGAGCTTGAAGCTTATGAAGGCTGTGAATTTATTGCGCAGGCGGGTTCGACTGTTTCAGCTTACGCTGGTTCTAAAGGTAGGGCTAATGACAATTCTACGGTGAATGCCTTTTTCGGTTCACTGGTAATTGCTGATAGTCAGGCCTATGTAATTGCTTATAGTGGCTCTAAGGTTGTTCGTCAGCCTCGCAAAATGCCGTTTGGTTGTCCTTCCGTTTGCTCGCGCTAACTACTTAATGATCAATTGGAAAACTCGTAGTTTTTATGATGTGAATGAGTATTTCAAATGATTGTTACTAAAAGTTGTGGTTTTTGTATGAAGTTGTATTCCGGATAAGAAAAATGTCGGTAAAGTGCCAAACACTTTTACAACATTTTTCTTATTGGATAATACTACTATATTATTTAGTATAAATATTAATTAGTCATGATTAGTTTTAGGCTTTATATAATTGGATCCTTTATTATCTTTGCATAGATTTAAATTTAATTTGTTAAAACATTAACTAGGCTTGTCTGTATTTACACGGCTGATTTTCTAGTCATGTTAGGCTTTGATTAAGATTGGATAGTTAATATATGTGTTTAAGCAATTCTTGAACTAAGTTTTATTTGATTTTTCTTTTACGGCATGAGCTGATATTAAGGACTATTGTATTGATTTTATTTATTATCTGATATAGTTGATATAATAAAAAAAACAGGGTAACATATATTTTTGTACCCTGTTTTAAGTAAGCAAATTAGCAATACTTGTACTTAGACAAAGAAAATATTGGGCTTGTTTTTAAAATCATTAAAATCATACATTGGGGTTGTTGTGTTACAGGCATCTTTAATTACTTCAACAACTCCATTATGACTAAGACCCACGGCTGTTTCGTAAACACAAACATTGGTGTTTACTCCACAAATGCGAAAATGCGAATTGGTATAATTATTTTGCTCACAAGCCCAAAGCACCTGATATGAACCATCAGAGCGGAATTTTTCGACTGGGTAGCGTGTGGTGTTGGGGTAATGCGCCACCAGTTTGGTTAGTTCTTGATGGGTATGACGTAAGCCTCTTTCGTCTAATGGGCTAAAATACGGAACTTCCAAAAATAGAATGGGCATTTGTTTCGTTTTTGCTTCAATAATTTCTTGTTTTACATTAGCAATTGTGTCAGGGTTGTTAGAGGCTTCAAAATCAGGTTGCATGTCAACTACAACTAACGTATAAGGTTCCATTTTTTCTCCTTTAGATATTGAAGTGGTTATTTTTATTTTTATAAT
>DAHXLC010000018.1 GCA_027371815.1 Candidatus Melainabacteria bacterium | reverse complement strand
AGGTAATGAGATTTTAAATAAATTAGAAGATGCTAGTGTCGTTAACCCTAATCAGGATAATATAGCTGTATCTATTGATTCTTTCGTCGTTAATCCGATTTTTTTTCCTGGTGGTAATATTGGTTCACTTTCGATACATGGTACTATTAATGATTTGGCGGTAAGAGGCGCTCATCCCTTATTTATAGCAGCTAGCTTTATTATGGAAGAAGGGTTTTTGTTGAAAGATTTGACCAAAATTATTCAAGCAATGCAGTTAGCCTGTAGTCAAAGCAATGTTAAACTAATTACAGCTGATACTAAAGTCGTTAACAAAGGTGACTGTGATAAGATATTTATCACGACTTGTGGTATTGGCCTGGTTACTGCTAATGATATTCCGTCAGTAAGTAAAGCTAAAGTCAATAATAATATTTTGGTTAGTGGTGATATTGGTCGTCATGGTATGGCAATTATGGCAACCCGTGAAGAATTTGAACTGGAATCAACAATTGAGAGTGATTCAGCTAGCCTTTATTCTTTAATAAATTTAATTTTAACTAGCGATATTCAGGTTAACTGTTTAAGAGACATCACTCGAGGTGGCTTAGCTACAGTTCTTAATGAAATTGCAAAAGCTTCAAAGGTTGGAATTACTATTGATGAAACTCAAATACCGGTTCAGGCTAATGTGGCTGCCTTAGGTGAAATTTTAGGTATTGATCCAATGTACATTGCTTGTGAAGGTAGATTCGTTGCTGTAGTTGATGAAAAGGCCGCGCAAGATTTATTAGCTATAATGCATTCTCATCCGTTAGGAATAAATGCAGCGATTATCGGTAAAGTGGTTGATGACCCTGATAATAATGTAATTGCTAAAACTATGATTGGTGGCAGCCGTCTTGTTGATACTTTGTTATTTGATGAATTGCCCAGAATCTGTTAAGTAACAGCTAACTAGTCATTTCGGTTAAGGGATAAATTTTAAAACTAGCAATATTATAAATTGGCATTAATGCTAATAATCTTTCTAATTCTTCATGACTACCTATGTGCAAAATGATAATGCCACCATGGCCACCAACAATATGATAGCGTTTTTCGAGTTTATGAGTTTTTCTTAATTCTTCAATATAGTCAGGCATTTTTAAAACAGCTTCCATTGCCTGACTACTAACGGATTTAATTTTCCATTTAACTAAGTAAAGTTGCATTTTTTTAACTTCCTGATTGTTTGATTTAATAAATATCAAACAATACCATGTTTGTGGGTAATGAGAAAATATTTTTCAAAGGCCAGTTTAGCATAATGCGCTTCTGGCCCAGGAATTAACCAGGCATGTTGACGTGGCTCTAGAAAATGATCACTCATCATTATAATACCATTATTGCCTGCATCCATAATGCATTTAGCATCGATTTCACCAGGTTTCTTAGCTTTAAGTGGTTTATTTTCCATGCTAGCAATAACATTGTGAGCAACAATTTTAGCCATTTCTTCAGATAAATATCCGGTTTTAGGAACAGCGCAAGGTACTTTAGTTATGGATGGAGCCGGTAGACTAATGGCAACTCCACAAGCAAAGACATTGTTATAGCTTAGCGTTTGATAGTAGTCGTTTATTTTAACAAAACCATTATTGTCAACTATGTCGGTAAGCGAGCGCACTGGATCTACACCTAAATATGAGGGGGTAAGCATAGCATAGTTAAATGGTATGCTTCGTCCATCGGTAAGTTCAATTTGATTGGCTGTAACTTCTTTAAACTCAGCATCACATTCTAGTTTAATATGAGCCTGTTTAAACATATATTCACACATTTGTCTGGCCATACCAAATCCGCCAAGACCCAGGTGAGCCACATATGGTTCGGCAGTTACAAAGGTGACTGGTGCTACTTTATTAATTTTATGTTTTTTTAATTGATAAACGATATTAAATAAAAATTCATAGGCTGCACCAAAACAGGATGCTCCTTGAACAGCTCCAATTACAACTGGTCCAGGATTTTGTATAAATTTATCAAAGGCATAGCCCGCTTCAATGGCATCGTCAAAGGAAAAAATAGATTGAGCAAAACCCAATTTAGGATTTAATCCGGCAATGGCATCATAGTTTAATTTGGCGCCTGTGGCTATTATCAAATAATCAAAAGTTTCGCAAGTACTATCATTACTTAAAACTGTTTTATTCTCTAAATCGATCCGGATAACTTCAGCTTGTTTGAAATTAACGCCTTTTTTAGCAAACACCGGCTCTAATTCAAAGGAAATATCTTTTTTATTTCTCAGCCCAAAAGGCACCCAGATAAGTGATGGATTAAAGATAAACTCACTGCGCTTGTCAATAACTAAAACATTAACATCATTTTTTAAATGTTGCTTAATTTCAATTGCTGCAGTCATACCGGCAAAGCTACCACCTATTACAATGACGTTTTTAGACATGTCAACACCTCTTTGATAACTTTTTATAGAGTTTAATTAATTATAAGCTATTAAAGATAATTTTCCCTCATCCTTAAGCATTATTTTTTAGGTTTAAAAAGTGTTTGATTTAAATAGCTTATTTTTTTTATATTTGTTTCGATCTAAGTTTAATGGTTGGTTTCTGGCTGAACTTGGCCAACTGGTTTAGTTGGCGCTGGACCAATAACTGCCTTGTAACTAATGTTTTTGGCAATTTCTTTAGCTTTATTGCCAGCTTTTTTAGATTCTTGAAAATTTCCTGCTTCTTTATAGACGCTACTTAAAATAAACCAAGGCGTTGGATCATCTGGCTTAATGACTGTAGCTTTTTTAGCAGCCTTAATAGCATCATCATATTTTTGACTGTCACAGTAGATTTGAGTAATTTGATACCATGGCTCAATATAATCAGGATTGAGGTTAGCTGCTTTACTTAGATCTTTAAGTTTTTCAATTTTGTTGGTAGTGAGCATACCATATTGATACCAAAATTGAGCATCATAAGGATAAATAGTAATAGCTTTATTGATTAAATCAAGGGCTTTATTATTATCTAAATTACATTTTAAGCTTTCATTATAAAGGGATAAAGCTTTTTGAAAATTTTCTTCTTTGCCTTTACCGGGGAATTCTCCTTCTTGATAGGCATATACTGGTATGTTGGCCAAAAATATGGTTGCCAAAGCTAAAGCCAAACGCATTAACATTGTTTTACCCCTATTCAACTGTAACAGATTTAGCTAGATTGCGTGGTTGATCAACATCTTTACCCAGGTAATCAGAGATGAAGTATGAAAATAATTGTAAAGGAATAACCGCCAGGATTGGACTTAATAACTCATCAACTGGTGGCACTTCAAGCACGGTATCAAAATATTTATGAGCTTTCTCGTCATCACTACAAGCTACAGCTATCATCTGAGCATTTCTAGCTCTGGCTTCTTGAGCATTGGACAATGTTTTGTCATAAACACTGCCTGGCATTAAAATAGTAACAACTGGTACTAGTGAATCTAAAACAGCAATAGGCCCATGCTTAAGTTCACCAGCTGCATAACCAGATGCATGAATATAACTCAATTCTTTTAGCTTTAAGGCACCTTCTAAAGCGGTTGGATAATTAATCCCTCGACCAATAAATACCATATCTTGTGCATCAGCATATTTAATGGAAGCTTCTTTGATATATGCTTCATTAGCCAGAACAGTTTCAACTAAGGCCGGTAAACTGTGTAATTCCAGTTTTAAATTATTTATATAGCTAGTGGTAAGGCTGCCCCTTTCCTCGGCTAAATAAAGAGCAAATAATAAGAAGCTTACAACTTGAGCAATATAGGTTTTGGTAGCTGCTACGGAAACTTCTACACCGCATTCGGTTATAATCAGATTACTGGAAATCCTTGATAAATGTGAGTCGGCTCGGTTTGTTATACCTAGGGTATAGGCGCCTTTGCGCTTAGCTTCAGATAAAGCCGCAATTGTATCAGCAGTTTCACCAGATTGACTTACAGCAATGACCAATGATTTTTCATTGACTAAAAGATTGCGACCACGAACTTCTGAAGCTATTTCCACATTGACTGGTACGTTGCATAATTGTTCAAGATAATATTTGCCGATCATGCCAGCATGGTAGGCTGTGCCACAGGCAATTATTAAAATATTTTCAACTCCCATGATATCATTTTTAGATAAGTGGACGCCAGCTGATTTCTCCTGGGTATGAGCATTGGTTAATGGTTCATTATTTTGATTAAAATTAATTTTAGCATTAGGATGCACCATGTATTTACCAATAGTTTGTCTTAATATTGTGGGTTGTTCATGGATTTCTTTTAATAAAAAATGCTTGTAACCATCTTTATTGATTAGATATGGATCACTATCTACGGTTATAAATTCACGCATTGTTTCATGACCATTGAAATCATATAGACGAACCTGATTTTGGGTGATTTCAGCAATTTCACTTTGTTCTAAGCGTAAAATTTTATTGGTATACTGGCGCACCGCTACGATATCACTGGCAAGGTAGAATTCATTGTCACCTTGACCTAGCGTTAAGGAATAATGATGATTAACAGCAAAAATGGTATCTTTTTGATAAGAGCTAATAATTCCTAAGGCATAACTTCCTACTAGTTTTTTGACCGAATTGGTAATGGCCTTTAATATAGAATTAGTTTTTTTATATTCCTTGGTTAACAGATGTACAATTACTTCAGTGTCCGTATCGGAATTAAATTTATAACCTTCTGACTCTAGCTCTTCCTTCAGTAGTGCGTAGTTTTCAATAATACCATTGTGAACAATAGCTATACTGCTATCAGCATTTAAGTGAGGGTGGGCATTAAGATCATTGGGAACACCGTGAGTCGCCCAGCGGGTATGCCCAATACCGCTAAAGGCTAGACTTGACTGACGATCTACCGTTAAAAGCTTTTCCAGATTCTCTAATTTTCCGGCTGATTTAGTTACATTAAGTTTACCATTATTTATATAGGCAATACCCGCTGAATCATAACCACGATATTCAAGACATTTTAAGCCCGAAAGCAAAATTGATGCAACTCCCGAAGATCCCATATAACCGACAATACCACACATAATAATTTTCTCCTAAACTCTAAATAAAAGATATAACTTACCTTGCAAATTAGCCACACATAATAATTTTCTCCTAAAACTTAAATAAAAGATATAACGTACCTTGCAAATTAGCCACACATAATAAATTTCTCCTAAACCCTAAAGAACCTTAACTATATTGACATTATATCTGCTTCTTTAGCCTGGACATGCTTATCAATTTCTTTAGTATACTTATCCGTTAGTTTTTGCAAATTTTCTTCTTGATGTTTTACTTCATCTTCTGAAGATTGAGCTGCTTTAAGTTTTTTCTTTAATTCGTCACTGCTATCACGGCGCACGTTTCTTATAGCAATTTTGGCTTCTTCACCATATTTCTTAACCTGTTTGGCTAATTCTTTGCGTCTGTCCTCAGTTAATTGAGGAATATTTATTCGTAAGATCGATCCGTCATTATTAGGTGTTAAACCTAGCTGAGATTTATGAATTGCTTGTTCGATTTCTTTAAGTAGAGTTTTATCAAATGGTTGTATAACAAGGGTTTTACCATCAGCAGTCGAAATATTAGCGACTCCTTTTAATGGTGTCATTGAACCGTAATACTCAACTTCGACACGATCTAAGATGGCAGGATTTGCTCTGCCGGTACGAATGGTTAAAAACTCCTTATTCAGAGTTGCGATGGCTTTTTTCATTTTTTCTTCGCCATGAGTTAAGACATCACTAACATCAATCATATATATTTATCCTCCAAGTTTAGATCCAACAATTGTACCAATTTTATCACCTAAAATAATTTGTTCAATAGATCCAGATCGATCAAAATCAAAGACAATAATTGGTATATTGTTTTCCTGACATAACGATACACAAGATGGATCCATTACTTTTAAGCCTTGTTTAATAAGCCCTTCAAAACTTATTTGATGGATTTTTCGAGCATTGTCATTAATTCTGGGATCACTATCATAAATCCCATCAATACGATTTTTAGCCATAAGCACAACATCGGCTTTGATTTCAGCTGCCCGTAGCGCTGCAGCGGTATCGGTAGTTACATGTGGATTTCCAGTTCCTCCACCTAAAATTAGAACCCGTCCTTTTTCCAGATGACGAATTGAGCGCAGTCGTATAAATGGTTCAGCAATACTAGGCATAGCGATGGAAGTTTGAACTCGGGTAACTAGGCCTTTATTATTAAGAACACCTTGAAGTATTAATGCGTTCATGATGGTAGCTAACATGCCGACATAGTCAGCAGCTGCTTTATCCATACCCCAGGAACTCCCTTGAACACCACGGAAAATGTTCCCACCGCCAACCACTATGGCAATTTGAACTTTATGCTTTAAAGCCATTACAATTTCATTGGCAATGCGATCAATTACAACAGGATCAATACCAAAATTCTGCGACCCCATTAGAGCCTCACCGCTTAACTTTAGTAATATTCGTTTGTATTTAACCTTACTAGTCATATTCAATTAATGTGTTTAACTTGTTTACATAATAACCTATGCTTGATAACAATAAATTGACTAATTTTCATAATTGTCTTTATTTATCATAATTGCTAAGATTTATATGGTAAAACCTTAATTATATGAAGGTTTAAGAATTATTGACCAAGTAAGAAAAATACATAATTAGTAACATTTAACTTAGTTGAATGGGTTTTGCTTTGTTCGTCTAAATATTTACCTACGCTTAGGCTAGGATCTTTAACGAAAGGTTGTTCTAATAAACAGCGTTCAGCCATAATTTTATCAACACGGCCATCAATAATTTTTTGCTTAATTTCCGGTTTTTTATCAGCTAAATCAGCTTTGTTGGATTCAATTCGGCGTTCATTTTCAACTAAATCACTGGGAACATCAGTTTTCGCTAAAAATTGAGGTTTAGATGAAACTACATGCATCGCAATTTCGCGACCTAAATTTGCCATATGTTCGAGCCCGGCAATGGCTTTATCAGCTTCAAGAGTTATTAAAGCACCCATTTTACCACCTAAGGAATGAACATAAGTACCCACAATAGAAGAAGTACTAGGTGTTTTCATGAGGTGAAAGCGTTTAACCACAATATTTTCACCAGTTTTAGCAATATAACTGGATATAAGATCTTTGATACTTTGGCCTTCAAAACTTTGGGTCATTAATGAATCAACATCAGTAACTTTAGTTTCTAAAATACATTTTGTTAATTTATCGGTTAATTCTTTAAAATGTTCATTGCGAGCAACAAAGTCAGTTTCACAATTGACTTCTAATAATAGCCCAAGGGTTTGATCGCTATTGGTAGCTGCTACAACTAAACCTTCGGCTGCTGGTCGGTCAGCTTTTTTACTTGCTGAAGCAATGCCTTTTTGGCGTAAATGTTCAAAGGCCTTGTCTAAATCACCTAATGTTTCCACTAGGGCTTTTTTACAATCCATCATGCCCGCGCCAGTTTTTTCCCGTAATTCTTTGACCATGGAAGCTGAAATTTCAACCATTTTTATTTTCTCCTGATTTTTAACTAAACTTAATTTTAAACTTTTTATTTTTTATACTTCTTCAGTATCAACGGTAAACTCTTCAAGAGCGGTGGTTAATTCTTCGTCAATGTCAATGTCGTCTACTGAATGCGAATATTCAACCGACAAACTAGGGGTTAGTTTTTTGGCACCAACTGTAACTGGCTCATTAGTATCTAATTCTTCGCGATAATTAGTTTGACCTTGACGCCCTTCGATTATTGAGTCAGCTAGCGCTCCAGTGATTAATTTAATGGAGCGAATAGAATCGTCATTACCAGGAATAACAAAGTCGATATCATCGGGATCGCAATTTGTGTCTATAATACCGACAACTTTTATGCCAATTTTTTTAGCTTCAGCTACGGCAATAAGTTCACGTTTTTGGTCAATAACAAATAAAATATCAGGTTTGCCACGCATGGTTTTTATTCCACCAAGCGATTTTTCTAATTTGTATAATTCACGATTAAGCACCGCTAATTCTTTTTTAGGGCGTCGATACAAATCTCCGGATTGTTTCATATCCTCTAATTCGCGTAAACGGTTAATGCGTAAGCGAATGGTTTCAAAATTTGTTAGCATTCCGCCTAGCCAGCGTCGATTGACATAATAACACCCCGCTCGTTTGGCTTCTTCTTCGACAATGTCAGTAGCTTGTTTCTTTGTCCCAACAAAAACGATGTTTTTACGTTGACCCGCCATTTCGCGCATAAAGCTACAGGCTTTTTCTAAAGCTACGGTAGTTTGCTGGAGGTCTATAATATAGATACCGTTGCGTTCACCATAGATAAAATTACGCATTTTAGGATTCCAGCGACGGGTTTGATGCCCAAAATGAACACCAGCATCAATTAATTGTTTTACAGATATTGCCGACAAGGTTACTTAACTCTCCTTTTTTATATTAAATATATACACTCTATAATATACTATCAATGATTTTAGCAATTGCCTAATTTTTTTTTTAAATCTAAATGTTTGTGAATTTTTGAATTTTCGTGCGAAATTGCTTCATTGATTTTACGTGTCAGTGTCGCAAAATCAATGAAGCATTAGTGTTTTGGGCGGTTGCTGCCTCTTGTTGCTATATTAATTAGGCTCAGAGCGATATAGACAAATACCCTTAAAAATCGTTATAATAAAATTAATCTAATGTTTTACGAGTTGTAATGATTTGACTAAAGTACTTGTTCTAAATGCTTCATATGAACCTTTAAATACCTGCTCTTGGCGCAGAGCAATTGTCTTGGTCTTAAAAGGTAAAGCCGAGCAATTAGAATGCGAAAATAAAATAATTTATTCTAGCCATTATTTGCCAACCGTTATCCGGTTAAGAAATTTTGTTAAAATACCCTATAAAGAAATCAATTTATCACGTAAAAATGTTTTGCATCGGGATAATTATACTTGTCAATATTGTGGTGTGCATAAAAAAGACCTTACGGTTGATCATATTATCCCCAAATCTAAAGGTGGTAAAGATACTTGGGATAATGTCATAACCGCTTGTCTTAAATGTAATGTCTCTAAAGGTAATAAAACTCCTAAAGAAGCTAATATGCAATTAAGAATAAGTCCGCGCAGGCCTCAAAGTCATATCGAATTTGAAATATCTAAATTTGTCATGATTAATAAACCGGTCTGGAGTAAATATATTGTTAATCTTGACTTTAATGTTTAGTTAATTAGGAATAATAAATTTAGGCAATTAACTTTAAGTAAATAAGTTGTTGGCAGCTAATTGTTTTAAATAATTGGCTTTAACCATTTTTGGTGATGTAATTGGCGTTGTTAAAATCTTTGCCATTGCCTTCAATCATTGACCATTCAAGTCGGCCATGATAGACTTCTTCATCCATTTGGGCTATATCTTCAAACATTTGTCCAGTTATCGCATAATTTAAGGTTAAGTCTTCCTTGATAATTTCGCGCATAATGTCCATGAATAAATCTTGTAAGTCAATTTGAGAGTCATCTTGCCTGGCTTCAAGAATTGCAGCTCGCATGTTTTCTTGAATTCTTATTATGGCATCAGGGTTTTCAAATTCAAAATAATTTTCTAATTCGGGTAAAAAATCATCGGATTCATCGTTTATTAAGTCGACTTGTTCTTCATAACTGAACCATTGATTGTAATTACTTTGATAGAGCCCGTAAGCTTCCAGACAGGTGTTAAAATCATCAGCACTCATTGCTGATAGTCTAGCTATTAATGCTTTATCTTTATCGTTAAGATTTTGGGAAATCATAGTTTTGTAAACCTAATTTTAAGTAAGATACCATTTAATAAAGAAAATATATCATTAATTTATTAAATGGAGATGCTTTTTAATTTCTTATTTTTAATTCAATTTCTCCATAATAATTAAAAAGTTTTTAATTATTATGGAGTTTAATAATTGAAACCAGCAAAGCCCTTATATTGCAGTGAATTTAATGATTTTAAGGATAGCTTTACTAGCTTAAACGGTCAATTATAAAGTAAATCTTAGTCAATATATGTCCATGATATATTGACAATTTATCCTATTGTCAATATATCATATTGTTTAGCTCGTTATATAAAAAAGGATTGGACATTTTGTTTAGTGGAATAATTCAGGAAATAGGCCAAATTATTGCTATATCTACCTCGACTGCAGGAGAATCAGATGGTCTTATCTTGAATATTCAAACTTCTCAGCAATTTAGCCAATTGAGCCTAGGTGAATCAATTTGTGTCAATGGTGTTTGTCTAACGGTAATAAAATTTTCTAACGATAATTTTATGGTTGAAGTATGTAATGAGACCTTACTAAAAACGAATTTTAATCAATTAAAGCTAGGTTGTTATGTAAATTTAGAAAAATCTTTAAAACTTAATGATGGAATATCTGGACATTTGGTAAGTGGGCATGTTGATTATGTGGCTTGTGTTGATAGTATTGAAACTGATGGTTTCTCAACTAGAATGAGGTTTGTTGCCCCCCAGGACATTGATCCATTTATTGTCCCTAAGGGCTCGATAGCGATTAATGGAGTATCTTTAACGATAGTTAATGTAGATAAGGTTCAGGAACAGATTTGTTTTGATATAGCTTTAATTCCTCATACATTAAGCAATACCAATTTAGGGAAATTGGCTCTTAATGATACAGTTAATTTAGAAACCGATTTAATTGCCAGGCATTTAGTTAAAATCACCGCAACGTATCTTACCAATCTTGTTAAACCGCAAGTTTGCCCAAATTCAGTCAAATAACCTCAAGGAGTCCAAAATATGACTAATCCATTAGAATTAAATTTTGCATCAGTTGAAGATGCTATTTTAGATTTTGCCAATGGTAAATTTATTATCGTTGCTGATGATGAAGATAGGGAGAATGAAGGAGATCTTATTTGTAGTGCCGATTTAATTGATGCCAGTAAGATTAATTTTATGGTTACTAAAGCTCGTGGTCTGGTTTGTTTAGCGCTAGATGAACACAAAGCGCAAAAGTTAGATTTGCCACCTATGGTTCAGCATAATTCTACTAAAGAAGGTACGGCATTTACTGTAACTATTGATGCGAATTATGATCATGGTATCACTACTGGGGTCAGTGCCAGTGATCGGGCGGCTACGATTAAACTAGCGGCCAGTGAGACTTCAGTCGCTAGTGATTTTATCAGACCAGGTCATATTATGCCTTTGATTGCTAGATCGGGTGGAGTTTTGCGTCGCGCTGGCCATACCGAAGCCGGGGTGGATTTGGCTAAATTGGCTAATTTGAATCCTAGTGCAGTAATTTGTGAAATTATGAATGAAGATGGTAGTATGGCAAGATTGCCTGATTTAATTAAATTTGCCCACGAAAATGATTTGAAAATTATTACCATTGCCCAGTTAATCTCCTATCGCTTAAGTAAGGAAAAGTTTGTCAGCCGTGAAGCTTGTGTTAATTTTCCCTGTAAATATGGTGATTTTAAATTATATTCATATAAAAATTTGCTCGACAATCAAGAGCATGTAGCTTTAGTTCTAGGTGAAGTTGAAAATAAAAGTAATGTTTTAATTAGAGTACATAGCGAATGCTTAACGGGTGATGTTTTTGGTAGTTTGCGCTGTGACTGTGGCCCCCAGTTAGATAATGCCATGACAATGATTGCTAGCGCAAAATGTGGTGTTTTAGTCTATTTGCGTCAAGAAGGCCGTGGTATCGGTTTGGCTAATAAAATTAAAGCTTACGCTTTGCAGGATACCGGGCTTGATACGGTGGAAGCAAATCAAAGTCTTGGCTTTAAGCCTGACTTACGTGATTATGGAGTGGGTGCGCAAATTCTTCATGATTTAGGTTTGACCAGTGTTAAAATTATTACGAATAACCCGCGTAAAATCGTTGGTTTGGTTGGCTATGGTTTGAATATTTCTGATCGTGTACCAATGATACCAGCTTGTAATGGATTTAATGTAAAATATCTAGAAACCAAACGTGAAAAACTTGGGCATTTAATTGAAAATTTAACCTTATAAGCTAAATTTTCCGCAGGTTTGGGAATTTAAATTTGTCCAAAAATCTTTAAATTTTATTGTAAAAGTTACCCTAAAATAATGTTAACCGCGAAACTAAATTTAAAGTCTGTTAAAATTATGGGCAATTAATTATCATGAGGAATTGATTTATGGATGTCAAAGCTAAAGTGTTAAAAGTTAAGACCGTTTGTGGCAGTATTAATGCAAACCCATTTAAATTTGGCATAATTGTCAGTAAATTTAATGAATTTATTACCCAAGCCCTTTTGCAAGGTTGTTTAGAGACTTTATTAAAAGCTAATGCAAATGAGGCTAATATTGTCGTCTATTATTTTCCTGGAGCCTTTGAAATTCCTTACCTGGCTAATGAATTAGCTGAAATGCACGAATATGATGCCATTATAACTTTAGGTTGTGTCATACGTGGTGCTACAGCACATTTTGATTACGTTGCTGGTCAAGTAGCTAGTGGCGTTGCGGGGTTGGCTGTAAAACATAGGGTACCGATAATTTTTGGTGTTTTAACAACCGAAACTATTGAGCAGGCAATTGAAAGATCGGGCACTAAAGCGGGTAACAAAGGCTGTGATGCTGCTTTAGCGGCAATTGACATGGCTAGTTTAAAGCATAAGTTTAGTAACAGTGCTGTCTAAATTTTGGGGTGGGTCAGCCCCATGATATTTTAAAGGTTTATGATTGGCAGTGGGGAAAATACCTAAAAGCAATTTTTTAATATTAAGAAATCATTTTCAATAAGTTCAAGATGCCTGCTTTGGCTTTTAATTTGTGAGCTGGAAGATTTTGGGCGTTTTGAATTTCCTGATAATGTTCAACATAATAGTCATAGGCTTGAGCGAGCATGTCAATATTGGTTTTGGTTGGTTGCCAATTTAAGGCTTCTTTGATTTTGGTATTGTCTAAAACAAAATTAGCAGCTAACATGCGGTAATGATAAGGTCCAAGTGGTGATAAATTTAAGTCATATAATAATTTTAAAGCTGGTACAACTAAAAATTCGGGTAGATTAACCAGTTTTATTTTTTTATGAGCTCGATTAGCTACTTCAGAGTATAGTTCTTTCATACTAGGAACATTATCAGAGCTTATATGATACAAGCCACCTTTATTATTCAGCATAGCTTTATAACATGCATCAGCTAGATCTAAGGCATATATAAATGAATAGCGATTATGGCCATCGCCAACTAAGTAGACTTTACGTTCTTCCATGATAAAATCAAATAAAATCGTAAGTAAGCCAAGCCGGCCAGCAGCAATGATCGTGGGACAGCGAATAATAGAACTCATTATGTTTGGATAAGATAATATCATTTTTTCGGCTTCAAGTTTGGATCGCCCATAATCTTCAATAGGGTTAGTCGGATGATTTTCAGCTACGATATTATTATTGCCGGAACCAAAAACACAGTTAGTTGAAGTGAAAACTACCTTAGTATTGTTTAGCGTTTGGGCAATTTCCATAACATTTTTGGTGCCATTTACATTAGAGGTAAAAAGTTTATGTTTGTGTTCTTTATCATGACCAAGGATAGCGGCAATATGAAAAATTCCGTCAACATGCCCAAATTCAGTTATGGCATTTAATAATAAATCATAATTTTCAATATCGACTTGTTTAAAGTTATATTTTTGCGTGAGTCTTGAATCAACCAGGCAGTCAATTACTAACACCTCGTTGCCTGAATCCAAGAGATAGTCAGTCATAATACTACCAAAAAAGCCCATGCCACCAGTTACAACATATCTCATTGCTAATTACCTCGAAACCTTTTATTTACATTAAAGTTGTATATCAATTAAATTACTTGTTTTATTTTATAGCTAGTTTACAATAAAATCACTATTTGAAAACCTGATTGTATATTTGATAATTTAATTAGGTTCTTGTTTGAGCAAGATTTAATTACTTAAGCGATTGGTTAAAATCATTTTTTTACTTTTTCTATATACCTATAAGAATTAACTGGTTAAATCATGGACTAAGTCTACTAAATATTTAGCATTTTCAAATGGTGTCTGGGGTAAAATTCCATGTCCAAGATTGAAGATAAAACCAGGTCGATTATTTACTTGATTTAATATATGGATAACTTCTGCTTTAATAGTATCATAATTAGATAGTAATATAGCTGGATCTAAATTACCTTGAATAGCTTTATCATTGCCTAATGTATCCCAAGCTGGTATTATTTCCATACGCCAGTCGATACTATTTACAGTTGCATCTATGGATTTGATTAACGGATAAAGATGGCTTGCGCCTTGACCAAAGTATATAAATGGAATGTTTCGATCAAAAGAATTGCGAATTTTTTGTAAATAGGGTAAAACTAGATTTTGAAAAGAATGATAGGATAAAATCCCAATCCAGCTGTCAAATAGTTGAATGGCATCGGCGCCAGCATCAATTTGCGCCTGTAAATAAGTTATCGTAATTTGCGTAAGTAAATTGAGTAATTTATGGCTAAATTCATCATTACTTAATAAAAGTTGTTTGGCTAAATTGTAATTATTTGAGGAACCCCCTTCAATTAGATAACAAGCTAAAGTAAAAGGAGCTCCAGCAAAGCCAATTAGCGGAATATCAATTGGCAATCCTGATTTAGCCAGTTTAATGGCTTCAAAAACATAGCTTAAATCATTGAGAACATCAGCTAATTTGAAGTTATTGATTTGATCAATATTCCGTACTGGAGTTAAGATACTTGGTCCGCCTGGTTCTTTAAAGACTACTTCAATACCTAGTGTATTAATAATCAGGAGGATATCAGCAAAAATAATTGCTGCATCAACCCCGAGTTTTTCACGAGCGGTTAGCGTGACTTCCGCACATAATTGAGGATTATGGCACAATTCCAGAAATTTAACTTTCCGGCGTACTGCTTGATATTCTTTCATATACCTACCGGCCTGACGCATTAACCAAATGGGAGTCGGTTTAGCAATTTGACTAAAACAGGTTTTGAGAAAATTTGTTTTATGATTAGACATTTTTATCCAGTTATTTATTTATCCTAAAGTACCAATTTTACTTTCAACTGCTTTTAGTAAATCGCCTGATTTAATTATTTGGGCGGTCATTTCAATATCATAGCTTAATATGCGATCGCTAATTAACGGTTTAATTGATTGGCGCAGATGTTCATAAGCTAAGTAAACGCCATCACCAGGTCTTAAAAGTGATTTGCTAAAGTTTGCTTCTCCGATTGCTGGGTCTTGGCTTAAATTGCCTGAGCGAAAATCAATACCTTGGCAGGAGCATAAAAGTTCAATGGCTAAAACATTGTAGAGATTTGTTAAAATCATCGCGGCTTTGCGACTGGCAATTGTGCCCATAGATACATGATCTTCTTGATTTGCTGATGTCGGGATGGAGTCTACTGAAGCTGGATGAGAAAGAGCTTTGTTTTCGGATACTAAAGCCGCTGCTGTATACTGGGCAATCATGAAACCAGAATTTAAGCCACCATTTAAAGTCAAAAATGCAGGTAGGCCATTTGATAAAGCCGGGTTAACGAGGCGCTCAATTCTGCGTTCGGCAATATTGGCTAGTTCAGATAAGGCAATACTGACATAGTCCATAACTATGGCAATAGGCTCACCATGAAAATTGCCACCAGATAGCACTTCAGTGGCAAAAATTAACGGATTATCCGTACTAGAATTAATTTCAATATTAATAACTTCATCGGCATGATTAATCGCCTGGCGCACTGCCCCGTGAACCTGAGGAATACATCTAAGTGAATAAGCATCTTGAACTAGATTACAGTTATGATGACTTTCAATAAATTGGCTGTTGGCAAGAATTTTACGTAAATTCTGAGCTGATTTAAGCTGACCTGGGTGTGGTCTTACTTCCTGAATAAGAGCGCTAAAAGCTTTGACAGATCCGAACATGGCTTCTAGGCTTATGGCCGAAATAATATCGGCTACGGTAACTAGTTTATGGGCTTCATAAATAATTAAACTGGCTATAGCTGTCATTGCTTGGGTTCCATTGGTTAAAGCCAAGGCTTCTTTTGCTTCTAAAATTGCTGGTTGAAGTTGGTGTTGCCTAAAGGCAATTTTTGAATCTATTTTGTTTAGCTTACCATCGAAAACCAAACCTTCACCAATGATTACTAAGCCTAAATGAGCTAATGGAGCTAAGTCTCCGCTTGAACCAACTGAGCCTTGTTCAGGAATATAGGGATAAATGTCATAATTTAATAAATCCAGTAATAATTGAACAATTTCTAATCTGATCCCAGAAAATCCTTTTGCTAAAGCATTAGCTCGCAGTAAGATCATTGCTCGGACGATTTCTTTGCTGAATGGTTTACCAATACCACAGGCATGAGAACGCATAAAATTAACTTGTAAGTCACTAAGATCCTTATTGGCTATTTTTACATCCTTAAATTTGCCAAATCCTGTATTAATGCCATAGACAATTTTATCTGAATTAATTATTTGCAAAACATGATTACGACTGTTATTTATTTGTTCAATTGCAGTAGTTGCTAAGTCTACTTTAGTACCGTTACGGGCAATTTCATTAACTTGACTAATAGTTAGACTGTTGCCATCAATTAAAATTGTATTTTCCATAACTTAAGTTTTTATTACCTCTTTAAGACAAATTTTCATTAAATTGTGCTTTGACTAAACTAGTGTAAATACCTGACTTGGCTAATAGGCTTTCGTGGTTACCGGTCTCGACAATTGAACCATGATCTAATACCAGTATTACATCTGCTTTAGCAACCGTTGAAAGTCTATGGGCTATAACGATAACGGTTCGGCCGTGCATTAGTTTATCAATTGCCTGTTGCACCATGGCTTCTGATTCAGTATCAAGTGAACTAGTAGCTTCATCTAAGATTAATATTGGTGCATTCTTTAAAAATGCCCTGGCTATAGCTAAGCGTTGTTGCTGTCCTCCCGATAAATTAACCCCGCGTTCACCTATTGCGGTTTTGAATTTATCAGGAAAGCTGCAAATGAAATCATAACAAAAGGCTTGTTTAGCAGCTGCCTCTATTTCAGTAAAACTAGCATTGGTGTTGCCCATTTTAATGTTTTCTTCAATAGTGGTATTAAATAAAAAATTATCTTGACTTACAATAGCTATTTGATTCCGTAAGGACTGAAATTTTAATTCTTTTATATTGATTTGATCAATATAAATATCCCCAAGAGAGGTATCATAAAATCTTGGTATTAAACTTGCAAATGTTGATTTACCAGATCCTGATCGTCCTACCAGTGCAAGTAATTGACCAGGTTTAATAGTTAAATTTAAATCTTTTAAAACTGGAATGTTATTACTTGGATATGAAAAATAGACATTTTTAAAGACGATTTCATGAGGGGTATTAGCTAAAGATAAAGCATTGGCTGATTCGGTTAAATTGCTTTTAACATCTAAAAGTTCAAATACTCTGGTTGAAGCTGCTAAAGCTGGTTGAATAATCGCATTGATTCGACCAATAGTTTTAATTGGTGAATAAAGTAAAATTAATGAAATGATAAATGATGTTACTGCACCTAGCGTCATCTGTTTATGAACAACTTCGTAACCAGCCATCCACATAACGCAGGCAATCCCACAGGCACCAATCATTGCTAAAATAGGCGATAATATTGCTTCGGCAAAAATTGTTTTTTTCATATTATATAAATAGTTTTGATTGGTATCAAAAAATCTATTGATTTGATATTTATTTAAATTATAGGACTGAATTATTCGAGCTCCCTGAATTGATTCAGATAGAACCATGACTAGATCGGTTATAGCCTCTTGTCCTTTTTTTGAAGCACGTCTGATTTTACGTCCTAAGTATATTACAGGAAATATTATTAAGGATAATATTGATAAAGCAATAA
>DAHXLC010000011.1 GCA_027371815.1 Candidatus Melainabacteria bacterium | reverse complement strand
ATGACTACCGTTTAGTTAAAGCTAATCATACTTTATGAGCTATGCCTACTTTGATATTTTTAAATCGAGCCGGGCTAGCCCCGTGTCCAGTAACAATTTTAGAGGTTGGATCAACTTCACGAACATACCATACCCGAGTTAATAAAATACCACGATCAGTTGAAGCAATCATGTCTTCAATTGAAGAATCTCCACCTTCCATAACAATATTAGCCGGATACTCACCCATAACATTTGGCTGAGGTAGGCTATGACCAGTAGCTTCTTCCTTAAAGAAATGTGCATTAAGGCGATTATATACCAGACTATTTAAAACGCCATTTTTAACTAATAATACTTTCTTCTTATTAACACCTTCATCATCAAAAGGTTGGCCAATCTGCATTTCATTAAAAACATCATCATAAATAGTAATATTTTTACCTAAAACCTGTTTATGCAATTTATCTAAAAAACAGGATCGTTTATCTCGAAAACTTGTTGCGGTAAAATCCCACCACAAATTTCCCAATAAATCACTTACGGCTTCTGCTGGCAAGATTACTGTGTAATGACCAGGTTCAATATCGCAAGGATTTTGGGCTAATAGGGTATTTTTAGCAATGTGTTTAGCCTGGTTAATAATATCCAATTTATCGGCATTTAATCCAGTTCCTTTCATCCAGCCTGAAGCATTATCGCAAGTCATAGTTAAAGAAAAAGTTGCATTACTTTGGACAAAGTACTGGAATAAATTATTACTATTACCAATAGCAATTAAATTGCTACCAGTTTCGTATAAACCACTAGCCATAAGGTTATTTTGTTTTGCAATGTGCGTAACTTCTTCTATAGTATTAGCTCGATCAAGTGGTGTCAAATTAGCCGTGGTATTATCCAAACGATCTATATTAACTGCTGTTTGAGCTTGAGGTAATGCCATAATCGCTGGATTGTCAGGAACCAGTTTTAATAATCGACAAGCTTCATCAATAGCAAACTTTATGGTATCGTTACTAGACTGATTGACATTATACTTTGCTTGCTTTTGGCCTTTAATTACCCTGACTGAAATTTCAACTTCATCCATATTTTGATTTTGCGTCATATGGTTATTAGCAAAACGTGAATTGTTGTCAAAGTTTTGCGTTATTAAAATTTCAATTTCAACATCTTTAGTTTTGGCATATTCTATGGCTAAATTAACTATTGACTTGCATTGAGACATTGTTTTACATTGTGATTTCGTTATCATTTATCCTTTCACTTTACTCCTTTAAATTATAAAGTTTCACATATGGGTAATCTAGTTATAAATTATAATATATTGGTATTACACTGATGACTACCGTTTAGTTAAAGCTAATCATACTTTATGAGCTATGCCTACTTTGATATTTTTAAATCGAGCCGGGCTAGCCCCGTGTCCAGTCCACATAGTCTGCGAAGGCTGACCTTTTCCACAATTAGGTACACCCCATACCACATACTCAGATTCATCACAAATAGCATCACAGGCATTCCAGAATTCACTGGTTATGCCACCATAGCTAGGATTTTTGAGCATTCGTCCTAATTTTCCATCTTTAATTTCATAGGCAATTTCTGTAGAAAACTGAAAATTATAACGTTTTTGATCAATTGACCAACTTTTATTGGTTTCCATATAAATACCATTTTTAGTATCACTAATCAAATCATTTAAATTGCCGCTTTTACCAGGCTCAAGACAAATATTTGTCATGCGGATAATGGGAGTATAATTCCAACTTTGCGCTCGCATACAGCCATTAGATCGCTTTAGGCCAATTGAACCAGCTAATTCACGACTACTTAAATAATTACAAAAAATCCCATTCTGAACCAAATAAAATTTTTGGGCGGCTACACCTTCATCATCATAGCCAAATGAGCCAAGACCATGAGGGATAGTGGCATCAGCAAATAAATTGACGATAGAACTACCATAGTGTAATTTATTTAACAAAGCTGGTTTTAAAAAAGAATCTCCAGCATAATTAATTTCTTCACCTAAAGCACGATCTAATTCACTAGGATGACCACAACTTTCATGAATTTGTAAACCCATTTGACTTGAGCCAATAATAATATCACAGTTAGTGGTAGGACAAAGTGGAGCTTCAAGCAATTCAACTGCTTCAGTGGCAATTTTAGGCGCATGGTCAATTAACTTTAATCTTTCTACTAATTCATAACCAGCTAATTCCCACTGACCACCAAATGAACTAGGATAGGATCGACGTTGTTGATCATTGCCATTACTTGCATATACTTCCATGCCACAACTGGATTTGATAAAATGTTGTTCAATATAACTGCCTTGTAAGCTTGCAAAAATTTCTTTTTCGGCAATAAAATGCATAAAGCCAAGTGATAAAGTTATCCCCTTTACGCTATGAGCTTTTTCGCTAGCTGTAATTAATTCATTTATTTTAATTTCTAAAGGAATATCAAAAGGGTTTTTTTTATACTGCGATTGCCAGATAACTGTATGTACTGGTTCACTAGCTAAATTAATTTTTTCTTTGAACACTGAACTGGCTTTACCAATTTCAATTGCTAAATTTACGGTTTTCTTAATTGAAGGTGGACTTAAATCATAAGAACTAGCAAAACCCCAGCCCCCATTGTAGATAACTCGAATACCAAAGCCTAAATTTTTGTTTTCATTAATCCGAGCCAGTTCAAGATTTTTAGTTTCAATTGACTGGCTTAAATTTTCCACAATACGAATATCAGCATAACTAGCGCCAAGTTGTTTAGCCGTAGTTAAAGCTAATTCTGTAAGATCTTTATAAATGTCGCCAAAATTCATTACTTTTACCTTCTTGTGTAATTATTACCTAAAACTATATTTAAGTTATCGCCAATATAGTTTTAATCAAAGCTAAACTCCCTTTAGGAATTTAAGTAATCCGGGCATGTTTTAGACTTGTCGAACAAGTACATTTTGATCTTTCATTAGGTATTTGTTTAATAATTTTTTCAAGCAATATCCTTAAATTACTTAAATTCTGTGAAAATATTTCCATAACTTTTTCATGGCTAACCGGTTCAATATTATCAATTAAACCAGCATCATAATCGGTTATCAAAGAAATGTTTAACGTACACATCTGTAATTCCCGAGCTAAATGAATTTCAGGATACTGAGTCATATTAATGACTTGTAACCCCATACTTGAATACCACTTAGATTCGGCTTTAGTTGAAAATCTTGGGCCTTCAATAACCACGATATTACCATCAGGATGATGGCTTATATTGGCCTGTTTCGCTCCAGTTATGGCAATATGTCTTAATTCATCACAATAAGGATTAGCTGCTGAAACATGTGTGGAAATTGGCCCATCATAAAAAGTATCAATCCGGTTTTTGGTTCGATCAATGTATTGATCACAAAAAACGAAATCACCAGGTTTAACTTCTTTAACTAAACTTCCTGCAGCGCAAGGGCTAATTAGGCGAGTAACACCAGCTTGATGCATAGCATAAACGTTAGCGCGATAATTTATTTTGTGTGGCGGTAATTCATGTTTATCGCCGTGCCTGGCCATAAAAACCACATTTTTATCAGCAATTTTACCTTTGATTAATTTACCTGATGGAGCTCCATATGGAGTTTCGACTAGAGATTCCTCAAATTTATCCAACAGGCTGTAAAATCCAGTTCCACCAAATACTCCAATTACGACTTGATTTTCCGACATTATTTTATCCTTCATAATAAGTAATTTATCATTTAAAAAAACTCAACTTAACTGTTTACAACCTTATCTTTAAATTTCAAAGTTTTACTAATAATTTAATTTATAAATAACTATAAGACAAATTGCTTATCTGTAGCTAATTGAGGGTTAAATTAATATTGGTTTTCAGTCGTTAAGTTCAACAAAATATAATTATATTCACTTGAATACGCAAATTTAACTTAAAAATTAAAATTTTACCTTTAAAATAATATTAATTAAACATTTTGATTAAAAAACAATATCTTGGGTAAATTGTTTCTATAGACCAATTTTAATAATAAGTTATGAAATATAAATTCTTATCTCAAATTCAACTACCGAAATTACTTCTAGGCTTAGTACTAGTGTCAAGCCTGACTATCGGTGGAAGTACCTGTTTAGGAGATTACCGCCCGAAAGAATATCTTGTCACAATGCGAATCCCCGTTACCTTTAATCAATCAGAGCTTTACAAAAACGTGCCAGTTTTGCCGGAGTTTTTATATGCCAAAACCTGGGAATTAGTTAATGACGAATTTTACGACGAATCATTTAATGGTGAATCTTGGATTTATTGGAAAAATAAATATCAAGGTAAACTCTCAACGCTTGAAGATGCTCATAAAGCTATTGAAACGGCTTTATTCAGTTTAGGTGATCGCTATTCGAGATTTCTTGATGAGGAACAATTTAACGATGAAAATTCTCAAATAAAAGCTAAATTATGTGGAATCGGTGTACAAATTAGCAAAAATGCTGATCAATATTTATATATTATTTCACCACTAGAGCACAGTCCAGCACAAAAAGCCGGTTTGAAAAGTGGTGATGAAATTGTCAGTATTAATGATATTGATGCTAAAGGCATGTCGATACCCCAGGCGGCTAAATTAATTAAAGGCTTAGCATCAACTAAAGTTAGTTTAGGTATTTTACGCGGGAAAGATGTGCTGAAATTTATGGTTGAACGTGCTGAAATTCCCATTAAAGTAGTAAGCGCCGTTAAAATGCTGGATAATCGAATTGGCTATATCAGATTAAATTCTTTCTTATCCTCAAATGCTTATGAGGAAGTAAAAAATGCCGTTTTAAAACTAAATAATGCTCAGGGAATAATTTTAGATTTACGGGATAATCCAGGTGGGTTATTAAATAATGCTATTAATATTTCCAGTTTATTTTTAAATACTGGTAATATTGTGTCTACAGTGGATCGACATGGTTACAAATCGACCGCTCCTTGTAATGGTAAACCTATTTTTGATAAACCTTTAGTTATTCTTGTTAATCATGGCAGTGCCTCTGCTTCAGAAATTACCTCAGCTGCTTTAAAAGAAAACAAGCGAGCTAAATTAATTGGTGAAACTACTTATGGCAAAGGACTGGTGCAAGGAGTCTATCATTTGTTAGATGGCAGCGGTGTTAACATTACTATAGCTCGATATCTAACACCTAACGGAACTGATATAAATAAAGTTGGCATTAAACCTGATGAAGTAGTTAATTTGACTTATAAAGATTATCAAAACCATTTAGGCCCGTGGTGGACTAGTTTACAAGAATCGGTTAACATTGATAAGTCTAAAACAAACGATCTTCAGTTAAAAATTGCTGTTGAAAGTTTAAAAAAATCGATTAATCAAAAAAATAAAGGTTAGTGTTGTAGTATAACCAAATAAATTTAATGTTTAAAATTTAACTATACAGGGCATATATATTAATAATATTAGTTCCAGTGTACAAAATTATGAACAAGCATTTTAAAATCAGTTTGTTAGTTGCCAATTTAAGCTATTTAGCCTATACGGTACCGGTGTTTGGCCAGGCTGTACCGGGTTTAGATTTAGGCAATAGCCAAAATAATCAGACTTATTCAAACAACGGCAATTATTCTAGTAATAATTTAGGTTTATCACCTTTACAAAATGCGAACCAAAATCCTAGTAATTACGGGCAAATGAATAATGCCATGCCGCAAAACCCTGGCAATAATATTCAGTTTCCGCAATCAGTGCAGAACCCATACGCCAATAATCAGTCAATTCCGCAAGCCGCTCCCAATTCGCCGGTATTACCATATGGCAGTAATAATCAAGGACAGCTTTCCCCACAAAATACTTATGGCAATTCAATGCCAGTAGCTCCAATTTCACCTTATGCAAATCTTTATAATCAAAATAACCCGAACAGCCAATACGGCAACAATAGCCAAATGCCCAATAATTCACAGTCCTATCAGGGACAAGCCGTTTTAAATCAACAATTACAAAATAATAACACGCCTAATAATGGGGCTCCAGGGAGCTATCTAGACTCTCAATTACAGTCGGTGGAAAGCGGATTTGATGCAAATAACAACAGTAATGCTAACAATGCTCAAAACAACAATCAAACAGGTAATACTGGTAAAGGCCACCCGGCCTTAGGCGCTATCGGCAAAGGCCTTGGCATGACGGCATTAAGACTGGCTCCTTACGCTGGAATGTATATGATGATGAAGGGCTCAGGTGGTATGGGTGGTATGGGTGGGATGGGTATGATGTCACCAATGATGTATCCCATGATGTATGGCGGCTATGGTTATGGCGGTTATGGTGGAATGGGGAGTATGGGTGGATTTTTCTAAATTGCCAATTTGTTTATAATCTAGGTTACACAATTTGAACAGATTGAGAATCATTCGCCAAATTTTGAAATAGTTTATTAATTTACCTTAATTTTAAATTTAAAAATATTGATTACTATCTAGAATGAATAAGTTAAGCTTACTTGTATGACTAAAGTTCAGGTAAAATATTTAACTATAGTTAATCTTCCCTTTGTAATTTAACTCTTGAAAAAAAAACTCTGGCTAATTATTTTTTTTGCATTAACCATATTTTGTTTTAGCTATATTTGGTTTTTAACCAATTTGTCATTACCAAAACTTGATGGTGTAACTACTATTCGCGCATTGTCAAGTATAGTTCTAATTAAATATGATAGTAATGGAATACCTTACATCAAGGCTAAAAATCTTGAAGATATGTTTCTTGCTCAAGGCTATGTAACTGCTTGCGATCGAATGTTTCAAATGGATATTTTACGCAGATTAGCGTGTGGACGTTTGTCTCAAATTCTTGGTCCGGTTACAATTCCATCCGATAAATTAAGTGTCGCTTTAAACTTTCAAAATAGAGCTAGGCAAGAATATGATAATTTAAGTTACAATAATAAAATTTATCTAGATGCCTTCGCCAATGGTATTAATGCATACCTAGCTAACAACTTTGATAAATTACCCTTTGAGTTTAAATTTTTAAATTACCATCCGCAGCCATGGACTGGTATTGATTCAATTGCCATTATGGAATATTTAAATTATCGCGCAAACGACAATTTTGAATATTTTAAGCTGCAAAATCAAATTACTAATAAGCTACCTTCTGCATTATGCCAAGACCTCTTTGACAATTCTCAAAAAAATAATTCAAGGCAAAATAATGACTTCAACAAAGTGCTTAATTCTAAAATCATTCCGGAAATCTATAATATCATTGAACCTAATCCTAATTTTAATCAACCAGCGACACTTTTTGGCAGCCATGCTTTTGCCATTGCCGGAAAAAGTTCTAGTAGTCACGGGTCTCTTTTAGCCTGTTCTAAACATGATTCATTTACAAATCCAAGTTTATGGTATCTGTGTTCATTAATTTCCACTGATACTAAATTAGTCGGAGCTACGTATCCAGGCATTCCAGGGATAGTTATTGGTCGAAATAATGAATTGGCTTTTAGTGAAGTGGATTTAAAAATTAATAATCAAAAATTAATCTTAGAAAAATTCTCGACAAATTTATCCAATTACTATCTAAGTCCTAAAGGGTATTTAAAATCTCAAATTATAAATACTAAAATACCCGTTAGATTTTATAAAGACATTGATTATCCCATCGAGATAACCCGCAATGGGCCAATTATTAGTCGCCAAAAAGATGTTGGTGTTGTCTTATACTGGCCTAATTATTTTCGTCAATCCCATTCAATGGAAACTAATTTAAATCTAAATTTAGCCAAAACATTATCTTCAGCTACTCAAGCCCTAAACAATTACTTGGGTTCGCCACGTCAATATCTAATTGCGCAAAGTAATAACCAGATATTGTCTTTGCTAGTCGGTTACTTTACCAAAGCCAACCTTGAGCCCTCAAATATAATGGGCAATTGTATTGAAGGCGATAAACTTAATTATTCATATCAAGATGGAAATGGTCAAAGCCCACTAAAAATTCCGGTTATCCAAAATGATGAATATTTAGTGTCTTTATTAAATATGCCCGTTAAGGTTATCAATAATTTAAATCAAGGTTATGCCATACAAGTATTAATTCAAAATAATATTAACCAAGGCAGGCTTTTTAGTTTACCGATTTTAAATGAAATAGAATCATCAGCTTATAATTTACTTTCTCTAAAAATTATGAAACAAATCAAAACTATCATTAAAGAAGCTAATTATTCAGATAAATATTTAAATGATTCTTTAAATATAAGCAATTCATTTGACGGAAATATTAGTGGCGATAGTGCAGCTGCCTGTATTTATGAAACATTTATGCAGACTATGCTCAATAATATGCTTACACCTAAACTTGGTTCGAACTTAACGCTTAAATACCAGGAATTATATCCATCTTGGACAAGTAGTATAGCTAAAATTATTCAAAATAATGATGCAAAATGGTTGCCAACAGGAGAAACTTCATTTAAGATGTGTATCCTTACTACTTATTTAGATACCTTGGCCAAGCTTAGAATAAAATATGGTGATTTAAATAAACTTAATTGGCAAAATAATCACAAAGTCACCTTTCAATACTTCTTAAAAAAATTAATATTAAAGGATGCAAATTTTAATTTACCATTCTTAGATTTTGGACCTTTCCCAATTGGTTTTGATAACGATTCTGTTAAAATGGTTAATGTCGAACCTCAAAAAAATAAAGCTCTTTATTATAAGGGAAATTGTGGATCAGTATTTAACTTAATGATTGATATGGCTAATTCAAATGAAATTTATTATAATTTAACCCCGGGTCAATCCGGTCAATTAATGTCTAATTACTATAATAACGGCATTAATAACTGGCTAAGCTCTAAGCCTAATATTATCTATTTTTCCGAAACAGAATTAGTTGAACATGTAAGCCATAAATTGCTGTTAAGCAATCGTTAAATTTAAGGAAGCAAAATGAAACTCAACCCTAAAGTTCTCGTTGCTGATGAGATAAGTCAAGAAGGCTTAAATATTTTAAATGAAGGTCTTGATCTAACTTACAAACCAGCTATTACTCAAAATGAATTATTAGCAACTATCCAAGATTATGATGGACTGTTAGTAAGATCAAGAGCCAAAGTTGATAATAGTATAATTAACACAGCCGCCCGGCTTAAAGTCATTGGTCGAGCGGGTGTCGGTGTTGATAATATTGATGTAACCGCAGCTACCCAAAAAGGCATTTTAGTCTTAAACTCACCCGAAGGCAATACCGCTAGTGCCAGCGAACATACAGTTGCCTTAATGATGAGTTTGGCTCGTAAAATCCCTCAAGCAGATAAATCGGTTAAAGAGGGTAAATGGACGCGCTCAAAATTTCTAGGCACAGAATTGTTTAATAAGACTTTAGGGATTATTGGCTTTGGTAAAATTGGCCGTCGTGTAGCTAATATGGCTAGTGCCATTGGGATGCAAGTTATTATTTATGACCCTTTAATCGATAATGATAGTATTAAACATTTGAATATAACTTTAGTTGATCTAGAACAAATCTGGAAATCAGCTGACTTTATAACGATTCATACACCAAAAACTAAGCAAACGACTAATTTAATTAATCATTCAGTGCTCAATAGGCTTAAAGATGGAGTCTGTATTATTAATACTTCGCGTGGTGGTATCATAGATGAAAGGGCTCTGGCTCTGAGTATCAAAAACGGCAAAGTCAAAGGAGCCGCTTTGGATGTATTTGAAGAAGAACCTTTAGCTAATGATTCGCCATTGTTAGAATTTAATGATCAAATTATTTTAACGCCTCATCTCGGGGCTTCAACATTTGAAGCTCAATTAAATGTTGCGCTTGATTTGGCCTGCCAATTAAAAGAATACTTATTAACCGGAATAAGTAAAAGTCCTGTTAACCTACCTTATTTAAATCCCGAAGTATTAAAAATCCTAAGTCCTTATATCAAATTAGCTCAAAGTATGGCTTCAATTGCCGCGTCTTTTATTAATAGCGAAATTCGCGAAATCCAAATTAGTGTCAGCGGTAATCTTGCTAAATATGACACCATAAGCCTTTCTGCAGCTACGATTAAAGGAGCTCTTAATAGCACTGTTGAAGGTCTTAATTTTATTAATGCCTTTTATGTTGCTAATGAGCATGGCATAAATATTCGTGATTCGAAATTTTTTCATACTGAAAATGATTTTAACGAATTAAATATTGTCTTAAATGGCAAAGCTGGTTTTATTTCCATTGATGGAACAGTACTTAACCAAGATCAACCAGTTATAACTAAAATCAATGAATTTAATGTCAATTTAGCGCCTGCTAAATATATGCTCTTTACGCGACATAACGACCAACCTGGTATGGTTGCTAAAGTGGCTTTAATACTAGGAGATAATCAGAAAAATATAAGTTCAATGACCGTTAGTCGAAAAAATTTAGGCGAAGAAGCAATGATGGTTATCGAATTGGATGAAAATCTAGATGCCGACCTTTTAAATAAAATTAATTGTCTAAATGGTATTTTACAGGTTAGTTTTGTGAATTTATATGATTAGGAAAATTAAAAAATATTTTTATCTCTTGTTGATTTTTAACTTATTTATTACGGTTAGCGTAATAGCCCAGCAATATATTGACAATTCTAAAACGACTATTACCTTACCGAAGAATTCAATTAAGAATAATTCTTTACAAAATTTCCGCAGTCACATGCCACCTCCTAAAATTCCCAGTTTTAATGAATTGGTTTTACCAAGTTCTTATCCTTACACTTATTTAGAAGCTGTTAATTTAGAAGGTATGAAAATTAAAGGTTTAACTACTAGCAGTATCGCTTTATTAAATAAAAGTTATTTTGTTGTAGTTAATAATACTGATTTTAAATTAATGAGTGATATTTATCAATACAACCGTAAAATTAATAAAACCAGTTATATTACGCTTGATTATATTTGGCATTGTTATATGGGCGTTAGAAATAGTATTAGTTTTAATGTTGCTAAAAATTTTCTTTATTACGATTTAAAAAACTGCCTGAAAGCTATGCTTATAGCAAGCGAATCTGATTATAAAATTTGCGAAGATGTAAATATAAAAGCAGATATCAAAGAAAATAGTAAATTTATCAAAACGGCATTATTTATTCTTGATCCCATTATCTATAAGCAATTTGCGAACACGACTGATCCAAATATTGCTCAAATTAATAAAATTCCAACCGGTTTTTATAATTCTGATAAAAGCGTAAATAATTTAATTAAATGTTTATACTATGTAAGTTGTCTTGAATTACCTCTAATTGAAGATAGTGATCAAGAACAGGTTAATAATTTTCGTAGATCTATTTTATTATGTAGAGCTATTGCTAATGCGAAATTAAATACTGAATCAGGTCTTAGTTTATGGAAACGGGTTAGTTCGGCTCAAAGTGCTATTTTTCCTAGTCTCAATAATTTAGGCCAAAACAAATTATATCCTAATGAATTAAGTTCAAAATTTTTTGGACAAAATATTAACCCAGATGAATTTTTAAAGAAATTATCCGATCCACTATTTCGAACTCAATTATTGCTGACAATAAGACATGAAAAACCGACTCGCTTAAATTCAAGCTCTATTTTGGCATTAAATAATTCAATAGATTACTCACCGATTCGAGTTTCTTTTCGCTTATTACCTAATTTAGTTGATCCATCTTATCTGGCTTTAAAACAAGTAAGCAGTGAAATTGTTCAAACTAATACTAGTCGGGCAGCAGCTCCACTTACCTTAATATATTTACAATCACTTAAAGCTCTAACCGCCAATGATATCTTACGCCAATTTTTTCCAAAATTATCACCTAATATAACTAAATGGCTTAACTTTATGG
>DAHXLC010000008.1 GCA_027371815.1 Candidatus Melainabacteria bacterium | reverse complement strand
CGGTAATTTTAATATTACTAGGAGAAAATAAGTACACCTGGTCGCTTAATTTATGAAAATCGCCATCTAAAGCTTTAGATGCACCAGCAACAAAATCCACTAAACGATTGGCATCAAATTTTTTCATACTTTCCAGGTGTACAAAATAAATTATCGGCTTATAGTACCAATGGAAACGTTCGCAGTAATTCTAAAATTTCAATATTCAATCCATTGACCTTTGACGAAGCCCTTGATATTGTAGAATGCTTAAGAGATCGTGGTGCTACAACAATTTGCCTGGAAAGTATGAAAAAATTTGATGCCAATCGTTTAGTGGATTTTGTTGCTGGTGCATCTAAAGCTTTAGATGGCGATTTTCATAAATTAAGCGACCAGGTGTACTTATTTTCTCCTAGTAATATTAAAATTACCGCCCAAAAAGATATTGCCAAAACAAATGACGATTTGACAACTGGATTTGATTTTATTTACAATGATAAACTAAATATGGAAAAACCGATTTTTAATAAACCATGGCTATCTCCAAGATAATTAATAAATTTTAATCATTTTAAATACAAGTATTTAAGTCATTTAAAATTTAAGACTTTAATTTAATTTACAATTTAAAAGTTTTATAACTGATATTATATTATTACGAGTTCTAAGCATAGTTGTAAAGCTTAGTTTCCTCCATACCTAATACACCACAAAACACCGCTTAACAAAATTAAGCGGTGTTTTTAGATTTTTAGATTATAATTATTATTACAACATTATAATCTAAACTTATTTTAATCCTCAGGTCAGTTTAAGGTAATTTAATGAACAAAAAAGTGTTATTATGGCAGTTACTTTCTCTATTACTAGTTTTAGGAGTAAATTCAATGTTTGCGGATAATAATTCCTGTGCACCAGGATTACCTAGTCAGAATTCAACTAATCCAGCTAACAATCCCGCCAATGCCAACAAACTTAATACTGACTGGGAAAAAGTATTACCGCCTTACGTATATCAAATAACCAGGAAAAAAGGTACTGAGCCAGCTTTTACCGGTAAATATTGGAATTATCACGAAAATGGCAATTATCACTGTGCCTGTTGCGGGGCTGAATTATTTAAATCAGATACTAAATTTGATTCCGGAACCGGCTGGCCCAGTTTTTACAATCCCGCCAATACTGAATCAATTGAAACAATACCTGACAATAGTTATGGCATGCAAAGGACGCAAGTTGTCTGTAAAAAATGCGGCGCCCACTTAGGTCATTTATTTAATGATGGACCAGCCCCAACCGGTCAACGCTATTGCATTAATTCGGCTTCACTAAATTTTAAACAAGATTAATTCCGTAAAAATGCAAATGTTAAATAGCTTAAAGTATATATCGCATAAGCAGTTTTTCAATATTTACTTGGTATATAATTATTGTAATTTATTCTATTAAAACATAGCTCGGGTACAGGTAACATGGCGGATAAAGTTCTTGATGATACTCTTATTGATTTATTAAATTCAACACGAGCTGTTAAATGCGAAGAAATTGATGAAGCACAAAAGACAGCCAAAAAGTTAGGTGTATCACTTGAACGATCGCTAATCATGCTAAATTTTATTAGTCATGAAAGTTTGCAACCAATTAGCGAAACAGCTCACCTAATAAAATTAGGTCATTTAAATAAACAACAGGCTCAAGAAGTAATAAAACTAGTTCGCTCACAAAACGAATCGTTAGATTATGCCTTACAAATTGTCCAACAGAATCCAGAATTTCAGACCAAAGCTACTGACAACGATGAAACCCAAATTCCGCAAACAATCTTTGTGGAATTTCTTCTAAAATCCAACCTGATTAATAAAGAGCAATTACAAGTCGTCTACAAGAAATCTCTGGCTAATCAAATTCATTTAAGCCGTGCCTTAATTTTAGACCGCTATTTAACTAAACAAACTATAACGATATTTTTTTCACTGCTTCAATTACGCAAAGAATTAAATTTAAATGATGACTTGATTTTTAAATGCCTAAAAACAGCTCATGCCAGGCAAATTAATCCCGAACAAATTTTATTTGAACAAGGTATTAAATTTTTAAATACTGGTACATCTCTAAAACTGTCAGAATTAATTGCTTTATCTAAATTAGTCTCGGATACTGAGTTAATTGAATGTTTTGAACTGGAATTAAGCGAAGGTACTTCTATTGCCAATATTCTCGTAAAAAATAATTTACTGACACCTGATGTAATTGAAGCTGCCCATAGTCTTTTAGACATGGTAGCTAGTCCTACAATCAGAGGCTATCACGCAAGTAGCGCCTTAAGACAAATTAAGAATAAAGGAATATCAGTATTCCAGGCTTTAGCTGAATTAAATCCAAACCCTCAATTAGATTCACCACCTTTATCTTTATTTGAATTACTGGAAAATTGTAAAATTGTTCCTAAAGATAAATTATTAAGTGTAAACGGCAGTAACGAAGACACGGGTATTCAACTAAGCAAAAAACTTTTGGCAAAACAACTCATTAATGAACTTGAGCTCAATATTTCCCTTAGAACCTACTCTTTACATAAAGAAGGTATTATTAACCAGGCTGACGCTATGGCCTTACTTAATTTAGCCAATTCCAAAAAAATCGCTTTTGATGAGGCCGTATCCCGATTAAGCTTACAAGTTCCAGCGCGAATGCAATGGAATTGGAATTAACCACAAATATGTTTACCTTTTTTTCAAATCGCTATAAAATTTGTTTATCCATAATTATCGGTCTTAACCTAACCAATTTAGGCTTAGCCAATTCGCTCGACGACATCAATAACCAACAACGGGAAACTCAACCCAAAATCGGTCTTGCTTTAGGCGGCGGTGGAACGCGTGGGGCTGCCCATATTGGGGTTATTAAAGAATTAGAAAAAAACAACATTAAAATTTCTTATATTTCCGGCACCAGTATCGGAGCAATTATTGGTGGTTTATACGCTGCCGGCATGCCCATTGATGAAATCGAAACAATTATCATCAATAAATCCCTACTTCATGCCTATTTTACAACACCAATACCGGTTAAATTAATTGGCACTCCCGTAGCCTTATTATTTCGACTATTCGGATATCATCCTTATGAAGGAGTATATACGGGGAAAAGATTTGCCCAATTTTTAAATTCAAAAATTCCTTCCTGTAATAAAAATATTGAAACCTTTCCAATTAAATTCTGTGCTATAGCCCTTAATTTAACTGATGGCAAAACCTATCCCATTGATCATGGCAATTTAGGACTGGCTATTGAAGCCAGTTCTGCCATACCCGTCTTACGTAAACCAGTCTATATTGAAGAGAAATTGTTTGTCGACGGCGGTGTTGTTGAAAATCTTCCCGTCGATCGAGTTCGCGACATGGGAGCCGACTTTGTCATTGCTTCAGATGTTGATGAATATACGATTAAATTTCATCCAGATCGATTTAGACATCTGGGTTCTGTTAGTGAAAGACTGGTAAACCTTCAGTTAGCTAGAGTTGATGAAAGACCACTTCGATCAGCCGATTTTGTCATCCATCCTTATTTAAACGGAATTAAACTGGTATCAACTAAAATCTCTGATGTAAATTCAGCCATCGAGAAAGGAAAACTTAGCACCAAATTAGCCATACCAGAGTTAAAACGTAAAATAAACACTAGTATCAAACTGGTGGACAAGCCTAATAATAATCTAAGCCAATATCAATAGACTTATACGATTATGTAATAAATACCATCAAATTCACTTCCAGTAACTTTTCATAAAGCTTAATGAAACAAAATCTAAATTCGATAAATGATCTTGATCCCGAAAAGTTATATTTAATCCCCCTGGGTGGCCAATCTGAAATTGGTGCTATTATTTATTTATTAGTTTACCAAGGAAAAATTTTAATTATTGACTGTGGTGCAGCCTATCCTAAAGTGAATTTACCTGGTGTTGATTTACTTTTTCCCAATACAACATTTTTAGAAAATAATCAGGAAAGTATTCTGGCATTGGTGCTCTCAAACTGCAAAGAAACTCACAATGGCAGTATTTTTTATCTTCTTCATCATGTTGATATTCCTGTCATTTTAGCCCCAAAATTTATTGTTAATCTGCTCCATCAATATCAGTCAGATATTAAGGCCGATACCATTAATGACTATGCTACCAATGTAACCTTGAGAACTAAAATAGTTGAACTTAATAGCTCAATTGGGCCTTTTAATATTGAGTGGGTTCCCTTATTTGACGCTGATGAATTTATGCTTAAAATCGAATGTGATAAAGGTCTTGTATTATACACATCAACCTTTAAAATTGGTCAAAATTCTGATAAAAGTCATAATATAAATTTTAAATCTTTTACCAGTCTCAAAAAAACCAATAAACCAATCTGCCTCTTAAGTGCTTCAGCCGGGATTGAAAATTACGGATACAGTCAGGATGAATTAGATTTAGAAGAATCCTATAATCAAATATTAATTAACAACAATAACCGCATCATTTTTATTACTAACCAGTTAAATATTGCCAGAATAAGACTAATTCAAAATTTAACCAATCGCTTTAAACTTAATCTTTATACTACCAGTGAGTTTTTAACTAGTTATTTAAACACTTACAATGCATTATATCAACCGCTAGATTTCCAACTCATAACTTCAAATTCTGATACCAGCAAGCATCGACAATTTATCTTAATTACCGGTAATCTAGGGAACGCTTTGACTGGCTTAACTGAATATCTAAATCACAAAAATATAATTCCGCAAACTGGTGATATATTAATATACAATAGTGAAATTACCCTTGGTCAAAAAAGAACTATTGCCAAAATATCCGATAAGCTTTTAGCTATGGATATAACTCTATACAAAGAGCCAGAATTTAATGTATATGTAAATGATAATGCCAGCCAAGAAGATTTAAAATTAATGCTTTCAATAATTAATCCAGATATTTTCATACCAACAATTGGTGAATATCGACATATTTATCAACATGCCTATTTAGCTAATAATAATTTAACGATTAAAACTAAAATTTTAAACAATGGTGATATTTTCTGCTTAAACAATAGCGAAAATAATGTTAGTTTAAATCAAATCGAAAACTCATTGGTTTATTTCAGTACTAAACAAGGTGAAAAAATTTCAACAGCTTCAGTCAAAGAAAGAAGATCCTTGTGTTACGAAGGTGTTATTTCACTTAGTATAGTATTAAAGGATTATCTGCTAGTACCGCCAATCAATATTGAAGAACACGCTAACGGCATTAGATTTAGCCCTAAATGGGCTATGGTGATTCAACAAATTGAAGAAATTATTGTTTTACGACTAGCTAGTGCTAAAGCTAAAAACAGTTTTGACTTAGAAGCTGAAACTGAAATTTTAAGACAAGAGCTAATTAAATTAATAAAAAAAGAATTTTATATTAAACCTTTTTTACAAATATTAATTACCCAAATAGAAAATTAAAATCCCGAATCTGTTTCACGTGGATACTGTTGGTTTACTGTTGGCATTTGTCGGGAGCTTGCCGAATTATTAGGTAAGGTTGGAGTTAGCGAATATGGTGACGGTTGAACCGGTTTTAAGGCTTGATTCTCACCAATTTTCTGTGTTAACATCATAATCCGTTCTTTAATTTTAGGCACTTTAGCATCATTAGGGGCGCTAGCAATAAAACCTTGATATTCTTTAATAGCAGAAGATATATGATTCTCACTGTCATACAAAACCGCCAGCTGAAAATGGGCATGTTGATTATTAGGGTTATAATCTAAAACCCGATGCCAGGCATCAATAGCTCCTTGAGTATTACCTTTAGCTAAATAACACACACCTAGATCTAAATGCATTCGTTCAAAATCTACTCCTTTTAAAGGTTTTTCACTCATAAATAAAGCGTTAATATTATTGACCGCTTCACCAAATTGTTTTCGTTTCATGGCATTTTCAACTAAATTCTGCCAGGCTACCGTATAAGTCCAAGGTCTAGTCCCTAAAGCCTCTTCATAATGCCATTTAGCCGAATCAAAATCACCCATAGCCTCCATGACTAAGCCTAAAAGATTCTGCGCTCTATAGCCATGACCAGCATAATCACATAAAGCTTCATTGGCAATCGTCATAGATTCATTAAGCCGGTTTTGTTTTAAATAAAGTTTTCCCAATTCAACTTTAGCATCAGGAACTGGTTCAAGACTTTGCTCGATACATTTTTTATAGGCTTCGATAGCCTTATTATCATTTTTCAAATTACCATAACTTAAACCTAAATAATAATATGATTTAGGGGAATAATTATTACGCGCGAAATAAATTGCCTGTAAGAATGAATCAATAGCCTTTTCATAATCTTTAATATCATAGGCTTTTAAACCCTCTTTATAATTTTTTTCCGATGGCTCAACCGTAGAACTAGCCTTATTTTTTTTAGCCAAGGCGCAATTGTTTGGGCTAATTACTAAAGGGATTATCAAAGTATTAAAAAGGCTAAAACATAAAATTAAATTCTGGATTTTCTTATCAGACATAATTTTAAACTCATATCAAACAAGGTTATCTTTATTAAAGTTTAGCTTGCGTAAAGCTAAAACTACAACGATCAACAATGCCAAGTAAAGCAGCAAGGCCTGATAAACAGTTATAAATGGCAAAGCACAGTAATGAACCAACACTAAATTCCAAGTTGTATGGATACAATATAAGGGCAATACGAATAAGATACCGATTAAACCCATAATTACCACTAAGCCAAAAACCGCAACAGTAAAAGGGTGGAAGAAAAATTTATGCATTAATTAGGCCCCATCATTAACAAGTTCTTTAAATTGCGTCTCATCCAAAATCATTATACCTAACTTTTGCGCTTTTAACAATTTCGACCCCGGATTGTCTCCCACCACTAAATAATCGGTTTTACTTGTTAGTGAATCCTTGAAAATTCCGCCCCTAGCCTTAATTAATTCACTAGCGGCCAATCTTGTAAGCGACTGTAATTGCCCAGTTAAAACAAAAGACTTCTGATTTAACTTTCCGGAATTAGACAAATTCAATTCAATAACCTTGGTATTTACGGCGATTGATTCCAACTCATCAATTAACAGAATATTATGGGGATCGCTAAAATAATTTACAATTGCCTGAGCAATTATTGGACCAACCCCTTCAATAGCTTCTAATTCATCAATTTTAGCTAACGCCAGATTAGGCAATGTTTTAAAATAACTAGCTAAAAGATTAGCCGTATTTAAACCCACATGCCTGATACCTAAAGCAAAAATCAACTGATTTAAATCATTTTCTTTGGATTTTTCAATATTAACTAAAATATTACCCGCTGATTTTATGCCCATTCTTTCAATACTAAGTAAATTAGCTTGGGTTAGTTTATATATATCAACAGGTGAATTAATTAAATGCGCATCTAAAAGTTTTTTAAGTAAGCTTACACCTAACCCTTCAATATTCATTGCCTCCCGACTTACAAAATGCTCAAGCCTGCGTAATTTTTGACTTGGACAAGCATAATAATTAACACAGCGATAAGCCACATCATTATCTAATTGCCTTAATTCACTACTGCACGATGGACAGTATTGAGGATATTCAACCGGTTGAGCATTAGCTAACCGTTGCGACAAATCAACACTAACTATTGCCGGAATAACTTCACCAGCCTTTTCAATAATTACCGTGTCACCAAGCCTAATATCCAGGCGTTTAATTTGATCATAATTATGGAGGGTCGCCCGTCTAACAACCGAACCAGCTAAGGTTACTGGATACAAATTAGCTACTGGTGTAACCACGCCAGTGCGACCAATTTCAAAATCAATGGACTCCAATATCGTAGAAGCTTGTTGTGGTGGAAATTTATAAGCAATAGCCCATCTTGGACTATGCGTTGTTGAGCCAAGCTCCTCCCAGAATTGAGCATTATTTAATTTAATAACTAAACCATCAGTTTGATAGTCCAAATTAAATCTAGCCTTATCCCAATAATTACAAAATAATTCAATTTCACTTAAATTTTGACATAGTTTATAATTAGGCTCAACCAAAAAGCCAAGCTTTTGCAATATATCTAATTGTTGAGTTTGATCAAAATGATGACTTAAAGGTTTTTCATTATCATATAAAAAATAAGCAAAAAAAGCTAAATTACGCTTTAAAGTCAGTTTAGGATCTTTTTGCCGGATGGATCCGGAACTGGCATTTCTTGGATTAGCAAAAGGTTTATGGCCATTAGCTATTAAACCTTCATTAAGATTATTAAAACTACTAACTGGCATATAAACCTCGCCACGCACTTCAATGTTTTGCGGTAAATCTTCTATTGTTGAAATGTTTAATGTTTTGGGAATAGTTTTTATCGTTTTAACATTTAAGGTAATATCTTCACCATAACTGCCATTACCACGAGTAAGCCCTTGCGTCAATTGGCCATGTTCATAAATTAATGATAACGATAATCCATCAATTTTAAGTTCAGTTAAATAACAAAATTTATTAAAATCAGCGTTGCCAGAAATATTTTTATTTATTTTCTGAAGGTAATGCGCAATGTCTTCAATTGAAGTAGCATTATCCAGACTAAGCATGGGTCGCTCATGTTTTATTGAACGAAAATCAGTACTAGGATTATATCCCACACTTTGAGTTGGTGAATTAGGATTAATTAAATCCGGATGCTTGGCCTCTAACTCTGTTAATTCCTGATATAACTTGTCGAATTCACTGTCACTAATTTCCGGATTGTCAAGTATGTAATAACAAAAACGATGATGATTGATGGCTTTACCTAAAAAATCAATGCGGTCTAGGATGTTAATTAGTGTTTCAGACATAAACGATAATTAGCTAATTTAGTAATATTCTACTTACAATATACAAGTATAATCAATAATTAAAAAAAATTCGTCCACCCATTCATAAACTATATTTTAAGTGACTAATACTAATCATTTTAACCGCGAAAACTCATTTACCTTTGAACGAGTTTTATTCTTTGGGCGAACTTTAAAAGAATATAAAGATATGTTTAATTTAGACCTTTCCCTTTTAAAGGGAAAACAAATTCTTGATTGTCCATCTGGCCCAGCCTCATTTATTGCTGAAGCCAATGCCCAGAATATAAATGCCATTGGTATTGATCCAGTATACGAGAATTCGTACAGCAAAATCCAAGAAATTATCTTAACAGATTTAAATGACTGTTGTAACCTTCAAGAACAATTGCCACACCTGGCTAAAATCAAACGCGATATGGTTAACTATCGCACGGAAAAGGAAAAAGCCATAAGTATTTTTCTTAATGATTACGAATTAGGCTTAAAACAATCACGTTACTTGCCATATAAATTACCAAACTTACCATTTAAAGATAATCAATTTGATTTAGTCTTATCAAGTAATTTTTTATTTTTATACAGCGATTATAAATATGGTGGCATGCATTTAGAAAGTAAATTTGATCTGGCTTTTCATCAAAAGGCGATCCTAGAATTAATCAGAGTGTCACACCAGGAGGTACGCATTTTTCCTTTAAAAGGCCCTCATTGTAACGAACATGAATTTTTACAGCCCATTTTAAACAGTTTAGAATCCGTTAAGGTAAATTTTCTTAACACCAATTACGCTGATTTATTTGGAGCCAATCATGTTTTACAGATATTAAAATCCTAAAATACTTATAAATAAACTTAATCTCTCACTCATTATTTCAATGGCAAAGATTCACGTGGCAATAAATTTAGATCTTTCAAAAATTGAATTTTAATATTTTTTTTAAACAGACCTAAGTTAATAGTTCTAAAGCGAATTGATTTAACTAAGCTAGTTTTAAGGAAAGACTGATTGACAGGCTTATAATGATTGATAGTTATTGAGCTATTAGTCCAAGTAAAAAAACTATTATTCTTACCAACTAAATTTAAACCGATTTTATACTTACCTAAAGGCAAATTAGACAATCTAGTCTCAAAGCCACTATTATCATAGTTTAGCTTATTATGAAAATATGCCGTTACTTCCGGGCGATAACAACTATTGGTATTGAAAGTATAATAAAGATGCGTTTTGTCATTTTGTAATACCACATATACATTATAATTATCTGCATTAGCATTTTTCAACCCACACCAACCACTAACAACCAAGTTGTCATGAGCTTCAATGTTGAAAATTAAATCAGGACAAAATTTTAAATTAAAATTATTAACTAATTTATTCGCACAACTGACAAAATCAATAATATATGGATTAAGCCAAACTCCACTTACAGCATTTTTTATGGGTAAAGTATGTGAAATTATCTGTCCATCGACTAATTGATAATCAATAAACACTAAACTATTTCGGTATAAAGCTTTTTTAATATTTCCCCATAGGTTATTTTCGATATAAATTGACGCACGAATCACATCACTAGACTGAACCTGCGGAATATTAACCCATTCATTCCATGCGCCATTAACGACATTAAGTTTAATTTCAGAACAAGCAATTTTAGACTGTTGAAATAAAAACAGGTGAGAACTATTTAAAATCAGCGCATAATTACTAAATATAGTTTTAATAGTTAAAGGCTCATCATTTAAAACATACCGATTATCAATAGATCGTAAATATTTATTTTGACCTACAGTAGTCCAAACTAAATATTTAGGTGCATTTGAACCATTAAAAAAAATTTCATTTTGCTTATCTAACCATGGCGAATAAGCAATATAAGATTGAAAAACTGGCCTGGGATGGTAGTTTAAGGAATTAGCAAACAGACAAGTCATGTCAAACGGATATGCGTCTATAGTATCATTGTTAATTGTATTTATAAGTGTTTTATCAAATTTAAGCGCTTTCAAATAATTAAAACTTTGATCATCAATTGTTTTAATTGAATTTTTATAAAAAATATTACCTAATCGCCAATTACTGTTTAAATGTGTTTTCAGCCAGTCAAAGGCAAAATAGGGATTTCTCAATTGATTACAGCTTGATATATCAAGACTATACCAATTTACACAAATAATACTGATAATAATTAATATTAAAGTAAAACAATATTTCTTTAGGTTATCACTAAAGAGAACAATTAAAAGAATAAAGTAAAAATAAAGCGGTAAAAATTCAATGAAAATATGATCAACACGAGCTAAAACATATTTTAACCAGAATATAATTCCCGTTAAATAAATTACTAATAAAGCTGATTTTAACTTTTTAGTTACACCAATAAGCAAAGCTATAACTGGCAATAAAATACTTAATATTAAAGCTGGCCAATTATACAAGTAACCAAATATCATGGCATCAGAATTGCCAAGAGCAAACTCTATGGTTGCTTTAACATATTTAATTAAAGTTAAATAATTGCCCATAAATAAATACCATAAAATTAAATACGGTAAAGTTAAAGCTAAAAACAACTTAATGGGAATAACTAATTTCCGCTTTTCAATTACCAGTTGTAAATAATAAAAAATCAGACAAATTAACCCTAAAAACAAAAAAGCTGGCTTAATTAAACCAACAAATGAAGTTAAGCTAAAAGCTAAATACAAAAAAATGTTTTTCGGGTACAGTCGATATAATAACAAGCAATTAATAATCGTAAAAATAATTACATAACCCAAATAAACCGAATAATTATTAGCATAACTATAAAGACTCAATAATATTCCAATCGGAATATAGAACACCGCTATTTCCCAAATACGTTTATTTCTATATAATAAAAAAATCAAACAAACAAGCGATAAACAGTAAACAGCCTTAAAAAACAAATAACTAGCTGTGGCATAGATAACATTAAAACCAATATTTTCAGCCAAGCCTATAAACGCTAAGGGACCATAAGTAAACAAAAGATCTTTGCCCAAAATATGCCCACTATTATACAAATTGGCAACTAGTTTATAACAAGGATCTATGCCAATAGAGATAATATTAATTTGAATATTTGCTGAAATAACCCAAAAACAAAACAAAGCACAAGCTATTAGCAAAAAATTATATTTTTGAGTATTGGTCATTTTCCTTAAATTGATGAACAATCAATGACAAAGCGATACTTAACATCACTTGCCAGCATGCGTTCATAAGCTTTATTAACGTAGTCAATTTTTATAAGTTCAATATCCGAAACAATATTTTGTTTACCACAAAAATCAAGCATTTCCTGCGTAATTTTAATACCACCAATTAAAGAACCAGTAAGACTTTTACGTCTCATTACTAATCTCGTAGTATCAATTAATGATGGCTCTGGTGGTGCGCCAACTAAAGACATTACGCCATCAAGCTTAAGTAAATTTATATAGGCAGTAAAATTATGTGGTGCTGATATGGTATCGATCATAATATCAAACAATTCCCCAGCCTCAAATGTTTTGGCATCGCTAGTAGACAAATAGTTATCAGCACCTAAATTTAGTGCCGACTGTCGCTTACCTTCACCACGACTAAGCACGGTCACAGTGGCACCCATAGCCTTAGCCAACTTAACGGCCATATGACCAAGCCCACCTAAACCTGCTACGGCAACATGCTTGCCATGGCCAGCCTTATGTTGCTTGAGTGGTGAATAAGTTGTAATACCTGCACATAACAATGGAGCAGCAGCCTCAAGATTAAGGTTATCGGGAATTTGCAAAACAAAATTTTCATTAACCACAATTTGGGTTGAATAACCTCCATAAGTTGGTTCACCAAATTCAGTGCTGTTATAGGTAAAGCTAGCGCCATCGACGCAAAATTGCTCATCACCCGCCACGCAATAGATACAATCACCACAGGAATTAACCATACAGCCAACCCCCACTCGATCATTTACTTTAAATTTATTAACTTTACTGCCGACACTTTTAACCACTCCTACAATTTCGTGGCCTGGAACCATAGGAAATATTCCATTACTCCATTCATCCTTAACTTGATGTAAATCAGAGTGACAAATACCACAATATTTTATGTCAATTAAGACGTCATTACGGCCAAGTTCTCGACGGTTAAAAGACCAGGGTTTAAGCTCATCACAAGCTTTCATTGCTGCATAGGCTTTAGTAGGTATCATTTTTACTCCTATTTTTTATTAAAAATATTAATCAAAAACATTCACAAGTTCTCTTGAAATTATACCAATAATATAATTAATAATTATATTATCGAGCTATTAATTCAGTGATTCCGTAACTTAAAGTTGGGTATTCCAATAATTATTAGAGAAAATTTGTTATTATTGTAAAGATAGCGTATGATTCTTCGTTAAAAACACCCTGGTTTAAACTGTCAAGCAGCTATCTTTACTTTGCCAAAATCGCTATAGATAAATCCGGTAACAAATCAACAAATTTATTTTAAATGTTAAGCC
>DAHXLC010000321.1 GCA_027371815.1 Candidatus Melainabacteria bacterium | reverse complement strand
GTGGCAAGGTCGTTGCTACGGGAAATTTTGAAGCTATTTGTGAAAGTTTAGATTCTTTAACTGGGGCTTATTTATCACAGCGCAAATATTTTTTAAATTATTTAAAGACGCATTTATAATATTTAATTCTAGGTTATTACCGGTTCGCCTCGACTTTGGCAAATGAATACTTTTGCGCTGTGATAAATAAGCCCCAGTTAAAGAATCTAAACTTTCACAAATAGCTTCAAAATTTCCCGTAGCAACGACCTTGCCACCGTGAAGTCCAGCTAATGGACCAATATCAATAATATAGTCACTAGCTTTAATGGTATCTTCATCATGTTCAACGACAATTAAGGTATTGCCTAAATCACGTAAATTTTTTAAAGTACTGATTAATTTATCATTATCACGCTGATGTAAACCAATTGAGGGTTCATCCAAGACATATAAAACTCCTGATAATCCTGATCCAATTTGCGTAGCTAGCCTAATGCGCTGTGCTTCACCACCAGATAAAGAATTAGCTCTTCTGGATAAGTTTAAATAATCCAAACCCACGTTAAGGAGAAATTTTAATCGTACACTTATTTCTTTAATAATTTGTTTGGCAATAATTTTCTTATTTGCAGTAAGGGTGTCAGGTAAATTGCTAAAAAAATCAAATATTTCATTAATTGTTAAATCACAAAGATCCGCTATAGACTGATGATTCACTTTAATACTTAAACTTTCCGGCTTTAATCTTTTACCATTACAACTAGTACAAGGTAAATAAGTCATATAATTTTCAATTTCAGCCTTGATTTTATCAGATGAAGCTTGTTCATACCTACGTTTCAGGTTGTTAATCACGCCTTCGAATACCTTGTCATAGGTAACTGTTTCAAGACCATCAAATGAATCATGGACCATTTTAATCGTATCGTCAGAACCATATAAAATGAAATCTTGATTAATTTTATTTAATTTTTCAAACGCTGTTGTAAGTGAAAATTTATAATGTTTAGCCAAACTCATCAAAATCTGTTGATAATAATTGTTTCCTGTTTTAGCCCAAGGATAAATAGCTCCATTCGAAATTGATTTAGACTTATCAGGAATAACTAAATTAGGATCAATTTCACTTACATAGCCTAGTCCATGACAGTCAATACATGCTCCGTACGGAGAATTAAAACTAAAAATACGCGGACTAATTTCCGTGAAACTAATATTACATTTGCTGCAGGCAAATTGTTCTGAATAAATCAATTCTCCACTAGGTTCCAGACTATTGATTGGCTTATTATCCGGTAACTGATAATTGACCAGAACATTACTATTGCCCCATTTTAAAGCAACTTGGGTACTATCAGTTAACCGCGAACGGCTGTTTTCTTTAATTATTAAGCGATCAACCACCAGATCAAGATTATGTTTTTTATTTTTAGCAAAATCAATATTCTCGTCTAAGTCCAAGATTTCACCATCAATACGGATGCGGGCAAATCCTTGTGATTTTAAATCCTTAAGCAAATTTTGCCATAAACCTTTCTTGCCAGATATTATCGGCGCTAAAATCTGAATTTTTGTACCAATTGGTAAAGTTAAAATCTGATCAATAATTTCATCAATCGTCTGAGGATTTATTTCACTATGACATTTAACACAATAAGCCGTGCCAATACGAGCGTAAAGAATTCGTAAAAAATCATAGATTTCGGTTACAGTTCCAACTGTTGATCTTGGATTATGGGAACTGGATTTTTGATCGATGGAAATTGCCGGACTTAAGCCTTCAATTGAATCGACATCAGCTTTGTCTAATTGGCCTAAAAATTGACGAGCATACGTAGATAAGGATTCAACATATCTTCGTTGACCTTCAGCAAAAATTGTATCAAAGGCCAGGGATGATTTACCAGATCCACTTACACCAGTAATAACGACAAATTGATTTTTCGGGATATTTAAATCAATGTTCTTTAGATTATGCTGTCTTGCCCCCTTGATAATAATTTGCTCAGTTTTAGCTAAATCCATATTTTAATTATTTAATCTCCAGTTTGAGAATTGTTCTAATATTGATTTTAATATTTATTAGCAAGATTTTTCATATATAATCCTTAACATTAATAAATTGTAGATATATTTTAGTTAATTTAACTAAAATTTTATATGGGTCAAAAATATAAAGGTTTAATTACGCTTAAAAATGGGTTAATTAAACTTGAGGTATTTTTAAAATCCAGATTATTATCACCAAATAAATCAATTACATCTAAGGGAGAATTAGTAATGTCACATAATTCAAAAACGACAAAATCATCAACCCGAACTAAAATGAAAAGCGCCCAGACTGATGATAATAAAGCTAAAAATAATTCTGAAGACTTGAGTAAATTATGGAAAAACAAAGTTTTTAACTCTTTTAAAGATAATAATCCTAATAAATTACCCATGGATCAAGGTTTAGTTGAAATAAATAATGATAGTCAAAATTTGCATGAAATATTTATTACTTTTATTGATAAATTATTTGATGAATTAATTGATTTAGGCTACATTTATAATGAAAGCAATCGTAATACATTACCTGAACTTACTTGGACTAGACCAACAATATCCAAAGAAGGACTTAAAAATCCTAGTCAAGGTAATAATATTGTGCTTGGCCGCTTATCAACCAAAAGAATTACTTTAATTATCAGGGGTAATGAACCTAATTTGAAAGGATATATAATACCAGTAGATCGATTAATTAGTTTTTCTTCCAATCCTAATAATTTTAAACCTTATCTTGAAATTGAAATTGATACTGAACTATTAAAATGGACTTTAGATAATAACATATTACCAAAAAATGCTGTAACCTTAATAGCTAAAAGAATTTTTGAAGCTCTAACTCAAGCTATTTCTAATAATGAATTTCCTGAAACTAAATTAAAATTTGCTGATTTAAGTAATAAAACTATTATAAATAATCATATTAAAGAACAAGCTGAATTACATAATCAACATGAAGCCCAAAATGAAGTTGTAGAAGAATTTAAGCCTCAAGAATTTAATGACAATACTGAAGATATTGAAAGTATTAAAAATAAACTCTTAAGTAAAATTGATGCTGGACCTCAATTCTGGTCAAGCCAGAAAAAAGGCAACAATTTTTTTGAATTTCAAAAAACCGAATCACCAAATAAAGAGGAAATTAAACCTGAAACTAAAGTCGAAGAAAACTCTATTTTGACTAATGATAAACCTTCTGACACTGTCAAGAACACATTAGCAGATTCACCCAAATTAGAAACAGCCAAGTATAATAGCGAATCAAATAATGATACTACTTTAGAATTAAATAAACCAAATTCAGATAGTTCGATAACATTAGAATTAGACCGTAAACCAAATTTTAACGAAACTACCGTTAGTGAACATAAACCAGAATTGAGCCTTGGTAACAACTTAACTAACAATGATGATACTATTATAAATAATAACAATGCCTTAAATATATCAAATCATAATTTGACACAAGAAACTAAGGATATTTTATTAAAATCAGTAGAGTCAGAAGAAGAAGATATTTTTGATGATTTTGATCTAACTAAAACCAGTAATTTAAAAACAAATCAGGAAAATTTTAGTAATTCAAATATAACCAATAATCAAAAATCTGACCCCTTGACTAATATACCATTAATCGTTACACCTATTAATGGACCAATAACAGTACCCGAAAAACCAGTTTTAGCAAATAACCCCAATATTATTGAAACTCGATCAAGTTTAAGTAATTCAAATAATTCAAGTACAGATATAAATTTAAATAAAACCATATCAAATTTAAATAATGACATTGAAGGACTATTAAAAAACTTAAGTCTTATTGGCAGTCAAGCATTTTTAGCTTTAGATTACCATAAAGCCAATAAAATTTTAGCCTTATCTTCTAAACTAAGAGAATTTAACGAAAATACTAATATCTTTATTCGCGACCTTAATCAGGAAATTGAATCAATTGAACAATAATAAAATAGTATAACTTTTAAAACTTTTTGATCAATAGCTGTAAACCAAGACCAGCAATACAAAATTGATTCTGGTAAGCTGATAATTTATTAGCCAAGCTTACGGTATTAAAAGTTTGGATACAGTTAGGACTATTAATATTTTTAATATCATAAATCTGTACTATATCAGTGCCAGATTTATTCTTGCCACAAGTAATCAGATAATTATTATCGATAGCAAAAGTAATACCATCATGAGGTAAGGCAATCTGAGCAATAACATTATAAGATTTACATTCTTTAGCAATAATATGAATATATGAATTTAAATTTTCATCAATACATGAAACAAATATATATGATTCATTTACAGCAATATCACGTATCGCAAAATTACTAATAGAATATTTTGCTAATTCTTGAATGTCTTGATTGATTCCATATAAAAATAATTTATGT
>DAHXLC010000319.1 GCA_027371815.1 Candidatus Melainabacteria bacterium | reverse complement strand
GTCATACCGGTTAAAACAAGTCATAAAAATGAAATTCGAGGGATTATCCATGATCGATCAGCTTCAGGATTAACTTATTATATCGAACCATTTACGGTCGTTAATTTAGCAAATACTATTCAGAATATTAAAAATGATATAGCCAATGAACAAAATAAAATAATTCGCAAACTTTCACAAATTATTTTATTATTTAAGGCTAATTTTGAAACTATTGTTTGCAATTGAAAAGTATTATGACATTTATCAATTTCTCCAAGTAATTTAGGCTTAACTTCACCGGTTAAGACTAAAATCGTTTTGAGCATAAATATTTCATTAATTGAAAGGTTGTATTTGGGGATAACTTTGTTAAATAAATCACCAATATCCATTAATAACCTTATATCAATATCTTCTTTTCGTTGAATAATGATGTAGGCATCTTCTAAGATATTTAAATTTTGGCTTATTTGCTCTAGATTGCTGGATAAATCAAGATTTAAACAATTGAGTTTGCCCATAGCCGTTTGGGCGCAGTCACTTAAATGCTGAAGTAATATATTCCATTCAATTGCATTATAATTAGCCATAATTTTATAAAGATTCGTAATTTCCCCAATTTAATTTTATTTCAACTAATTTATATTTTAGCTTGTTGTCCAATAATATTTAATAATTATGACAGATTTTATTAATACATTTGATAATCCCTTACCCAATCATAAGCCAGTAAAACGGGTTTTAGATAATTTTACTAAAAATCTCTATAATAGTTTGCAAAATACGTTAGGATCAACATACGCAAATTCCCAAATTACAATTCCAACGGATATTACCAATTCTCCATCCATTACACCCGAGTCTAAATCTTATAACCAAAATTCAGTGCCTGCTCAGATCTATGCAAATGATTCAGCCGCCATGGTAAGAATTCAAGGTTTTAGTATTGAAAGTGTCAATGGCCAAAATCAGGTAATTCAACCTGAAGGTAGTGGTTTTTTTATTGATAATCATGGTGATATAGCTACGGCCTATCATGTAATTAATCAGGACAGTCAAATCTTTGTATCGACACAAGGTGGTCAAACATATCCTGCTAGCATTAAAACAATTGATCATCAGAATGATTTAGCAATTATTCACATAAATGTTAATTCTAATCCTAGTTTAAAATTTGCCAGTAATCCAATACGAAGTAATGATAATTTATATTCCCTAGGTTTTCCATTAGATAGTTACTCTTTAATATTAAGTCTTGGTCAATATGAAAAAACTTCAACGTTAAATAGAATTGAACCAAGTATAACTTTAATGAAAGGTGAGCAAGCAGATCGACCACTTATACAAGCCAATTTAAAAACTCAGGAAGGTAGTTCTGGTGCTCCGTTGTTAAACGAAAATGGTGAAGTCGTTGGCGTAGTTGATTTAAGTAATTGTCTAAATCTAACTGAAGCTATTCCTTTAAGTAAATTAAAAAATATACTTAAAGTTAATTCTTTCCTTATAAATTAGACAAGAATCGATACTGTTTATGATTAACTTTCTGTCTAGGAAATTTGTGTTATATTAAGATTAGGATACCTTATTTCAGACTTTATACCTCATCTGGTTATTTTTAAGGTAGCATAATTTGAAATTTTTTAATACAATCGTTGCTATATTCTTTGGTTTATGTGTCGTAAATAATACACCAGCTTTTGCGTTAAAGACTTATGTGCTTCAACAAAATTCAAAAATCAGTGGCTTAGAAATGGTTAGTTTTAATTCACAAGGAATTAAAATTGTATTAATTGATAAAAAAATTGAAATCCTTTACCTTACTAATGAGCATAAAGTATGTCTTATCAATCATAAAAACAAAAAATATTATAAGACGTTAATTGACAATATTCTCGATCCAAGCGGTCAAGGATTTTATCGACTGTTTCTTGAAGGTGGTAAAGAACTCCAAAATCCTCAATATTGGATAAAAGGAAAAACTTTTGCTTGCGTTGATTTTCAAGGAACAATATTTACGTTTAAATATAATAAAAAATATAATCAAGAACCAAATACTTTCAGCGATATGTATATTGCTGATTTTAAAAATCTTAATCCACAATTTGTTAAGCTACATGCTAAAATAAATGGTTTGCCAATTATGCCAAATTTAATTTTAAGAATTAATGCCTATAATAATATGAGACATTTATTCCATCTTATTGACACAAAATCAATAAAGATTGAAGAAATAAATTTTAATGATTTTAATTTACAGGGTTTAAACCCCGCAAAATCCTATAATGATTTTTTAAATTTAACGCATCCAAATAATGAAATTAATGATATGCTTAACTTGATTAATTAAACTTAGTGTAAATATAATCAATGGTAAATGTAAATCAAACACTTTTTTATAAAATGCTCACAAAAACCCTCTTAATTTTATTATTTAGCTTTAATCTAAATTTAGTTGTATTTGCTGAAAAGTCATATGTTATTGAACAAACAACCCATCTATTTGGCCATCAATGTTTATATTTAACACCAACAAAATTTAAACTGATAAATAAAAATCAAAATATTGAAATTTACTGTAGTGCTCCAGATTATCGGGTATATTTTATTAACACAAAAAAGCATACTTATTTTATTGATAATATCGATAATATTAAAGATCCTAAAGGTAGTGGGTTTATCGTTATAATCATTAGTGGTGCTAAAAAAATGAAATTAGCTAATTATTGGCAAAAAAAAGCTAATTATAAAAATGCTATTTACGATGGTACTATCTATAAATTTAAATATCCAAGTAAATTCAGTTTAAATTCTGATATTTTCCACAATTTAATTATTGCCAATCTTAAAAATGTCAATCCTAACTTTATTAAATTGCATTCAAAACTTAATGGATTACCAGTAATGCCCAATATTGTTTATGAGCTTGATTTTTATAATGATCGATGTCGATTAGATGATTTAATCTTAACTAATTCCAGTAAAATTATTGATACTTCAATAATTATGCCAAATTTAAGTAAATATAAATTAGCTAAAACTTACGATAATTTCTTAGAAATTTCTTCAAATAAAGAAGCTCTTGATAATTTTTTTGACTTTACCCGTTAAGATTTTTGGCCAATAGCTTTGACTGGACTTAAAATTAAGCGCCAGACTGCAAACGCTTCGGGAATAACCTTACCACTTTGGGTGTAGGCTTTGGTAATCGTAGTGGTTTCTTTGGTTCGATCCAGCCAGTCACGTTCAAAATGACTTAAAGTGTCATAAAATTTAGGGTTTTTTAAGGCCTTACTTGCTGGTATAGAATTATGAGCGGATAATAAAGTATCAATAGCATTAATTCGTGTTTTAAGAGCCTTGGTAGTGTTAATTTCAACATTATAGGAACTGCCAACTAATAAATATTTTTCTCCAGGATAGGAATTATTAGCTTTATAATTGGTATAATTAATAGGTCTACCTAAAATATCGCTAAGGTTTAATTTTTCATTATTAGAACGTTTTGGGGCTGGTGTTGCATTTCCTAATTTACCCATAAATTCATTCACTTTTTTTTGTTTAGCCATTGTATTACTCCCAAAAACCTGCTTACATATTTATAATTCCCCATATAATAGTTTCTAAACATGGTAAATAAATTAAAAATTTTAATTTTAGCTAATGCCTTTAAGAACCACTTTACAAGTCTTGAGGTAATTAAAAGCCTGCAACAAAGTATGGTAAGTTTTAATGATACTGTTAATTTTCAGTTTATCCCCATAGCTGATGGTGGGGATAGTAGCCTTGCTTCGATCAGAAATTGTTTGGGTGGAAAAATCATTAATTTGGAAGTCATCGGACCTATCAACCATAAAGTTAAGACGTCTTATTTATTACATAATAATACTGCCTATATTGAATTGGCCAGTATTTGCGGTATGAGTAAAGTTAATAAAATTAATTCTTATACTGCTTTATATTCTCATACATATGGTCTAGGTCAAGTTATTTGTGATACCGTAAAATACCAGCCTAAAAAAATTATTATTAATCTAGGTGGTAGCATTTCGACAGATGGTGGTAGTGGTGCGTTAAGTGCTTTAGGCTTAGAATTTTATGATCGTCATAATAATCAAGTGAATCGTGGTGGCTTTTACCTTCGTGATATTAATTTTCTAATTAATGATGTTTTTCTCCCTCGGCTTGATTTTGTTATTGCCTGTGATGTAACCAATCCTTTATCGGGAAAGCAAGGAACGGCTCAAGTTTTTGCTGCCCAAAAAGGTGCCAGTCTTGATGACATCAGTATTCTTGAACTTGGTTTACAGAATTATGCTAATTTATTAATTAACGAATACAAAATTGATTTAACTCAAAGTCCTGGGGCTGGAGCAGCTGGTGGCACTGGATTTGGTCTAATGACAGCCTTGCAGGCTAAATATATTTCAGGTTTTGATTATATAGCTAATTTATATAATCTCGATACGTTAATCCAAGAAGCTGATTTGGTTATTACTACTGAAGGGGTATTGGATCATCAATCAGTAAATGGCAAAGCCACTGGTCAGATTGCTAAACTGTGTCAAAAGTTTCAGAAAGAATTATATATTATTTGTGCTTATAATCAGTTTACCGATAATTATGAGCAATGGGGGATTTCAGCTATACAGACTTTATGTACAGAATCTAAACCTATTGCTAATTTTAATGATTTAACTTTGGCTGGATATAATTTAATTAGCCAATATGTCCAGTCAAAAGCATAATTGTTTAATGCATTTATATAATTTTAGTTGACCAAAAGCCTTAAAATATTTTTTGATATTTGTATTATACTAAATATATTGATTATGATTCATAAATTGTCTCACTAATTATAAACTGGCAGCTTAATTTGTTTTGAATTAAGTATTTTTATAACTAGCATAGCAGGATTTAGTTTCCCAAAGAATTACTTCAGTAACATCAATATTTTGCTTAAAAGCATAATTAAAAATAAGTTTAGCTATATTTTCTGCGGTTGGATTAGTATCCATTAAATAGATAACTTCGTTATTCGCATTTAAGGCTGGTATTAGTGGATCGGTTTTACATAAAATTAATTTATGATCTAAAGTATCATTAATCCAGTTAGCTACAGTTGATTTAATTTTAGTAAAATCAATAACCATACCCAAATTATCTAATTCATTACTGGCGATTTTTATTACAGCTAGTCCGTTATGACCATGAAGATTTTTACATTTGCCACTATAATTTAAAAGCCGATGTCCATAGCAAAATTCAATTTCTCGAACTACTTCATATGTCATATATTTTACCTCTTATTTTTAACAGCTTTATTGAAAGTATAAAATCTTGGCCAAAGTATACTTGGATATTTATCAGTGCATAAATTTACCTTAAAACTTATACTTGTTAAACAAAATTTTCATAAGTAAATTTTATTTTTCAGCATTTTCATCATTTTCAGCATTTGTGGTTATTTGAGTTGGCGTAATTGGTGTTCTAAAGTTAGCGCCACCATCAGCTTGTAATGGTTCACCAAGCAGATTGGTAGTGACCTGATTAGTGTAGGCTTGACCAAAATCGCCAAATATCATTATGCAAGATCCATCACCTTTAATAACCATACTTTTAGCATTACCCCACATTGTAGGACGGCCATCGGGATAATCTTCAGCCAGGGGACTCCAGGCAATTGTTTGAATGGAGAATTGTCCATTTTGGTCAGTAATTTTGGCAATACTATTTTTGTAATCAACTGAGGCAGTTGTACCATCATCGAAATGATATTTCAGTGCTGTTAAATAGCGCTCAACTTGAATAGCCTTTGTGCCAGTAAAGTCTTTTGAAGAAGTAACGATACCAGTGGTGATGCCTTTAGGATAATCTTCAACAATTGATCCATCCATGCGTTTAGTTAAATTCATCCCGCCTTCTCTAAGGTAAGTAAGATCGCCATTTGGTTTTTCAATATAACGAGACACATAACCATATAAAGTATTAACGGGATTAACTAATTGGGTGATTTTATTTTTAGTATCAGTGTAATATGATTTATCACCTGATGGGAATATTTCTATTGAATTAATATTGCCGTAGTCTGAAGTTTGTGGTGTACGAAACAGGATGTGTTGCACGCCATTAGTGTCAATAAAATTAGTGGCTTGGGATCCGGTGATAATTTTAGTTATCTGTCCATACTCACGATTATTTAGCTGAGCTTCATGGTTACTTTGATCGATAATACTAGCGGGATAATTTTCTTCAATTTGCGGTACGGTTTTAACAACATTACCATTGGTGTCAATTAAATCCATATTATCGCCACTAGGCTTAGCTATTAATTCATTACCATCAGGAAAATAATATGTATCATTATTCGCTTGGCGTAAAATCGCTTGTATTTCACCAATATTGGTATTCACCCGAAAATTATCCGGATAGGATTCATAGGTACTGCCGTCGTTTAAATAATAAATTGCCGAATTATCATTAAATTCCTTAACACCTCTGATTGCACTTAAGAATCCCATATCCTGCGGTGTTTTATAATTAACCCCATGCGAATTATCGCTGGTATTTTTAAAGACAATATCACCATTTTGTTTGTTTTCAAAATAATTAGCTTGGCCATAAGGGGTATTTATAGGGTTTTCAAAAACCTTAACAACCGATCCTGTTTCAATACCATCCACACCATCAGTTATCTGAAATTCTTTATAATCAGGATAATGAGTAACTATTGAGGCTTTACCATAAGCAGTTTCTAAACTACCATTAGGGGCAGCTTCTTGTACATATTTAAGAATTTGCCCACTAGGCTCATCAGCAATAGTATATATTTTAGAACCATCAGGATTAAAATCAACTTGAATGGCATTTCCATATGGAGTTTGAGTTCCATTAGGATAATTTTCGGTTAAAACCTTATTGGAAATTTCATCTTTAGCGTTACTGGGGCCATCACCATGGAAATCAACGCTAGCTTGAATTTTGCCAAACTGCTTAAATTCTTGGCTAAAATGATCGCCATAAGTTCGATTAATGATGGCTGGCTTTTGCAATAAATCACTAATTTGGCTGGACTTTTCCCCTTGGGATAAACCTAATTCACGGGCTATTTTATTTTCGGCCGTAATAGCTAACTTCTCTCCTTTTAATCTGGTATCAATATAAGCTTTTTCGGCTTGAACATTGTAATGTGAATTTAATAAACTGTCTACTTCACTAAAACCACTTTTAATAGTATCGCTTCGGTAAGCTTGTAAATGGGCTAATTCATGACCCAAAATACTGCCATCAGGTTGATTTAAGGAAATAGCCTTATTAGCTATATCTAATGAATTTACGCTGCCTTCAATTACTTTAACTCGGGCAAACGGATTTTGTTTAACTAATAAATCTAAAGTTGGTGATTTACCAACTAAATCATTATTAAGAGTAAACCGATTTACTTTTAAACCACGACCAAAATTATTATCAATGCTGTCGATAATTTTAGAACCACTTTCGCTAGCCATAGGTAATAAGACATTAAAGGCACCTGAGCTGATTGATTGAGCAATTACATCTTTAGAACTAGCCCAGTTGCCAACAGATACATAATGACTTACTTCAATTTGAGCTGCACCACCAAGTACACCTGTGCCCAGGCGGTTCACAATGCCTTGAATACCAGCCCCACTTAAACTGTTACCTGCTTCAAATACACCAAAACTGGCCATTGTTCCTAAGGCATTGCCAAATCGGGTCTGATTAGCTCCTGGTGTAAGCATTCCGGAATAAATTCCCGCTCCAGCTATTTGTGCCACCCTTTCATCAGTCATTAGGGTCGCTAAACTTCCTTGAGCTCCCAAGCTTTCACCAACTCCCGCTAAGCCAATATTAGTAAGTTTTCCGGCTATTACAAACGGTACTAGTGAACCTAAACCAGAACTTGCTTGAGTTAAGAGCCAGGCACCCGAATAAGCCTTGTTATTAGTTGTTTTCAAAAGATCCATTTTAGCTAAAACTTTTTTATGGATAATACTTCAATAGCTAGCGGTGGTCCCATCGAAATAGCTGTAACCTTACCACCGTATT
>DAHXLC010000297.1 GCA_027371815.1 Candidatus Melainabacteria bacterium | reverse complement strand
TAAACCTACTTTGTTTAGAAGTATTTTGTAGTATTATTATAATTATATCATGATTTATACTTTGGCTAATTTATAAGCCAAAGTATAGTTAAGTATTGGTCACTTGTTTTAAATAAAATCTTGTAATAAGATTAATTGGATAATTTGGGTTTTTATTGTAAATGCAATCTTGCGACGAAATTATATTTATTACAACTATCGGTGTTAACCCCGATTATAAACCTTGTGTCTGGAGGCTTGACAATGGCAGCCAATACGAAGGCAAATTTGCCTCTGTAGCACTAGAAAATTTACTTGGCTTTAATGGCCAATGTATACTTTTAGCCACTAAAAAAGCGCTTGACCAGTCAATTAAAAATATTGAGGAAATTAAAAACTCATTTAAATCAATAAAACCAGACTCCTTTCACATACTTGAGATTCCTGATGGCAAAGATAGCGATGAATGCTTTGAGATAGCGGAAAAATTAATTAATAAGATTGAAGCATTAGCTGGAGAATCAAGACCAAAGCTTGTGCTAGACTTTACATTATCACTTAGGCATTTACCTTTTATTTATTTTTGTGCGCTTACTTATCTGACTGGTTTAAAAAGCTTTAATATTGGAGGTATATATTCCGGCGCTAATGAATTAAGCTATGAAAATACCGATTCAAAATCAGTAAAAATTGCACCAATTATAAATTTGACTTCAATATTTAAACTTATACAATTATATCAGGCATTTATTCAAGTTAATAAAACTGGTCATTTTAACAGCTTGTCTAGTATTGTCGATAAAGATTTTGTTGAATTATTTAAAAATAAAAATTATAATATGCCTAAAGAAATAAAACAATTAAATGATCCTTTAAAAAGATTAGCTGCGTGCTTACCAGCTGGCTTAGTAAAGGACATTGGCGAAGAATCCAAAAATCTTGCAAATAAAATTAATGTGCTTAAATCAACTTATAAAAAAGAAAGTACAAATAGTCATATAAATTTAATTTTAAATGGTTTTTTTCAATTTGAAGAATTAATAAATGAATGGTCTTTAGCTAACAAAGACTTTATTTTAAATATGGCTGAATTATCGAGAGAGTTAGATTTAATTAATAGTTATATTAAATTTGGTTATTATCAAAATGCAATTATATTACTTAGAGAATGGTACATTAATTTTGTAATTTTAAGAACTAATACTACTACTACAAAGTGGTTAGATAAAGATTACCGATATAAATTTGAATCACAATTAAATTGCCAAGTAATTAACGATAAATTAAAGGGCCAGGTTTTTTTGTGGGGTAAGACTAGAGACATTAGAAATAAATTTGCCCATGCATTTATGAAAGAAGATAATATTAAAAAGACAACCATTAAAGATGATTTGGGTGAAATATATAATAATTGTAGATTTTTATATGACAATTTTAATAATATACAGCTAGATGATTTTTTATCAGATAGTTCAGCAAGAAAAAAAATACTTATAACACCACTTGGACGTTCATCAGGTGTTTTATATTCGGCTTTAATTCATTTTCAGCCAGACTTTACAATTGTAATTACTTCTTGCGAAGCTATTCAAGACATCGATAAAATCATCACTGCTGTCAATAATGTAAGTGAAATTAAATTTGGTCAAGATGATTTTAAAAACTTAATTATGGAAGATCCTTTTACTGGTTTTAATGAATTTAAATCAATATACGATAGTATTGAAAATTTAAAAATTATAAATTGTGAAAATGATATTATTATTAATTTTACAGGTGGCACAACCGCAATGCAATTTATTGTACAAACTTTAGCTGCGAAGCTATCAAATAAAGTAGCTAAAATAACTAAAAAGGCTTTAATAGATAAAAGATCATCGGTTGAACAACAAAATAATCCATTTGAACTATCGCAAGTTTATGATTTGGATTAATTATACCGGGCTACTTTATTTTTTAGATCTTTAATTTCGATGTCAACTATTTCTTTGGGTTTAATAAACCAAGCCAGTGAACCAAAAGATCTTATCCAATGGCAAAATTCCCATGGATCGCTTAACTTAATGGAAAATTCTAAATTGCCATTAGGTAGGTATCGTAATTTGGCATTTTGATGTCTTAATTTGCCTTCAACTATATATGGTGCTATGCTTTTATCGAAAATTACAACATATTCTCTACCCTCACAAGCTTTCATTTTGCTGTCAGGAAATGACATTCCCCAACCATGGCTCAATAATTCAGTGGCTAATTTATAGTCACTTTTATATTTTTTATTGAGAATATTACCCAAATTAATATTTATAAATCTATCAAGTCTGTAGGGATGAAATAAATTCAGGTCTTTAAGTTTGCATATTACATACCAGGCTCTTATATAGAAGATTTTAAACATTGGAAATAATGTAGATTTTGTTTCTTGACCCCTTGGGCTCTTATAAGTTACTAAAATTGACATTTTAGAGCTTATTGCTTTATCAATAACTTTACTGTGCTTAACAATAATATCGTTTGATTCTATAATATTAGTTTCTCTAATCATTGTATGTATTGCTTCGTTTGAAATATGATTTTTTGCATATTCTACTATTCTTTTGTATGTTTCAATAGAAGCCTCATCACGTAAATGTTGAGCGAATGAGTTTAGCGCATTAGTAAGAATGCTTAAATCGGTTTTAGGAATACTTATAATATTATCTAAATAATAACCATTTTTGAGTTTTGAATTGTTTGGCAGTAATTTATAGTCGCATTTTAGTTCTTTAATTGATTCTGACAAAGATCTAAGCGAAATAGCTAATTTATTTTCCTGTAGTTTGGCCAGTAATTCGTCACGAGTTAATCCAGGGTTGTTGGCTATAGTTCTTATAATAATGCCAATTTTTTCTTCTTTACTGATAATTTGTTTTCGATTCATGATTATTATTAAGTTGGTTATAAAGATTAATAATGAAATTATTCTTAAAATAGTCGAGTAATATATAGGCAATTAATTGTAATTGATAATTTTAAAAGAAATGCACCATATTAAGGTATTTTAGTTATAAAAATACAGTTAATTTAGATTGCCTTTAAATTGCGTTTACAATTTAATTATAATTATATATTATTAAATCAAGGGCATCTTTTAAAATAAAATGTTATCAGATTAAATTTTAAAATCAATTAAATTTTAATCTTTTATTTTCAAATTAATATGATATATTTATTCAAAATACAAAAAATATATCATTGGCATTCAAATTATCAAAGTTTATATATAAGGTCAACAGTTAATTTTGTTGACGCTATATAAATGCAACCACATTTAGCAATTTAATAGGTAACTAATAAGTTATGAATCAAGAATTTAAAAATGAATTAGCTGTAGTAGCTCTTGGCTGTTTAATGCACGATATTGGCAAAGTAATTCAAAGGGCTGATACAAGGCCTGATGAAAAACCTAAAACTAATCACTCAAGTTTTGGATATAATTTTTTGAAAAAGTTCTTGAATGATGAAACAATTCATAATAAAGAGTTGTTAAACTTCTGGAACATAGTTTCACAATCAATTAAATTACATATGAAAAATCATTTGAAAATTGAAAAACCTACTTCACCATTTCCTTGGTTTTGTTATGAAGCAGATAATATTGCTTCTTCTCAAGATCGTAAAATTAATGAACAACAGCATGAAATTTCCGAGATGTTATCTGATTCTGAAGGTTATAGAATAGATGAGTGTGATGTCGATCCAGTAAAAGCTAAATGGGATCCAAGAAGGAAGTTAAATCCAATCTTTTCCAATTTCCAAGGCTTGAACAATTCAAAGAAATTTGAATTCCCCCTTTGGTATCGATGTACCAAAATCAATGAGTTTAATAAAGATGTTTTTATTTATAATAGTTATCCTTATCCTGAAGAACACCAGTCTAGCTCATCAACCCAAAACCAATATCAAAATATTGTATTAGAACTTGAAAAATTGTTTGAATATATACAAAATAATTATAGAGAATTAAGTTCAATTAATACTACATCAATAAATATTATTTTAAGTTACTTTGAAGATTTGTTTTCTATGGTTCCGCCTGATACTTTTACAGGAAATACAAATGATGTGTCACTTTATGATCATTTAAAGTTAACAGCTGCAATTGGTTCTTGTATGTATCTTTACGATATTAAAAATGCTGATGGTTTTATTAATACATTCGATGTAAATAATCAAGACCAATGCTTTGGTAAGATTAACAAATTAAGATCGCAAAATGTTTTTTTGTTGGTTAAAGCAGATATTTCTGGTATTCAGGATTTTATTTATAATATTTCAAGTAAAGCTGCCTTAAAAGGGTTAAGAGGACGTTCATTTTATCTTGAATTATTACAAACTCATTTAATAGATCAATTTTTAGAAAATTTGTCTTTAACAAAGGCTAATTTACTTTACCAAGGTGGTGGTGGGTTTGCACTTTTATTGCCCAATACCCAAGAAATAATAGAGCAAATTAATGAATTTCGCGATAAAATCAATAAATGGTTGTTTAGTAAGTTTGATATTCGGTTACATTTAGCAGTGGCCTATGAAGAAATTAATGGAAATGAATTAAAAGGAACAATAGGTTACAAAAATAAAACAAATCAAAACCCATTGAGTCAAGCATGGAAGCAGCTTCACAATAATATTGCAGAGCAAAAGCAACATAAATTTGGTTTCATGCTTGAAGATGTTTTCAAAATTAATCAAGCCCACAATAATGAATGCCATATATGTCATCAACAGTTTAATACTGATGATTTAATTAATGAGTTATTAGATGACCTGAGTGGCAAGATATCATCAATTTGCCACTTGTGCAAGAAACTAATTGATATTGGTAAAAAGCTTCCTGATTGTTCATATGAAGTAGGTTTAGAGCTCCATTTTAATAAAACTTCTGACAAAAAAAATATTGTATTACCAGATATTAATGGTTTAAATCAAAATAATTATTTTGGTTATGATATTGAAATTAAAAAAGGTAATGAAAATTCTTATGTTTTGCACAATTATCATCCTTATAAGCCACCCAAATTATTTTGGTCATTATCAACTCAATTAGATAATAATTTTGGTGATTTAGCTAAACACGCTACTGGTGTTCAGAGAATAGGTGTATTTCGTGCTGATGTAGATAATTTAGGTAAAATATTTTCAGGGCAATCACCTAATATTGGTTTACCAAATGAACTAAGAAGTATTTCAAGAGATTCCACATTAAGTAGAAGCTTGGCTAAATATTTTACTCAATATTTAGACGATTTCATTCTTCAAAATGATGATAAATATAAAATTATTACTGTTTATGCTGGTGTCTTGATTGAATGTCTAGTATAAT
>DAHXLC010000296.1 GCA_027371815.1 Candidatus Melainabacteria bacterium | reverse complement strand
ACTTGCCCAAATTATTGCTAATTCTTTAGATGCTAACTTCATTATTCAATCTGCCGTAAGTTCTGGTGTTAAGGAAATTAAAACCACGGTTGAAGAAGCCAAAATTCACCAAAAAATGGGTAATACTGCAACTGTTTTATTTTTGGATGAAATTCATCGTTTTAATAAGACGCAACAGGATTCACCCCTTAATTCCAGTACGGTGCGCTTTAAGACAATGCCAAAGCATTTTTGTAAATAGTCAGGATTGGTATCACGTAAATCTTTTACCGAATAAATACCCATATTTTTCAGCTTATTCATCTAACTATGTCTTATATGGTGATATGTCTAACCGTGTAATGAATATTTTAAGTAAGTTTAGCCCTAAACAAGAAATTTATTCTATTGATGAATGTTTCCTCGATTTGACCGGTTGTAAAGACAGCATTGCCTATGGTCAGAGTATTAAAAATACCATCAAACAAGATCTAGGCTTACCAGTATGTGTAGGGATCGCAAGTAGTAAAACTCTAGCTAAATTAAGTAATCATATCGCCAAGAAAAACCTTAAATATAACGGAGTTTTTGATATAACGCAATTGACTCTAGGGCAACAAGATAATCTCTTAGCCAGCCTGGCTGTTAATGAGGTGTGGGGAGTGGGGCGTAAAATTAATGAAAAGCTAAAAAATATGGGTATTTATTCGGTAAAAGATTTGCGTGATACCAATCCTAGCCGTATTCAAAAATATTTTAGCATTTGCTTAAAGCGTACTGTACTGGAATTAAGGGGTGAAGCTTGTTTAGATCTTGAAGAAGTGGCTCCTACTAATAAACAAATAATTTCATCAAGATCTTTTGGTCAACCGGTATATGAATATAACGAATTAGCTCAAGCTATTACGTTATATTTAAGTCAGGCCAGTGAAAAATTAAGACAACAGCATTTGCTTGCCCAAATAATTCAAGTGTTTATAACCACTAACCGCTTTAATAAAGATGTGCAGTATAGTAAATCAGCTACTATTAAATTGGGTCACGCTAGTAATGACACCATTACTTTGCTTAAAGCCGCATTAACTCTTTTGCAAGAAATTTACCAACCCGGCTATAAATATGCTAAAGCTGGTGTTATGCTTTTAGACTTAAGCGAAGCCAATTGTCAACAGTTGTCATTATTTGCGAATAGCGAATTGCAAAACAAAAAAAATAAGGCCATGGAAGTTATGGATAGCATTAATTTGTATTATGGCAAAGGTTCAATTCATTTAGCGGCTCAAGGTGTAAAACAGTCATGGTTAGCTAAAGCCAGCCATAAATCCCGAGCCTATACAACACGTTGGGATTCACTGCTTATAGCTAAAGCAATTTAATGATAATGGGATCTAGTCCAAGTCTATGGTAGTTCTGGCTTTGGTATGATTCACTGCTTATAGCTAAAGTAATTTAATTAACGATTGATAAATCTTATTGTTTTTTTTGTATAATTAATAATATATTCCCAATTACTGCCAAAAACACTTTGGCCAAGTAAAGGATATGGCTGTAATGAAGCAAAAACCACCTGAGCTTGAATATCGGTTAACTGTATTGGTCCAAGTGCGAGAAAGGAAACATTAACTAAAGCTGACTGGGTAGTGCCTGAAACTCCAGAGCTTTGAACCATTTTGGCATTGGCCGGAATTACAATATTGGCAGCCATAGCCTGTTTTTCGGTAAAAGCCAAACCACTGGCACCAGTATCGAAAATCATCGGCATCGTGCCGCCATTAACTGTAACATTGACAATAATATGCGTACCGTAAAGCCGAAAAGGGACATCAATACCAGGTGGGCAATTATTGGCCGATTCCTTGTAGAATCGAATCATATTGGACGAACTGTCAACATCAACCATATAACCACGCCAGAACTCTCGACCCAATAGTGGATAGCCCGCACTATTACCAGAAATATTATAGTCATCACTGACTATGACAGGGAAATTAGATCTTTTAATTCCCCCAACATTGATATCAACTTTAACTAAAAAAGCATTCATGTATTCAGTTGAACCAACGCCACCAGTTTTAGTCGCCTTGGAACCAGCAGTAATGATACTGCCAGCATTCATAAGTTGTTGCTTGCTAAAAAACACATTACCAGCTCCGGTATCAAAATAAAATTGCGTTGGAGTTCCATTTACTGTTCCCTCAACCAGCAATAATGTTGAACCAGGGGTTTTGGTATAATAAATACTGGCAGAATCAGGCAAAGTATCTTGGGATAATTTTTCTGTGGGTATATTTCCCGGTGGTGTTGAATTATTTTGTGGCCGTTTTGGGATTTGTTTAGACTTAAGCGTATGATTGTCTTGATCTGTGGTTTGACATTTTAGCGATAAACCCGATAATTGCTTTATGGCCACTTTGGCATAATTAACTGCATTCTTATCAGTGTTTAATTCAATAATCTTTTGGTAATATTTTAAAGCATTGGCATAGTCTGACATCGCTTGCAAGGTTAAGGCTTCATAATATAAGACATTAGAATTATTGGGACTAGATTTTAATTCCTTTTCAAAATTAGTTAAGGCATCAGCATATTTTTTCTGATTATAAGCTTGGACTCCATTATTAAAAAAATTTTCATTACCTTTAACCTTGTTTTGACTAGTCAAATTAGCCGTTGGCTGATTTGGCTCAGTGGGCGTAGCTTGAACCCGGAAATAAATTGGCCAAAAACTCAAGACAAGCGTTAAAATCAATAATTTATTTATGTTCTTCATGATTTAAAAAATAAGAATTATAAAAGCGTTACAATAAATAGTACATCAATAATCTAAGTTAATTATAATATATAATATTGCTTTTTGAATTTTTACCATAAAATCATTGCCGGTTAGGTCTAAATTATGAAAAATATTCCGCTAGCTCAAAGGATGCGCCCGCAAACCCTGGATAAATTTATTGGCCAGGAACATTTAACGGCCGACAAGGCTATTTTGTCCCAAATTGTTGCCCGCCAAAAACCGCGATCCTTACTATTCTGGGGACCAAGTGGCGTTGGTAAAACCACCCTTGCTCAAATTATTGCTAATTCTTTAGATGCTAACTTTATTATTCAATCTGCTGTAAGTTCTGGAGTTAAAGAAATTAAAACCACGGTTGAAGAAGCTAAAATTCACCAAAAAATGGGTAATACGCCAACTGTTTTGTTTCTAGATGAAATTCATCGGTTTAATAAGAGTCAACAGGATTCACTACTGCCTTATGTGGAAAATGGTTTAATCACTTTATTTGGGGCTACTACTGAAAATCCTTCAATCGAGGTTAATTCGGCCTTGTTATCACGGCTACAAGTTCTCCAGCTCAAAAGCTTAAGTTTAAATGCCTTAATCACCATTTTACAAAATGCTCTTAATGACAAAATTAATGGGTTAGGAGGGCATAATCTTTTAGCTAGTACCGAAATGCTCAGTGAAATAGCCAATTTAGGTAACGGCGATGCTCGTAGTTGCCTAAATATACTTGAAGCTAGTGTTGATATATGTTTAAGTGAAAAAGCTCAAGAATTAACACTTAAGCATATTCAGAGCGCCCAGCCCGATAAAATCTTAAAATTAGGTAAACATAGCGATCTTCATTATAATATGATTTCAGCTTTAATAAAATCCGTGCGTAATTCTAATGTAAATGCGGGTATCTATTGGTTAGCTCGATTGCTTGAATCAGGTGAGGATCCGGTTTTTATTGCTAGGCGCATGCTTTGCCTGGCCAGTGAAGATGTTGGTATGGCAGCCCCTACAGCAATAAACCAGGCCGTAGCCGTCTATGATGCCGTGAAAATGCTGGGCATGCCTGAAGCTAGATTACCGTTAACTCAAATAGTAATTTATTTATCCTTAGCTCCTAAATCCAATGCCGTGATTGCGGCCTATGAAAAGGCCAAAGATATCGCTATCAGAACTGCTAACTTAGAAGTACCTTTAAGTTTACGAAATCCTACCAATAACTTTCATAAATCACTTGGCTATGGCCAAAATTATTTATATATTCACGAAACTGGTGAAGAAATGAGTAAAAACATGCATTGTTTTCCCGACGAGATGGAAGCTATGATTTTTTATAAACCAAGTAAAAATGGTTTTGAAAGTAAATTTTAATGTAAATTTGGCAAAACTATAAAAATTTTGGGTATATATTATTTAGAACCAGTTAAATTTATATGAAACACAATGACGGAAAACTTTTCTAAAATCGAATCCCAGCTAATTACTAAAAAATCAACAAGTCCAAATCTGGCTAAGGTTTTTGCTGATTCGTTAATGTATTCGGCAATTCAAAATCCAGTAAATGGAACAGTTCAATTATTTGACCATTTAACAGCGAGTCATTTACTGAATAAAGTACAATTTATTGATAAACCTCAAGAAGCTAAATTTAATACTAAACAATGGTATGCACAAACTTTAGGCCAAGGGGTTGGTACGGTTGCCGATTTGATTCCTTTAGCCTTTGGGGTGAAAGGCTTGATAGCTAGTGAGACTACAACTGCAACAACAGGGTTAATTGCTGATAATAGTGCTTTGGGTTTATCCCTTAAAGAATCAGCTTTAACTGGAGCCTTATATGGTGGAATCTTAGAACCCAGTAATAGTAATGGGCATAATTTCTATTTAAACAGAATGGAAAATAGTTTTACTAATGCCTTAAGTTTTTCAGCCATGACAGCTAGTAGTATCGGAATTAGTAAATTTAGTGAAAGCAGTATTTTAGATAACACCTTAACTGGTAAAATTCTTGGTTCTAAAGCTATAACTGCCAGTTTGTCAGGGGTTCCCGGAGGTATTATTAATGCTGAAGGGGGTTCACTCGCCAATACCGGTAAAATGGCTACTGGTAGCGAGATAGCTAAATCGGCCTATACGATGTCATTATTTGGTCTAACTTTTGCCGGACTTGGTGAAGGAAGTGATAGTTTAAGAAGTAAAATTGATTTAAATAAAGCTGAAACTAACATTAGATCCAATAATATTTTAGATTTAACGAGAAAACTCATTGATAAAGGTGATTTTCGGCATCAATTTAGCCTGAATCCTGATTTATTAATCCCGATTTCCGACACCAGAATTGACGTTAAATCATTAGCTCCAGATATTAGTAAACCTACACCGACAGTTGATGAAATTCGGTTAAAATCTGCCTTAAATAAGTTAAACCTGGAATTACGCGATGTTAGGCTTAAAAAAGATGGTCAATATTATGTTTATGAGCATACGAAAGCCTTGTTAACCAGTATGCAAAAAGATAGTTTAATCAGTTCCAACTGGTTGATTTTACCAACGCAAGCTGGATCGCCAGCGGATATGATTGGCTGTGATTATTTATTATTAAATCGCAAAACTGGTGATTTCCATTTATTAGATGGTACCAGCAATACCCAAAAAGCGGAGAATCCGGGAGCATATAATGTTGCAGCTATTCGCCAAAATGGTTTAATTTATTTTGAACCAAAATGGTTTGATGCTATGGGTAAATTAAAATTAGAAACTGATAAGTCAGGACTACCTCTAATTAATGATGACAGTAGCAATCAAATGAATAAATTTATTGAAGATACTAAAAATATGCTATATCAATTAACTTCACATAATAGTGATTTTAATTTAGCTAAATCTCCTTTACCATCAATTAAAGTTTTAGATCCAAGTCAAACCCATAATGAAATAACTAATTTTATTAATTGGCTAAATCAAGAAAGCAATCGTGGTTCAGGTAATACCTTTGGCTACCAAGATTATGCCCGAACTCTGTACCGTGCCACGCAACATTTAAAAATTGAGTCGCAGCTTAAAGAAGCTGATCCGGTTCAAACTAAAACATTCGCCGTTAATGTTAGTAAGGCTAGTGACCTAGCCGTTTTAAAATACTGTGTCGACAAAATGCTGGGCAAAAATCCTACGGTCATTACACCAAATTCTAGCCTAAGTGATGTTCGATTTCAACCAAAGCAAGGCGAGTTGAATTTGCTTTTACCAGATCAGTCACGTTTTCAAAGTCCAAAACTGGATGTGATTTTAAGTAAAAGTACTAACAATTTGTTTAACAGTGAATATTTAGCCCAATTACTTACTCATAATGATGGTAAACCGTCAGCTGAGTTAGAACGAATTCAAAAAACCTATCCTAAATTATCCATACCTGAAATCATTCGTAAAATACAATCTACGGCAATGGAAAATAAGAATTATATCATGGCTGGTGGAGCTAGTGGCAATGGTGACCCCATTATTATTCAAAATATTGTCGCTAAACTTAAAATGCAACCAGTTAATAAATTATTAGGCCGATAAGTTTATTATTTAAGCTATCCCGGAAAAAATATCTTAAATAACCAGATACCCTAATTTATTGTACTATTTTGCCAATAATTAACTTGGCGAAATCACAATTTTAGCTATAATTATAATTAAGATCCTTATTCATCATTCAGGGCTAAAATATGCTTTCCCAAAAAATCTATGCCTTAATTATAATATTTTGTATAATATCCAATTGTTTTACGACTAATGCAATGGCTAATGAAATTCCGGGCTGGTCAATTAAACAGCAAAATCGCTGGTATGGTCTACAGGAATTTAGTATCACTAAAGATAAAATACGCATCGATAATAGTTTTGGCCACACAATAATTACTAATAATGATAAATTGGTAACTATCTATAATGATAATAGCAAATGCATAACGCATCAGCCACCCGAAACAATAGTAAACTTTATCCAACGGCGCAAAACACCAACAACTAATATTCATAATTTTAAAAAACTAGGCAGTAAAAATGATCATGGTTACAATCTGGTTAGATATAGTTATTCAGCAAGCAAAGGTCAATATAATTTAGACAGTTATATTGACGTGGTTACGAATATTGAACTATCAGCTTCAGTAATGCAAATGGTTGACAAAATATTACTGTGTAATGTCCCAGGCTTTCCCTCTAAACAAGTTTTATTTTTTAAATCTGGACATAACACTCAATCCAAACCAATTGTATATTTCTATACTACAGCAATAAAACAATGCAACTTTAACCCAAAATTATTTACTTTACCCCAAAATTATAAACATGTAGAAACCTTGGCACAACTAATTTTTGATGAAGATGAAACTCAAGCTCTAAGCACAATACGATCTAAATAAATTAACTGACACAACCTATTTCAGCTGAACTGAACTACCTTTAATTATTTGACTAAAACTAAAGACAAGTTAATTAAATAAAATATTAACGTGCTATTTTAGTGATAGTTTGTATTTTAGTAATCCTGACTGAATATAGTTCAAAGCTTTAATAAATTGCCACTGTTGCAAAAGTAATGGCAAACATTTTAATTTACAAATTACAATAGTATCATTAAATTGAGATTTTAGATTTACATCATTTATTTTAGGTAATGTTTCTTCCAATATATTTAGGGCTAAGCTATAGTCATTAACAGCTCTATCATTATGCATATTATTTAATATGGCCAATCTCATATAACATAAAGCTTCATTATATAAACATTTAAGACGAAACTCGTCTTCATTTTGCTCAGTATAAAATTTTGCCAGTTTATCATAAAATTTTGAGGAGTTTGACAAATTAAAATGAGCTAAATTATAATATTGATTTGCTAAATTACTAGTAGGCGACACAGTAAGATATTGTTTTAAATAGATATTTCCCATTTTACTTAAACCTGTAACAGTCAACAACCAATTGGTGGGATCATTAACGTCATTAGTCTGAATGTTTTTTATTAACAATTTATAATTATTTAAAGCTTGATCAAAATTATTGGCATTATAATAACTATTGGCAATATTTAGATATGATTGCGAAACTAATTTATTAACTATGTTGTTGTCAAGATACGATGAGGATTCATATAGTTTAGGTAGAAATAATGCTTCAATTTGAGCTAAATTCTTATC
>DAHXLC010000279.1 GCA_027371815.1 Candidatus Melainabacteria bacterium | reverse complement strand
CTTATAGCTGATGATTTAAAATATAAATACCCTGAACTTTATGATTTTATTCTTAATAAATTTAATAAGGAATCAAATATAAAATTTAAAAAAAATGAATTGAATAATATGATATTTACAGCTGCACCAATGTTTCATATTGTTGATTATGTTAATTCAATTGAGCCAAATAAATATAATAAAGAATTTGATTTTTTAAAACTGACTCAAGATTTAGTCGATTTAAGAAACCGTTCTGCCCATACATTCAATTATACTGATAAAGATATAATTCATGAATCCAAAGAATTGTTTCAAACTTATTTAAAAGAATTTGCTTTTGGTGAAAATTCAAATCATTCAAATATTTTCGAACTTATAAACAATGAAATTATTTTACTTTTGCAATACTGGACTTTTAACTGACAATTTGAAATATAATCCTTAATTTTCTATTTTAAATACCTTGGAGGTGCATTATGAGAATATTATATATAACAGAACCAGGTTCTTTTGTTACTCAAAAAGATAATCAGTTAATAGTAAAGAAGGACAAAAATGCCGTAATTTTAAGTATTGGATTGGAACAAATCGAGGCAATAATAATTATTGGCAATGCACATCTGACGACAGGTTTAACAACAAGTTTACTTGAGCGAGAAATCTCGGTAACTTGGCTTAGTTCAACAGGTAAATTTTTTGGGCGATTAGAACCAACAACAGGGCATAACATTGAAAGAATTATTAAGCAATTTGATGCACATAAAGATACAAATTTTAGATTAGAAATTTCTCGCAAATGGATTAATGCAAAAGTAAAAAATAGTTTGGTAATTCTTAGAAGATATAACAGAATTCGAGACGCTGTTGGAATAAATGCATTATCAGATAAAATTGAAAATTTATTTTCGGGAATTCGTAATGCAAAAAGCATCGACGAGTTAATGGGTTACGAAGGTATCGCATCAAGAGACTACTATGAGTGTTTATCGTTAATGTTACCAGATGAATTTAAGTTTAAGGGTCGTTCCAAAAGACCACCTAAAGACCCTTTTAATTCATTGATTTCATTTGGTTATACTTTGTTACTCTATGAATTTTTTGCTATAATATCTAGTAAAAGCTTACAACCTTATCTTGGTTTTATGCACCAGCCTAGACGTGGGCATCCAGCTTTAGCTAGTGATTTAATGGAGGAATGGAGATCTGTTATTGTAGATTCTTTAGCAATGAAATTAATAACTACGAATCAAATTAAAATTTCTGACTTTCAAGAACCTGATATTGAAAATGGTGGTGTGTATCTGAATCGGGAAGCATCAAAAGCTTTTATTCAACAGTTTGAACAAAAATCAAGAACAGAAAACAAGTACTCAATGCTCGTTGATTACCCAGTTACATATAGAGAGTCTTTAACTCTTCAAGTTGGTAGTTTGATTAAGGCAATCGAAAATAACGACCCTAATATATACAGACCCGTTCTATTAAGGTAATTAAGATGTTTTATACTGTTTTTTTTATTTTAATTTTGTATAACTTCGAAATTAATATTAAGCTTTGCAAAGTAGGTTCAGAGTATGAAAATTATTTTTAGGAGGTTTGGATTCAAATCTTTTCGAACAAATCTTATTAAAAAAACTAATTATTTAAGTTCTAATAATGTTATTAATTCATGCTTAATGTTTAATCTTAGATTATTTTCTGTTACAACAAAAAATAATATTCAAAATAAATTTAGTAAAAATCTTATTACCCAAGTTAATGCTGATTATAACCTTCAAGATGATTTTGATACCGGAATTTTGGAGATAGATCTTGATGAAACTGACGCACGAATGAAGAAATCCAAATATGAAATAATCAAAGAAGAAGAGGATTCTCTAGATTTTCGCAAAGATATGCATAATGAAATTTTTGGTTCGGTATTTGACGATGATTCAGAGGAGGTATTACAGAAAGTGGTTAATAGAAGCTATTTCACTGTTATTATTTATGATATAATGGACAATAAAAGACGTGTTAAGGTTGCAAAAGCCTTATTGGCGTATGCTGAAAGAGTTCAATATTCGGGATTTGAATGTTATTTAACGCAAAAACAAATCGACGCATTAACTGCAAAATTAAAAGTTTTAATCGATCATACCCAAGATAGAATTAGGTTATATAAAATTAGTGGCAAACCACAGGTAACCGTTTTTGGTAATATACCAATGACTTTTGAGGAGGAATTTACAATAATA
>DAHXLC010000278.1 GCA_027371815.1 Candidatus Melainabacteria bacterium | reverse complement strand
ATTTTGCCATATTAGGCGAAGAGGCTGGTATTGAAGCTGATGAAGTTTTTACCACATTAGGTGAAGAAGCTGGTAATGAATCTGACGAAGTTTTTACCACATTAGGTGAAGAAGCTGGTAATGAATCTGACGAAGATTTTGCCACATTAGGTGAAGAAGCTGGTAATGAAGCTGACGATGTTTTGGGGTTTGCTAATGAATTAAGGCTTACTTTAAGCTCAATATTCTTCGCTACAGCTGTTCTTAAAGCTAAATAAATAGTATTTTCGTCATAAATTCCGCTTTCAGTTCGAATTAGACTTTGGGCTTCGAGCGCCTTATCTAAAGTTGTTTTATTGATAAAACCGAGTTTTATAAGTTCTTCGCCAACTAATTTTTTATTTATCAATGATAATTCAAGCCCTTGAAGAAAATTAATCTCATCAATTAATTTGGACTTAATTAAAATATCACCGAGTTTAAAAGGACTTGAGTTTTCATTAGTATTAGGGGTACTATGCGAATCTAAAACAGTATTTAGCGAAACATTTTTATGATGAGCATCTTTAAGGATAGAGGCAGCATTATTCCAGGAAATTTTGTCATCTTTTAATAAAAATTGGATAGCTAGACATTTGGATAAAGTAGCTACCGGAATTTTATTAGTGTTAATTAAAACTCGACCAAACGGTAAATTGGAAGCTTTACTGGTTTCTAAAGCCTGTTCAACTTCATTCTTGTTTAGTAATAAAGAAGCAATTAGGAGTCTAGCGGTAATGGGTAAATTAGATTCCGGAATATTTTCGCTAAGTCTAGCTGTTTGTTTTTGAATTGCTTCATCAATACTGATTTTGTTTTTAAAAGCAAATTTTAAAATCTTGACAATTTGATTGGCCGTTAAATTTAACTGACTGGCTTTTAGTTGAGCATCTAGGGCAAGTTTAAGATCTTTATCGCTAATATATTCGGACATTAACAAGACCTTGCCGATTGGCAAGGAGTGACTCCGGCTAATTTGTAAAGCTTCATTTAAATCTTCGGGTTTTAGCATGTTGGACGCAACAAGCAGGTTCCCAATTAAAAAATTATTTTCACTCATAACATATAATATATAACTTTTTTTAACAACTAACAAATTTATTTTACCTGGATTTGGTAATAAATAATTTTTATCTTTCATAATTAATAAGCAAAAGTAAGGATTTTTTTGTTAAAATTTCAAAATCAAGTAAATTCAATTATAAAAATAGGGAGAGGTACCGAAGTGGTCATAACGGAGCCGCCTCGAAAGCGGATGGGCTAACGCCACGTGGGTTCGAATCCCACCCTCTCTGAATTTATCATTAAAACACCGTAAATAAATTTTACATCAAGACAGTTAAGTATGGGCGCCATGGAGTATATAAGTTGTGAAAGCAGGAATCGTTGGTCAGACAGGCTCAGGTAAAACCGTTGTATTTAATGCCATTACTGGTTTGAATGCGCCAGTTCATGCTTATTCTTCGGGCAATAAGAGTGAAACTAATGTAGCTAGTGTCAATGTTTTGGATGAAAGAGTTCAATTTTTAACTAATTTATATAAACCTAAAAAGACGGCCTATGCTACTTTTGAACTAGTTGATGTAACGATGCCAAGTCGCGAGGTGAGTAATAAAGATTCTACTAAGGCCGATTTATTAAACGCCTTACGCCAATGCGATGCTTTAATACATGTGATTGGCTGTTTTAAAGCTAGTGAAGCTAAAGCTTACGTTCAGGATTTTACTGATATTGAAACGGAAATGATTTTAAGTGATTTGGCTACAGTCGATAAACGGTTAACCAAATTAACTCATGATGTTAAACGTAGTAGCGGTAATGAAAAAACGTTGTTAGTTAATGAACAGGAATTGTTAACTAGGTTATATAATCATCTGGAACAAGAAAAACCAATAAGAGATTTAGATTTAAATGAAGAAGAATTAAAAATAATTAAAGGCTATACTTTTTTATCGGAAAAAAAGCTTTTAGTCGTAGCTAATATTAATGAAAATAATTTAAATCAACCACTATCATCACAATTACAGGAATTAGTTACGCATTTAACTGCTAAGCATATTCCGCATTTAATATTTTGCGCCCAGATTGAAATGGAATTAAAACAGTTAAACCCTGAAGACAAGCAAGAAATGATGGATTCTTTAGGGATTAAAGAAGTCATTACCGATAAATTAATTAACCAAAGCTATGATTTATTAAATTTAATTTCATTTTTTACGGTTGGTGAAGACGAAGTCAAGGCTTGGACTATTAAAAATGGCTCGCCAGCTCAAGAAGCTGCCCGCAAAATCCATTCGGATATAGCTCGAGGTTTTATTCGTGCTGAAGTTATTCATTTCCCAGATATGGTTAAATATGCGTCTTGGCATGCTGCTAAAGAAAATGGCGCTTTAAAACTCGAAGGCAAAGAATATCCTATGCAAGATGGTGACTGTGTAAATTTTCGCTACAACGTATAATTTAAATTAAGCGTTAGCCTAGTTTAACCGACCAAGCACAAGCTTACCAAACAGTTTGGATCAATATCCTTAAGTGCTAGCTGCTGGTGTGGCCGTAGTAGTTTCTTCAGTTGCTTTAACTTTAGAAGTTACCGCTTTGACAACTACTTCATCAGGTGAATTAACAATTTTTACGTAATTTGGAATATTTAAATCTTTAAAATGAATAGCATCATCAATTTTTTCTAATTTACTTAAATCAACTTCTAAATTATCTGGAATTTGACCTGGTAAACATTCGATTTGAACTTCCTGGAATAATTCTAACAATTGACCACCGGCTTTTACGGCTGGGGCTAAACCCACATATTTGAGGCCAACACTGACTGTAACCAGTTTATTCATGTCAACTTTATAGAATTGAATGTTTAACGTTTCATTTTTAATAATTTTACGTTCAATTGATCTTATGAGGATATTAACGGTAGTTTTATCATCAAGTTCCAGTTCAAGTACATGGGAATGGCTGCCAGAAGGCAAGCTTGAAAATTCTTTTTGGCAAACTTGTAAACTTATACTTTGAGATCCTGGCCCATAAAGGGTTGCCGGAATAAAGCCTTCGCGACGTAACATTCTGGGATTTTTATTTTCTCTTACATTAGCCTTTAGTTTGTGCTTTTCCATTTTTATTACCTTTTAAAATACTTAACTGAAATTTCTGGGGCGCAAGGACTCGAACCTCGGAATGGGTGGATCAAAACCACCTGCCTTACCACTTGGCTACGCCCCATCTTACAAGCCTAGAACTCATATTCTAGTAATGTTAGCCTATGATTGTCAACTTTTATATAGATATTTAACATTTTACTTGGCCTAAATTTGCTGTTCAGCTTAATAATAGTTTATAATTTTTTCGATCTGATTTTTGTATTTTGATGCCTACTTTATGAACGCTGTTCTGGAACTAATTATGGTCACATTAAAACAGCTATTGATTACTAGCCTGAAGTAACGATTTGGCAAAATTAAGGGCGGCTTTATCTTCACTATTACTAACCATATTGGCCAACGTTTTTAAGCGCTGATTGTGTTCGTGAATTGCTTGAACTTGGATAGTGGTATTATCAGCCAATAATTCCTTACTGACTAATAAATGATGATTGGCTATGCTAGCAATTATTGGTTGATGGGTTACTACAATTAACTGATGTGTCTTACTTAGGCTTTTAAGTTTATCCGCCACTTTTTGAACAGTTTTACCACTTAAGCCAGCGTCGATTTCATCAAAAACTAAGCTGTTCACTTTAATAGCTTTAGCAAAAACTGTTTTAAGTGCCAGCATAATCCGTGATAATTCGCCACCACTAGCTATTTTAACTAGGCTGCAAAAAGGAGTTCCTTTATTGGGAGATATCAAAAATTCAATTTGTTCTAGGCCATTTTGATTGGCCTGGGTTAGTGGTACCAGTTTTATTTCAAAGGCGGCTTCTTTCATTTCCAGATCAGTTAATTCAGCGCTGACTAATTTACTTAAGGTGTTGGCTAGTAATTTTCGCAATTTACTTAAATTTTGACAATTATCCTGAAAAACATCATTTAATTGGCAGATTTTATTTTCTAGAGCTTTTTTTGAACTTTCAAAATTATTTAATTCAGTTAATTCAGTTTCAAGCTTATGTTTGGCAGCTAAAACATCGGCAAGACCTGGCCCATATTTACGTTTAATTGCGGCTAATTCATGAAGTCTTTCCTGAATAATTTCAATTTCAGCGTCATCATGTTCAAAATGATTAAGCTGTTTATTTAAATCTTTCATAACTTCTTCAAGATTAGATATAGCATTATGAGTTAAGTCAATTAAGTTAGCTACTGGTAAATTGTATTTTTGCAAATTACTAAGTTTAACTAAAGCTTTATCCAATAGATCTAAAACAGCAAGTCCACTTGAATCACTGTGATCAATTACACCACTTTTCAGTAATTGATCAAGGCCTAAAATATTATCTTGAATCTGTTGTTTATTTAAAAGTAGATTTTTTTGCTCTTCAAGAATTTTATCTTCATTTTCATTTTGAATATTGATTTGGTTTAATTCTTTAAAACAGAAATTAGCATAATCAAGCTTTTTTAAGCGTTCATCTTCGCTTAGGGTTAATTGCTTTAAACTGTTTTTTAACTCAGTTAACTGTTTGAAGGAATTGTTAACCGTGGATTTTAACAACTGGTACTGACTGTCGCCTAGATCGTCTAGCAGGCTTAACTGATGGGATTCTTTTAAAAGATTAAGGGTTTCATGCTGGCCATGAAAATTTAAATAGACTTCTTTGAGATAAGCTAAGGTCTGACTATTAATGATACTGCCATTAACTCTGGTTTTGGATGATTTTGCAGTAATTTCGCGACTGATAACAATAGTATCATTGTCTAGATCGATTTCGATATCGGATAGATATGTGCAAACTTCAGTTTTACTCTTAAAACTAGCCTCAATAATGGTTTTGCCTGTATCTTTTAAATTAAGATCCTGATAATTAGTTTTTTGGCCAAATAAAATATTTAAAGCATCGATAATAGTAGATTTGCCGGCACCAGTTTCACCGGTTATAACATTTAAACCTGGTTTAAATTCAATTATTTGATGGTTTATTAAACTAAAATCAAAGATTTCAAGAGATATAAGCATAAATTGACCTATTTCATTAGCTAATTTTAGCGTACCAATTGCTTTATTATAACCGTATTCTATATCTAGTCAAAGGTTTTATTTGAGTCAGCAATTTAAAAGGGTAATCTGTCCGAATTAACTGCAGCCAAAGGTGAGAACAGTAGCTTCAAAAATAATGGGGTAAATGCCCGGTTAATCTGTCCGAATTAACTGCAGCCAAAGGTGAGTCTTGGATAAATGAAATGAATAATAATGAATTAAAAGAGTTGTTTACTCTTTATAAGTGATTTTAATAAGATCTGGTAGCTAAACTTGGGTAAGCTTTAATTTGAGTTATAGTTATTTGAATATTATTTATATTTTTGCTATATTAAATTAGTCTTAACATTATGAGAAAAGTGGTTTTTTGCGCATGGAATAATAAAAAAAGTATAATAAATGAGTTTAGGATTTGAGATTAAACGTTTAGAAAATCAGAAAGATAATGACTTGACTAATTTAAAGCCACCACTTAAATGGGCCGGTGGTAAAAGATGGCTTCTTCCCCATTTATTACCGATATTACAAAAATTTGAAAATAAACGATTAGTAGAACCATTTTGTGGTGGACTAGCGGTAGCCTTAGGTTTAAAGCCTAAGCAGGCCTTATTGAATGATATAAACGCATTGGTAATTAACTTTTATAAACGCCTGCAATTTGGATTACAAACAACTTTAACAATGGCCAATAACGAAACCTTATATTACCAATATCGTTTAAGGTTAAATGACTTAATTACTAGTGGTAATATCGATGGCAGTGAAAGTGCTGAATTGTTCTATTACCTTAATCGCAGCGGTTATAATGGTTTGTCACGGTTTAATTCCAAGGGACAGTTTAATGTTCCTTTTGGCCGTTATAAAACGATAAATTATCTGCAGGATTTTTCAGGCTACAAGGAAATATTTAAAAACTGGCAATTTTCAGCTTGTGACTTTGAACAGTTAATTATCCAAAGTAATGATATTGTCTATGCCGATCCACCCTATGATGTTCAATTTACTAAATATGCTAAAGAAGATTTTACTTGGTTGGATCAAGAACGTTTGGCCAACTGGTTAGGGCAACTTAATGTTCCAATTATAGTATCAAATCAGGCAACAATCCGCATTGTTAAACTCTATAAAAAAATTGGCTTTAAAATAAAAAAATTATCTGCGCCCCGGATGATTAGTTGCAATGGTAATCGAGATGAGGCTTTGGAAATTCTGGCTTTTAAAAACATAAACAATTAGACTTTATTACTAACCACCAGACCGCAGCCTAAACAGTCCAATCCAAGCTAAGTACATTCCTGTATTTGGAATAGTGAATGTGGTGCGCTCCAGTTTATAAAGCTCAAAAAATGGCTCAACGTGGTTAATTATTGTAGCGGCACTTAGTTTTATTGGACCCTCGGCTTTAACCTCGTCAGCGTTTCCAATCAGGCTAAGCCAGTATCCGCCCGGCATAAGACAATGCGCCACTTGCTCAACAAAGACGCTTCTTTTATCAGCTGGTATTGTGTGAAAAACACCTCGGTCAAACACAAAACCCATAGATTTTTTTTCAACCGGCAATTCTTCGCATATATCCGACAGTTTAAAGGTAATAGCAGCTTTAGCTTCGCTGGCTTTTTGCCTGGCCTTATCCAAAGCCGTTGGCGCTATTTCAGTAGCTATAACTTTGTAATTCTGCTGAAACAGCCAAATGGCATTGGTACCTGTACCACAGCCAATTTCTAAAACATTCTTACAAGGCAAATCCAATACCGGCAAGGCTGCAACCAGTTCAGGGGCGGGCGCTCCTATATCCCAAGGCAGTGTACCCGTGTTTGACTTGTACCTATCTTCCCAAGTTTGATCCTGCGTCATTCTTTAATTCTCCAAAAATAGTAAAATTTAATAATAAATATCAATATATTATTAAATTTTACCTTATTTTACATTAGTGGAACCCATTTGTTTCAATGGTTAAACATCCTGACATATGGGCTGTGTGTACATGAGACATGTTAATGATTCGCTTCAGAAATTCAAATTGGCAAAAAATGAGTTATGAAAAGCTTAAAAATGCAATTCAAAATAGCGAACTTACCTACGAAGAATTTCTAAATTTGATTTGCCATTAACAATTGCTGCCAACGATATTAATTCGCTATTCAATATCAATAATAAAACCAGCAAATGAAAGTAATCATATTCACGATGTAAGTGATAATAGCAAAATAAATCGTTCTAATTTTGAAACAATTACACCCACTGATATTGCAAAAGATTTGGCCTCTAACAAGGAAAAATATTTTACAAGTGTTGGAAAAATTAATGAAAAAATACGTTAATGCAGTGATTTTAAATGAAAATTCTAGTAAAGCGAATGTGATACAGCGATTCCGCAACCTGTGATAGAAAGTTACAGACATGGCTGCTTACGAGGTTATTTACAACGAAAGCAAGTTCTTGAAAAGCCAAAGAATAGCTATAGACAGTAATCTATCCAATACAAATACAGGAAAGTTAAATAACTTAATGGCTGTAACCAAGAAACAGTATTGATTGTTTTTTAATATACTATTATTAATTGTAAGTTATTACATTAAAATTGCTAGGGTGACCTGCTTTTGTCTTTAACAGATCCGTTGTAAAGTTCAGTAAGAATTAATTTGGACACATGAAGCATGTCAATGCCTTTGCAAAAAGCTGGCTTTAAATTACGTAAAAAAAACGTGCGAAACAAATTATAAGCAATTAGGCTTATTTGCCAAAAGTTTAAAATAGCAGTGTTTTCATGCTTGTAGACGTGATCTGCATGAAAGTGATTTACTAATTCATTAAATCCTTGATTTTCAATTGCCCAACGTGAATGGCCATTTCTATAGATGCTTGAGTATGAGCCCGAACTGGCGACAAAGTAGTTACCCACGTCCAAGATGATATTGGTTGTTCCTCAAGATTTCCATTAATTTGGCGCCGAATAGGTTTTTTAATTTCTTTTGTTTTTATAACCCTTACCGATTTTATTACGCCTGGCCATGATAGGAATTGGTCAATATCCCAAGCCTGAATTTTGGTATCACCACGCATAAAAATATGTTCGGGCTCTTTAGCTTCAAAAAAACTATTTGCGTCTTTTAAAAGATCTCGGCGATTATCTTTTAAGACTGTGATTATATCTTTACGATGTTTAATTATAAGATTAAAAAAATTAGACCTGGCATATAAAGCATCTGCTGCAACAACATCAAATGCTCGTGGATAATCAACAATAACTCGCTCAAATAAACGAGTTGCACAAGCTACTTCATCTTCGCCTGGTCTTTGAGCTTCAGCGTCAA
>DAHXLC010000276.1 GCA_027371815.1 Candidatus Melainabacteria bacterium | reverse complement strand
CGTTGCCGAAAATCATAATCAAAAGCCGGTGCAAAATTTGCTAGTAGCTTTTAGTGCTAATGGTAAGGATCTCCGTAAGGTGAAACATTTAATTGATAATTTTGATTTTGTGTCCAATCCAATTATTAGCCCTAATCAAGAGATGATAGCCTTTGTCGCCTGGAATCATCCGCATATGCCTTGGGAAAATAGTGAGTTATGGCTTGGTGATATTAAAGATAATTTAGCAATAGCTAATTTACGTAAAATAGCTGGCGGTTCTTTAACTAAATTTGAATCGGTTTTTCAACCCATGTGGTCTAGTCAAAATGAATTGTTTTGGGTTAGTGACCAAACTGGTTTTGGTAATTTATATGTATTACCTAAGCCTCATGATTTAAGTAATGAAGTTATTCGGCTTACTAATTTAAGTGAGGATATTAATCAGGCTCAATGGGTTTTTGGTTTATCCGCCTATGCTTTTATTAATTTCCATACGCTTATATTTACCAGTGTTAATCAAGGGCAAAATCAACTGTATCAGTTAGAATGGCAAAATAATTTTCGGCAGATTAATTTGGGTAAAATTGATAATGATTTTACCAGTATAAGTTATTTGACTGGAAATAATAATGAAGTCTATATGTATGCGGCTTCAAGTTGTGACTTCTTATCCATCCAAAAATATTGCGCCAGGCAAGCTAAATTTGAAACAATTAAATCTTTTGCGCCAATTAAGCTTTCCCCTAAAAATATTTCTCTTCCTCAAAGTCTTAAAGTTAAAGATAAATTTAATAATGAGATTTATGCTTTCTTTTATCCGGCTTTAAATAAAAATACGGATAATCCCCTCATTGTTAAAATTCATGGTGGCCCAACTAGTTTTTCGACTAATGCTCTTAATTTATCCGTGCAGTTTTGGACGAATCTGGGCTTTAGTTATTTAGATCTTAATTATCGCGGTAGTTTTGGTTATGGTAAGGAATATCAGCTTAAATTAAACGGTAATTGGGGTACCTATGATGTTGAAGATGCGATTACGGTTTGCCAATACTTAATTAAAGCTGGTTTGGTGGATAGCAAGCGAATCGCCATAACAGGATCTAGTGCTGGTGGTTTAACGGCCTTAAATGCAATTATTAGCTCTAAGCTGTTTGCTGCTTGTAGTGTTGCCTATGGGGTTAGTGATTTGACTAGTTTAGCCAAAATAACTCATAAATTTGAAGCGCATTATTTAGATTCATTAATTGGTCAGTTGCCGGGTGCGCAAGATAAATATGATAAACTGAGTCCCATAAACAATTTTAATCATATAAATTGTCCGGTGATTTTGTTTCAAGGTGATGAAGATATGGTTGTGCCCATGTCGCAAACTATGCAAATGTATGAAGCTTTAAAAGCCAAAAAACTAAATGTTCAATTGGTGATTTTTTCAGGCGAAGGCCATGGCTTTCGTAAGCTGGAAAATATTGAAAAACTTATAATTACCGAATATAATTTTTTGGTTCAGGCTTTAAATTTACCTTATGAACTGATTAAGGCTTAATTTTGGTATCAATAATTCATGAACATTAATTGCAAATTAAATCTATTGATAAGCCTAATGGTAACTTTGACTGTTTGGGTAAGTGGTATTGAGGTTAGGGCGGTTGAAAACAAAATAACTTTAGCCGCCCAAAATAATGCCTGGATTTCTAAAGAAGCTTATGAATTGGCAAGTGATTTAGACATAGCGCAAAATATCGAAAATATTCACGAGCATCAATTAAAAGTATTTAAACTACCTGGTCAAAGCTTAGATCTTAAAACCTTAACTTTAAGGGAAAATATTCTTGAAACATTATTTATTGCTAGTTTAGAAATTAATAATGTTATTGCTAAAATTGATGAAGAAATTACCCTCGATCATGAACTGGTTCAGTATATTAACTCCAAACGCGGTAAATCAGCCGAGTTGGCTAATATTACTAATTTGGTAAGTACGGGGGCTTTAGCTATTATTGGTTCAGCGATTCAGATAGGAACAGCCCGCCCAACGATAAATGCTGGTAGTGAAATTAAAGTTGTTGCTGGTGGAGTTGCTAGTACTTTAAGTGCATATGCCTTGCTCCAGCAAAAATCTGGTAAAGCCAAGCAAAGTTGTAAGCCAAATATGTTAACGCAGATTTTTTATGGTAAATGCAATAATGAGAATGTAACCTATCCTCGTTTTGTCTGGCGTTACCTTAACGGTGGTGTTAAATTGTTAGAATGTCATCAAAAGTCAAGGCGTGAAGTTTTGATTCAGCGTTGGGTTAATTATAATAAAGTTTTACCGTTAACTAGTCCTCAATCTAAACAGCAAATAGCTATGCTAACTGGAACCCAGCTTGGTTATTACGCCATGAGTATTAATGATTTAGAAAAACGAGCTAATATGTTAGCTGATTTACGTGCTCAAATAGCCTTAATGAATCATAATTTGTTAGAATTGATGCAGGATATTAAAGCGAGATAATTCAAGATGATCCATTTTTTTAATATCATTTTATCGGCAATTTTATTTGGTATTAGTCCGGTTTTGTGCAAATTAATTATTAATGATTTCTCGACGTTTACCATGTCAGGTTTATTGTATTTTGGTGCTAGTCTTAGTACACTTTTAACTTTAAAAACA
>DAHXLC010000263.1 GCA_027371815.1 Candidatus Melainabacteria bacterium | reverse complement strand
GACTAATAATAATGGACAATTTCCCTTAGATAATAACAACCTGATTGTTAAGGCTATTTTGGCATTTATTGACTTAACTAAATTGGTTTTTAATTATAAAATTAAAATTTCCGTAACGAAAAATATTCCTATTGGTGCTGGTCTTGGTGGTGGCAGTTCAAATTGTGCTGCTACTTTACAATTATTTAACAAGATAGTTAAAAACCCTTTATCTTATGATAAATTAATAATTTTAGCTAAAGAGTTGGGTGCTGATGTTCCGTTTAATTTAAATGGTGGATTACAATTTGGTCATCATTTGGGTGATCAATTAATTGATATCAGTAATTATTTTTTTGATTATCATATGGTTTTGCTTAAACCCGCTAAACTTGATATTCAGACAGCATGGGCTTATGCTGAATTTGATAAATATGATAATAATAATTTGGCAAAAAATATAAAAAGAAATTCAGCCTATTTAAAGGCTTTAGATCGAAATGATTACCAACGATTTTATCGGTATCTGAAAAATTCTTTTGAAAAGGTAGTTTTTAATACTTATCCAGATTTAAAAGAATTGTATCAAGCTATTTTAAAGTTAAATCCGGATGTAGCTCATTTAACTGGATCAGGATCTTGTATTTATGCGATTTTTACCGATAAAGACCGAGTCGACAAATTTAAAGATACAATAAACAAATCAGCTAAATTCCCTGATTTATTAATCTGGCCAGTTCAACCCGTAAAATTTGGCAACAATATTATTTTAGTAGATTAATGGCTAATCTTTAATTTTATTGCTTTAAAGTTGTCCCAAATAAATTATAATATTTGGATTATCTTAAACATTGAAATTATTTTATGATGATCGTTAAATTATCGAAAAATCGAGCTGCGGCAATTATGCAAATTCTTTGTCAAACTTATCACTATGCTCAGTGTGAACTAATATATAACAGCACTTTTCAATTATTAATTGCAGTTATTTTATCGGCTCAATGTACTGACAAACAGGTTAATTTGACTACGCCAAAATTATTTAAATATTATCCAGATGCTGAATCTTTAGCTAAGGCTCCGCTTGATCATGTTAAGCAGTTAATTAAATCCATTGGTTTTTTTAATGTAAAAGCCCAAAATATAATAAATTGTGCTCAACTACTTCGGGAAAAATATCAGGGTATTGTTCCCCATAAATTTGCGGATTTAATAAGTTTACCTGGTGTTGGTCGTAAAACAGCTAATGTAGTTTTAGGCGTTGCCTTTAAGCAAAGGGCTTGGACCGTTGACACTCATTTAAATCGTTTGGCTAGGCGTCTTGGTTTTAGTCAAAATAAGGATCCTTATAAAATTGAATTAGATTTAAGCAAATTATTTAAAACCCAAGATTGGACTTTTTATTCAATTGTGTTAATTTTCCATGGTAGGCGTATTTGTAAAGCCCAAAATCCATCCTGCAGTGCGTGTCCGGTCAATCAGTTTTGTCCAAGTTTTGATCAGCAAAAACGTCAATTTAAAGCGCTGAAAAGCTAGAATTATTTATTCAATTAATTTATATTAATTTAAATTAATGATTAATTTTGTCTTTTGCTAGTGATTTTACGTATAGATAATTTTATTGATAAGGGTAAATTATATAAATTAACTGTTTAAAATTTCTACGCTAAAATATTTGTTTTACATTTACAAATAGTTTGTTTAAGGTTCTAGAAGACTAATGCCAAATTTTGAAAATCCTATACCACCTAATGGTGATGGTAATTTAAATAATAATTTATCTAATAATGCTCGGTTTAATTTGCAATCGCAAATTTATGGGCCTTTAAACTTAGATGCCAATAATTCTAATCTTGAACCACAAGCCTTAGCTATGACACCAATGACTATGGCGCCAATGCTTACAAGTTTTAATCCTAGTTTATCCGTAGCTGATTTAACTAAAGATGGCAAATTTCAAAGTGATCCTTTAAATGAATTACCTAGTAATGATTATCCAAGTCTCCCTCCAAATCAGGCGCCTACCATTAAAGTTGAATATCAAAATTTAGATAACGCTAGTTCACAACAGCCTCCAAATTTTATTATCAAAGAAAATGGTAGTATTCAATGTGTTAAAAATCCTGAAGGTAATCCCCCAACAAGTCAAATTATAGTTCAAGTTGAACGAAAAGATAAGCAAATATCTGCTCCACCAGCTAATGAACAATTAGCCATTAATAACTTAGTTACCTATTTGAGCAAACGTATTCAAGCCAATTATGCTAATAATTTACCAGATGTCACTTTAAAAAATGGCACAGTTATTAAGCAAGTAGGCATAATTGATCAGCAAAATTTAATTTCAGCTAGCGTAGAGCATACTTTTGGTGATAAGATTGCCCCAGCCGATTTAACTACTTTGCCACCAAGGCAGCCAGAAATTCCTTCAAGTGTAAACTCATTATCGGGTGCGATGGAACAAGTCGCTGGCAGTAATGGTGGTTCTACTAGCCTTGATCGTAGTACCGTAAGTCAAGCTTTGCCAAGTATCGAAGGCGTTCCGCAGGCTCCAGGAGAAGCTAATGCAATTATCGCTAGCCAGCAAATGGTCGCATCTTTATTTGCACCAGATAAAAGTTATCCTTACCATACAGTTCGAGAAGCTAATGGTGTTGGTTATGAGGTTGGCAATTATGGTTTAAACCAATTTACGATGGGGAATTTTCTGGAATCATTTTTAACCCCTGATATTTTAGCTAAATTGGGTCATCCTCCAGACTGGTCAAAATTAGCTAAATTATTGGAAAGTGATCCAAAACTTATGCAAGAATTTGAACAGGAAATGCAAAAAGCTTTATTAGCTCAAGCTAGTCTTTTACAAAAGGAAGCTAATTTACATAAATTACCTCCAGATGATAAAATCAGGCTTGCAGCTAATCAGTTAACGGCTTTTGCCAAAAACTTTGATAATCCTAAATTTAGTCAAGGATTTGCTGAATTAGTTACTAATCTACCAGGTAGTGGCGCTAAAATAACCAAAGCTGAGGTGGCACAATTTTTACCTAAAGCCTTACAAGATGTTATTGCTAATGAAAATGTTCAAAATTTTGCCAAACAATTAGGTATAACTGATCTTAATAAAATAACCGCTAGTCAAGCTGGGGAAATTGGCTTGAGTTTTTATTTGGGTCATATTCCAAGTGAACGTGAGTTAACTAATGCCAGTGATGCTCAATACATTACGGCCGGCAGTAATATGTATCGTTTAGCTTTGGCACAGCTAGGATCGCTTGGTGATATTAATGTAAGTGATATTCAAGGTAAAATTGCGGTGAATGCTTCAAGTGATGTTGGTCGATCAATGTGGACACATTATATGAATAACGGAAATTTAGGTTGTGCAGCTTCGGTTAGTGAAGTCTTACAAAGTTTAGGTTTTAGCTATGCTAATTCAGCTTTAGTCTATGGTTTGCAGCATCAGTTAGAAGCCCATGGCTGGACTTCTACAACTAAGCCCCAAGCTGGTGATGTGGTTTTAGGTTATCGCAATATGGATGCTAATGGAGGCGGTGGCGCTCATTGTGGTATTGTGGGTGATAATGGTATAGTCTATGATAATCATTCAAGTACTGGTAAATGGTCTCAAGATCATTTAGATTATTTTTCGCAAAGGAATTTTCATGCTGGCGTAATTTACTTAAAGCCACCAGGATAGGCTTTAAGTAAATTACGCCAGTTAAGAATTCTTATGTTACGTATTTACCCCATTGAAATTGGTAATCGAAAAATTTACGATAACTTTTATAACTCAATGAAGGGATATACTTATGAAAGATAATTTAGCATTTAATGATAATATCAATAATAAAAACAAACCTGAATCATGGTTAAAAAATAATGTAATTAATCCATTCCTTAATAATTCCGCTATCGAAATTTATAACACTGCATCAACCTTAATTAATGATGTGGATAAACATGTTAAAATTAAAGAAATTAAACCGTTGGAACAATCAAGTTCTAAAGCTTATTCAGCATCCTGGTTTGTCCAAGGGCTATCAGCTGGAGCTGGTGGACTCGTACCCTATTTGATTGCGGGAAAATTAACGGATATGGCTTTGACACCAACAGCTCAAGCACTTGATCTTACCGCTAATGCTTCGCAAATAGCTAATCTGTCCCAAATAGCTGGAGCCGGAATTTGGGGCTTGGCAGCTAAACCAATAGGCAATGAAAGTCGGTTGGCTAATTCGCTTAGTTCGATGGCTGGTTTTGCAGTATTTGGTGCTGGTAATGACTTGGCTAGTAAATTATCTTTAACTACCAAAATTATGGCTACACCAATAATTGGCTTTGCGGGTGGATCCGTTATGAATATAACCAGTGATTTAGTCGATAAGCAAAAAATTAATTTAAGTGATATTGCTAAAGCTGGAACGATGGGTCTAGCAATGAATACACTTATGCCATTATTGCCAATTCATTCGGAAAATAATGAAGTAAAGGTAAACCCGACTTTTGATGCCAAAGCTATGGCTAATATTAATGATAAGGTTATTTCTGAAACTCCAGATCATAGTGCTATCGCTAAATTATATGAAAGAAGCAGTGTCGATAATAATTATGTGTCACCGCAGTATCCGCATCCGGATGATTTTGGCACTTTGACTTCAACCGATATTCAAAACCGTGGTTTTGCTGCTTTAGAAGAATTAAGCAAATTACAAGGAGAAGATTTTTATAAAGCTCCTCGACCACTGCCTAATCCCGATACGGTAGCTAATGAAGTTGGTAAGTTAGTTGCTCGAATCCCTAATGCTAGTGATACAGGTCCATTGAAAATTGGTGAATTTAATATGGAATTTTTAGATGCTGATAAGGCTAGGTATTTCCAAAAAGCCTATCAGCAAATTGTGCCTAAAACTCATTTGTTATTTGGTGAAGAAGTTAATGAAGGCGGATTAGCTCAAATTGCTAAGGATACTGGCTATAATTATTATGCAAGCCGTGCTAATAGTCGTGGCCAAGGAGTAGGCTTTTTAGTTAATCCTCGCTTAGAAGTTAATAAAGTTACTTCATATGATAATGTGGCTAAAGTTGATGGTATACCTGATGAACGCCCAGCCTTGCGTATTGACTTTACCGATAAGGCAACGAATGAAAAATCATCAGCAATTGTTGTTCATTTAAAATCAATGCGTGGTGGAGTTGAAAGAACTAGCCAAGTACGGTTTGACCAGTCTAATTTATTAGCTAATGATCTGGAACCTGATTTTAAAGGAATTATTTCAGGCGATTTTAACACGTTTCTTGATAATACCCATGATACTAAACCGCTATATGATAAAGGCTTTAAATTGGCTTTTAGTGGTGATCATCAGTCTACGCAGCAAATGGGTGGCCGATTAGATGGATTTTTCCTGAAAGGTATAGATACTACACCCCAAAATTATTTAGTTACGCCATTTTTTAAGGATCCATTAATCACCAGGGGCTTATCTGATCATGCATTGGTTCTAATGGAATTAAACAGTTTAAAATAGTCATCTATTTAAATTTGCTACAACCTAAACTGGTTACCTATCCAGTTAACCCTAATAAGTTAGCTGCAATAATCTAAAATCTTAACTCCGGTTTGGCGAAGCAATGATACCATTTTTGCTAAGGGTAAACCAATAACATTAGCATAACAGCCTTCGATTTTGTCAACAAAACATCCGCCAAGGCCTTGTAGCGCATAAGCACCAGCTTTATCATAAGGTTCAGCAATTTTGGCATAGCTTTCAATCTCAGTATTATTTAGTTTTCGAAAATGAACCTTGGTTATTTCATAGTCTTGTATCGTTACTAATTCCCCAAAATTATCGGTGGTAATTATAGCTATACCGCTAATTACTTCATGCCAACGATTAGACAACCTTGATAACATTGAAATAACGTTAGCCTCATTTTTAGGCTTGCCTAAAATTAATTGATCAATATAAACTATGGTATCAGCACCAATAATTATTTTGTTTGGCTCAACCTGAGTATGAATATCAAATGCCTTTTCATAAGCAAGCCTTAAAACTAATTCTTGTGGGTTTTTATAATTAAATTTACTTTCATCAATAGCTGAAGGCATTACCGTAAAATCTAAATTAAGCATTTTTAAGAGCTCAATTCGTCGTGGTGACTTTGAAGCTAAAATTAATTTGGCTAAATTAGACATGATTAAGCTATGACTATTCCAGTTAAGTAAATTAATGATTTAAGAAGCAATTTTAGTTTATAAGGAAGTACATTATACAAGTCCACATTATTTAGAGAGTTTCACTGATAGAGCCTAATATTTAAAATTTTTTTGTTAATTTGTTACTAGACTTATCTGTAGTTTGAAATTTTTGCAATAATTTCGTTACAAGTTTTAATATCTACACATTTAAAAATTTTATCCAATGGACGCACACTAATTGCTGGAGCATGTTTACAAAATCCTAAACAGTCTGATTTCTTAACTTCAAGCTGACATTTTCCCGCCAAAAGATCTTCCTGGATCTTTAGATGATTGAAAATTTTTTTTGCACCATTAGCTTTACAATGTTTACCTTTGGTACATACGTATATTTTGGTTTTCATTGCCCTTAAGAAATCTAAATGCATTTAACAATTCAAATTATAGAACAATAGTTCTTAAGAATTCAAGCGATATTGTATATAATAATTTTAATGAATGTGAATATTCGACTTTTGACGATATTCTTCCATTTTGTCCCATTCTAAAACTTCAGGCTTAGACTTAATTAATTCATTCCAGGTAATATGGGGGCGATGTGATTCGACTTCAACCATTGAAATACAATCGTTAACTGGACAAACTGATGCACACAGAGCACAGCCTACACAGTCATTTTCGCGAACCACCGGAAACATTTTTTGGAAGCCTTCATCCATTTGCATTGATTGTAAATCTATGCATTGATGAGCAGCATCATTACAAGCAATAAAGCAGAGATTACACTGAATACATTTATCTTGATTAATTTTAGCTGCTGACTTAAAGCCTAAATCAAAATCACCAAAACTGGAAATGCGCGGTAAAGACTTACCAATAAAATCATACACCGTATTAAAATTTTTAGACTCCATCCAGTTAGATAAGCCATCAATCATATCTTCGACGATTCTAAAACCCCAATGCATAACAGCTGTACAGACTTGAACACTGGTGGCTCCAAGCAGCATAAACTCAGCAACATCCTGCCAGGTTTCAATTCCACCAATACCTGAAATTGGTACTTTAGCTTGTTGGATAATACTATCATTGGCAACAGAACTTAACATGTGTAAGGCAATCGGTTTAACGGCCATACCGGCATAGCCACCATGTCCACCCTTACCACCAACATTTGGTCTTAATTCAAAAGTATTAAGATCTACACCCATAATACTATTTATGGTGTTTATTAAGGATAAGGCATTAGTTCCACCAGCTACAGCGGCCCGAGCCGGAACAACAATATCAGTTATATTTGGCGTTAATTTAACAATGACTGGTTTGGTCGCTACTTCCATTACCCATTGAGTAACCATTTGCGTATATTGAGGATCTTGTCCCATCGCTGAACCCATACCACGTTCGGACATACCATGGGGACAGCCAAAATTTAATTCAAAACCATCGCAATTGGTTTCTTGCGTTCTTTTAATAATTTCTTGCCAGGCTTCTTTTTTAGACTCGACCATAACCGAAACGATAACTGCATGATTAGGAAAGTTTCTTTTAACTTCACTTATTTCCTTTAAATTAGTATTTATAGGTCGATCGCTAATTAACTCTACATTATTTAAGCCAATAATTTTTGCACCTTTATAGTCGATAGTACCATAGCGATTAGATACATTAAGCACAGGTGCACCAATTGTTTTCCAAACTGCACCACCCCAGCCTTGTTCAAAAGCTTTCTGGACTTGATAAGCTGAATTGGCTGGTGGAGCAGAAGCCAACCAAAATGGGTTAGGTGATTTAATACCACAAAAATCAATTGACAAATCAACCATTATTTTTTACCTCGACTTTTTTTACTTTTGCTGATACTAGGTTTTCATAAATTGCTTTGGCGGCTATTTTACCATCTTGAACAGCTGCAACTGTGGAAGCTTCACCTTTTAGGCGAATACAGTCACCACCAGCATAAATTTTAGGATGCTTGGTTTGATTCGTATGTTTATCGACCATTATATAACCAGATTCAATATCTATGCCAAGTTGGTTTAAATTATCTAATATATCATGGTGCTTATTTTGACCAATAGCTGTAATTAACATATCACAAGGTAAATTAAATTCTGAATTAGGTACTGGTCTACTTATACGCCTACCGTTAATACTTTCATTTTGTAAATCCATGCGAACACAATTAAGACTTTCAATTTGACCGTTGAAATCAAGATTAATGCTAATTGGTTGAGTTAAAAACATAAACCCAACACCTTCACTTAAGGCAAATTCATATTCAAAATAGTAACAAGGCATTTCTGCTTCACTGCGGCGATATAGTATGGTAACTCGCTGAGCCCCAAGTCGTTTAGCAATGGTGGCACAATCAATAGCCGTATTCCCAGCGCCGACAATACAAATTCGCTTACCAATTTTTAGAGTATTTAAATCTTTGATTTTAGTAGCGGCAATAAATTCAAGACCATCAATAACAACTTTATCATTTGGAATATTAAGCTGCGGCACATTCCCTAAGCCGATGCCTAAAAATACCGCATCATAATTTTTAATTAATTGATTAAGGGTAAAATCCTTACCTAAAGCTTTATTTGTTTCAATCTTTACTCCTAAAGCTTCAATCTGTTTAACTTCAGCTAAAGATACCTCGACAGGCTCACGAAATACGACAATTCCATAAGTGCTAAGTCCACCAGCCAAACTGTTTTTTTCAAAACAGGTAACGTCAAAGCCTAATTTAGCTAATTCTCCAGCACAAGCTAAGCCAGCTGGACCAGTGCCTACAATTGCTACTTTAAAACCATTATTGGGTAATGGCTTAAAATGTTGGATATTATGACTAGCTGAATAATCACAGGCATAACGTTGGAGACGGCCTATCATAATTGGCTTATGTTCACTACCCATAACACAAGCGCCTTCGCATAATTCCTGGGTCGGACAGACCCTAGCGCATGAGCCGCCTAAAAGATTAGATTCTAAAATGGTTTTAGCCGATCCTTTGACATTTGCTGTGGCAATTTTACGGATAAATGTTGGTATATCAATATCAGTTGGACAAGCCTTAATACAAGGTGCATCATAACAGTATAAACACCGCATAGCTTCAGTTTGGGCTTCTTTATCCGATAAGGGGGGATAAACTTCTTTAAATCTATCTTCTAAACTTAATTCCCAGATTTTATTTCTATTGGATTTTACATGTTCAACCATAATTCTACCTTTTGGATTGTAATTGATTTATTAACTTTGTCGAGCAAAACATTGATTAAGAATTTACAAATTATTTAATAACTTGGACGTAATTATAATTAAAGATTCTGTTTGGAAAAAATTATAAGTTAAGCCTAATTTTGTTTTATATTAAAGCTTTACCAAAGATTCATAGGTTTCAGGCCGTCGGTCGCGATAAAATTGCCAGGTATGGCGAACCTCTTTGATTTCATCTAGATTAAGGCTGGTTACCAATAATTCCTCTTGATCCCGACTGGCTTGAGCAATTATCTGCCCTTTTGGATTACAGAAATAGCTAGAGCCATAAAACTCACCAATATTCCAGGGTGATTCACTGCCGACTCGATTGATCGCTCCCACAAAATAGCCATTAGCTGCTGCATGAGCAGGTTGTTCCAGTTTCCATAAGTATTCGGATAAACCGGCTACAGTTGCTGATGGATTAAACACAATTTGTGCACCATTAAGACCAAGGGCTCTGGCTCCTTCGGGGAAATGTCTGTCGTAGCAAATGTAAACGCCAATTTTAGCATAGGCCGTTTCAAAGGTTGGATAGCCAAGATTACCCGGCTTAAAATAGAATTTTTCCCAAAAGCCTGGATTGACATGAGGAATATGATTTTTACGATATTTGCCTAAATATTTTCCATCTGCATCAATAACTGCCGCCGTATTATAAAATACGCCAACCTGCTCCATTTCATAAATTGGGACAACTAATACCATTGCATATTTTTTAGCTACATCCTGTAAGAGCTTAACCGTTGGACCATCAGGTATGCTTTCAGCTGCATCATACCAAACGTTATTTTGTTCAGCACAAAAATAAGGTGTATTAAAAATTTCTTGGTAGCAAAGGATTTTAACACCTTGTTTAGATGCGTCTTCAGTAAATTTTAAATGTTTATCAATCATTTTAGTTTTTAAATCATTTAAATACTTTTGATCTACTTTTAGGCCAGCATCCATTGTGACAACTTTTGTTTGAATTAATCCACATTTAACCATATTAGACATTATTGAACTCCTGAAAATGAAATTTTTTTACTTAACGATTTTACTTAAAGTTTTTTGTAACTGTTGCATAAAAGTATCTACATTGGCTTTGGTAATAATCATTGGCGGCTTAATTCTAAGCACATTACCAAAAATGCCACCTTTGCCAATAATAATACCATTATCCTTTAAATCTTCAATGATTTTATTGGTTTCAGCTACTAAAGGATCCTTATTGCTATTGGCTATTTCAACACCAAGCATTAAGCCCTTACCGCGAATATCAGCTAGAATCGGGAAATCTTTCTTTAATTCATTTAAACCTGTCAATATATAATCGCCTATTGTTTTACAATTATCCATTAGTTTTTCTTCAATAATGGTATCAATAACGGCTATAGCCGTAGCACTAGAAATTGGATTGCCACCAAAAGTATTTATTTGTTGTTTGGTTGCTGCTTTTGCCATTTCGGGTGTAGCAATCATCGCACCAATCGGGATACCATTTGCTAGTCCCTTTGCCATTGTCATTATATCTGGTTCTACACCATAACTGGTAATTCCAAACATTGCTTGCCCCGTTCGGCCAAAACCTGTCTGTACTTCATCAACAATTAAACAAGCTTCAACACTTCAGCATACTTCAACGGCTTTTATGA
>DAHXLC010000234.1 GCA_027371815.1 Candidatus Melainabacteria bacterium | reverse complement strand
GTGTTAACAAATTTTTTGCGAATTTCCGGGTTATTAGGTTTAATGTTGGCAACTTATGCTGTTTTTGCCGCTAATTCAACTGAAGTTAATGATTTAAAGGGTGGTTCTGGGGTTGAAATAACTAATCCTACTTATTTTTGTGTTCATAAAGAAAAAACTAATGCCATTCTTAAAATAATTAGTACTTATGCCAATGCTTTTGTTAATGAAAATATTGATGATTTAAAGAATTTTTTTAGTCCAGACTGTCAGGAAGTTATTAAAAGTCAAACTAAAATTTATAAAGGCCGCGATGAAGTTATTAATCACATTAAAGACGTTTTAGCCAAAGCTAACTAATCAATATATTTTATATTAAATTAAAACCAAAATTAGTAAAATTAGTTATATTTTAAGTAAATTTAGTTTTAAAAGGCGGCACCCAGATTCGAACTGGGGGATAAAGGTTTTGCAGACCTCTGCCTTACCACTTGGCTATGCCGCCATGAATAATTTTATTTTAGCTTATTATCAACTATATACTACTATTTTTTAACTTTTTTCTGGTTTTTAACTTGTCGAGCGCTTAATTTTCCGTAAAATACGTTAAAGACAATTTAATAGCCTTTGCACAACAACGCTTAAAGCCTGAATTTTAGCCAAGCCTATTGTCCAGGAAGCCTGAATCCTAATGCTATTAACCATCAATGAATCAAAGTCAACCAACCCAATTTAATTAATTGACTTTATTAAATTAATAATTAGTTTTAATTTAGGGCTTACGATATTGGCCTAAAAAGTAGGTAAAATAAATTAAGTTAAATACCTATGAAGTTTTTTAAGTACTGAAAGATGTTGCAATTTATAATTATAGGGTTATTAATAATTACCGGACTAACGGCTTGCTCTTCTAACGATGTAGTAAGTTACCGTAGTGGTGAAATGACTCATGAATTTGCTAAAAACAAACGGCTCATTAGTCAAAAACTGCCTGTACCAATATACCCTAATGCAAAAATCACGGGTTTTGTCGAAAATGAAGATAAAGATGAAGCAAATTATTTAATCGCTCAAACCAGCGATCCGCTAGCCAAGGTAATTGAATTTTACAACAACAGCTTGACATCAAACAATTGGTCGATTGAAAATAACACTAATATTGATCAAATTACTAGTATCAGTTGTCATAAAAGTAATATGGATGCAAATATAATGCTTAGCTGTGCAAATGGTCTAACTTATATCAATATTAGTTACTATTCAATTAATTCGACTAAGTCTAAACCTGATATGCGTAAGGATTCAGAGAACCCGTTAGATTCAACCGATTAAATTCTCGCCCCATCCTAGGCTCAAGACCAAAAGGTATTAATATTATAGATTTAGTCCAAAGAAATATACGGCCGGTTCAAACTAGTTATTTTCAAGGCCACCAGGAATTCATTATTCTGATTATGTATTTAGCCTAATAAACCAATTTGATTTAAGCCTTTTCACCAAAAATTTTTAAATTATAATCCTTCAATCCACTAATTTCAGCTTTTAATTTACGGCTTTGCCCTTTAAGGGGCAGGACAATTAATTGTTTCAGGATATGGCCATAAATATAGCCAAAGTTCAAGAAATAAAGCCATGGCTGTTTTTGGTAAGATAAAAAGAACAAAGCCCGATTGCGCATATGATAATAAGACCTTAAACTGGCCGTATCTTTGTTAAAGCTACCCCCATCTTTATGGATAACATAGGCATTAGTAATTAAAGTACAGTTATAGCCCTCAATGCGTTTGCGATAGCATAATTCAGTATCTTCAAAATACAGAAAATAACGTTCATCAAAAAAATGCTGATCCGGGAAATGGCTTAACCGCAGTAACATATTTGATCCCGATAACCAGTCACAATCTAACGTTGACAAGGTCTTACGACTTTCTTTTAAATAAGATTTAGCTTTAACAAAATCTAATTTGCCAATCCCTAAAATTGTTGACGAATCAAATTCTTGAACTAGCGCACAACCAAAAATTGCCGTTTGGGGTAGCTTATTTGAGGCTTGGCATAAATTCATTAATGATTCATTATGGACAATGATGTCATTATTTAACAGCCATACATATTCGGCCTGTCTAGCGTGACAATATTTAATTCCTTGATTAGCACCACCCGAATATCCTAAGTTTTTGGCCAAGTCAAGAATATGGATGCTGGGGAAAGCACTTTGTAAATCTTTACTTTCGTTACTATCCGTACTGTTGTTTACGACTAAAACATTAAATACAACCGATTTAAGCTTAGCGATAGATTCTAAACAGGCTTTGGTAATAGCTATATTCTTATAATGAATAATAACTATCCAGATATTTGTCACAATCAATATCTCAAAAAATAATTAAACATATAACTTTCATACTAAATTAATCCCTTAAAAATAAGTTTACTTGATATTATTAATATAGCGAATTAATTATTATAAAATAAATAAATTATTTTGGGGGAAAAAGCCAGTGAGTGATCAAGATTCTAGCAGCGAAGCTAATCCAAAACCAATATCCAGTCAAATGCCAGCATCTAACGATATTGATCCATCGGTTCCCCGTCGCATTAATGTCGCCAATGTCTTTCACGCCTATCGCTACGTAGTTGAATCTTTTAATTCCGGATCAGTAAAACAACGTTTTTCCGACTCCGTTACTTTAGGATTAGTCTTTTTATGTATTACCAGTCTTATCCTAGCTATATTTGTTCCAGTTCCGCCATTTATTAAAATCTGCCCCTTATTTTTAACCTGGGCTGCAGTAATTTCTTACATTGTCAACCGGTTAGGCATCCTGACAAGTTTATCACCTCGTCAGGCAATATTAGTTGGCGAAATTATTATGGCCAGTTTTTGGATGGGGGTAATTTCAGCCATGTTAATTACGCTAATCTGTTTCCATATTGCAACTAACCAATATGGTGGCGTATTATAAAAACTTTACCGCATTAGCTAGAAAAACCTAAACTTAATCTTAAATATCGCCAACTCGTTTTAGCAACTTCTTAGCTAGGCTGTATTCAAGGTTTTAACGGGATTGATTATCTAAATAATAAGTTCATAAACCTAAATTAAAACTAGACTGTCAAAATCTGACAATCTAGTTTTAGCTAAAACTTTCTATTTCAAACGATTAAATGAAGTTGAACTTTAACCTAATGGCGCGAATAAACCCGCCACTACTTCAACGACTAATTGATCGGTTGACTACTTAGTTGGACTTTCGACTAATGGTTTGTCGCCAAGATGTTCTTTATACCAGCGTAATGATTGAGCATACTTATGAATGGCATGCTTACGTGCTGAAGGAACTGAGTAACTTGGTGGTTTCAAATGGAAGTAACGACCTTCATCACCGCCAGCTTGAGAAAATGCTGGTAAAGATCCTACAACAAAAAGTGTTAACAATGGCAAAGCTAACTTCATTTATATCTCCTTTTCCTTTTAATAAATCATTTTAATGATTTTTAGCTTAAATCAGATGTACAAAATTAATTGTACTACTTAATTCAAGAAAAAATATTGTCAAGCAGTAAAAAATTAAAGATCCTATTTACTTAAGTTAGCAAATTTTCGCAAATTACTGTTATGATAAAAGTAAATTAATCTTTGCTGTCGTCAGCCCAGTATTACTTTATAGATATATATAAATAGATTTAACGGCTTCATTAGGATAAAGTTTTGGTAGCAAAAACACATAATCAAATTGATGAAAATAATTTAAAAAAAATCTTAAATTGGTTCTGTGAAACCTGTCTAAGATTTGCCAGTCATAGCAAACATCTGTTTTTAACCTATCCTCAAGGCTTTGATACCAATAACTTTTCTGCTATTTCCAATCTATTTAATAATGATTTTTTAAATCAGATCACTTTTGTAAATTATGCCGACATTAAAGAGCTGGCTCTTGACTATTTTACGGCAATCACGAATGCAACATCAGTCGATTCACCCAATCTTAATGACAATCCACTTAACCAAACACCAATCCTGGTAATTTATAATTTCACACAACCTTTAACCGGAGCTGAATTATGGTACTTAAACCATCATATTGTCTATAGCCGATTAATCAATAAACAATGTACGGTATTTTTTAGCGGTATTACTTATCCTGAATTTTTAGAATCAGGTAAACAATGTCCAGATTTTGAATATGCAAATTATGCCTTAAGTTTTCCTAAATTAGTTAGATTAATCAATAGCTGTTTAGTTGATCTTAACTTATTCTTTCGTGAAACTAAGCCACCGGCATTAACATCAATTGAATTGGTGCTTATTCAAAAATTGCACGAAAAGAAAATTCCGATAACTATTGGTGCTAATATCAACGAAATCCCCCTTTACATTTCACTGGCTAGTGAAAATGTAAAAATATCCTTGGAAATTGATCCATTATCTCATTTTGATAGCATTGCATTTCAGAGTTCACTGTCCAAACAGCACTTAGTCTTAGTCTCAATGGGCTGGCAAATAATTCGGCTTACTTGCGAAGAAATACAGGAAAACATTGATGAATGTATTTCGATAATTGAATCCGTTTTAAATAAAGTCAAAATAAATCCTGGAATAGGTAAAATAATTGATAATGACATTAATCAAGTATCTAAAGTCAACTTCAGTACCGATAGTTTTCAACGCAAGTCTCTTGACCATAAATGCGGTCCGGCTCTAACTAAAGGTATTGCCGGAACTGGTAAAACAACAATTGCTCTGCAAAAAGTCTTGGAATTAATCAATCAGGGTATAAATCCAGAAAAAATTATTTTCTTCTTTAATACCAGTAATAATCTTCGACAAGGTAAAGCATTTTTTGAAACCTGTATAAATAAATCTGTTTTAGCAAAACTCAACCTAACTACATTTTATGATTTTGGCATGCGTTTCGCCAAGGAAAATACATCATCAATAAAGCGTAAAATACCCATAAAAATTGAAAATAATAATTTAAAAGTTTTAGCTAAAATTTTAAATAAAATTGAACGTGATATAGATCCAGATTTTCGTGAAGTTTTTCTTGATCTTGATGAATTTGTTCTCCATAGTGTTATTTCTTTTTATAAAGCAAATCTTTTAAATCCAGAACAAGTTAAAGAAAGAATTAATAATAAAATTGATGAATTGGTCTATAAAATTTATCAAAGCTACGAAGAGCAATTGCAAAGATCCAACCGCATTGATAAAGATGACTTAATCAAGCTTACCGCCCAAGTCTTGGCTAGCAATGAAACCATAGCCTTTAACTATCAAAAAAGCTATGATTATATTTTTTGTGATGATTATCAGGAAATAACGTTAGCGGGTGATCTTATTTTACGCTTATTAAGCTTTCCTCAAGACAATTTATTCCTGTTTGGCGATCCCTACAATTGCCTTAATCAGGTAACCGGCAGTTTACCTGGATTAATAAACAATATTAATATTAAATTGCCAAATTGCCAAATTTACAAACTTGAGCATAATTGGCGCATACCACCACAAATTCATAGCTTAACCCAAAATGTCATTAGTTTGATTAATCCAGATCCGTCAACGGTGCTATCATCAGTAACCACTAAAACAGAAGATATAAGCTTATCATTAATCGGTCCAAAATTCTTTCACACCGAAGTTCTTGAATCACAATGGATTGCTGAAGAAATAGATACTTTATTAGACACCGGTAGAAGTCCCGATGAAATTACTGTTTTATTTAGAAACTCTGCCTATGCTGCTTTGATTGCAGATGCCTTGGATCAACTCAATATTTCCTATTTGCTGCAAAATATTGATACCAATACTTTGCCGGATGAAGAAGCTGATATTATAGCCTTCTTAAAATTAATTTGGGATCCTGAAGCACCTAAGGCGCGGGAATCTTTTGAAAAGTTATTACCGATTAAAATTAAAGATGTTGATACTAAACAGCTAAGTGAAATAGCTAGCTTTGCCGAAAACAATAATTTATCTTATTTAAAAGCTATCGAAATTTATTCTAAACTTCACAAAGATGCTATAAGTAATGAACTAGCTCAAATTGTGAAATATATTTTTGCAACTAGTAAACAAAATTTAAGTCCTTATGCTGCAATTGAATCCTTCTGTGACAAATTTAAATTACTGGAATACTATAAAACTTTTAAAATTCCTAAAGAAGTCAATTATGAGCCTCTAAAAAAACACTTGTTGTTTAAAACTTCTACGTCTAAGTTTAAGACTATATCCGAGTTTTTAGATGCTTTAAATAAAAGCAATAAAGATAATACGACAAAATCAAAAAAAGTAAATTTGTTGAATTTGCACGAAGCTCAAGGGTTAGAATTTAATATTGTGTTTATCCCAGGTCTGGCTGAAGGTTATTTCCCTAGTGCTGAAACTGAAAGTATTGCCGAAGAGCATAGTTTACTCTACGTTGGAATGTCACGTACTAAAGAATTCCTCTATCTGTCAGTTCCCTTAAGTATCAACAAAGCAGAAACGCTACCGTCAAGTTTTCTTGCCCAGTTAAAACTTGATACAAACACTGGCTTAATCACTAAGCCAACCAATCCGATTAATACCGTTAACAAGCCAATTTCAATGCCTTTACCGGTAACAGCCAATTTGCCGGGAAGTAATATCAATACAACGCCAACAGTAACCGTTACTAATACCTCAATTAGCGCTAATACCCCAACTAGCGCTAATACCCCAACTAGCACTAATGCCCCAACAGTAAACGTTACTAATACCCCAATTAACACTAATGCCCCAACTAGTACTAATACTGCACCTGGCCAAGCCTCACCATCAAATACGGCCAATGCTTTAAATCAAGCCAGTAAAGTCAATCAATATAATCCGTCTAAACTAATCAATCAAGCCAATACTGAATCAATTGCGGCAAATGCATCTCCAGATTTACTAATTCAAAGCAAATCAACACCACCTGGATCAAATAATACCGCTAATAAACCCGATTTAAACATTCCCGTTAATCAGTCTATGCCGCAAACTGTTCCAGATAACCCGACCAATTATCCACAAGCTTTAGCCAAAATGCCACAAACCTCACCGACAACCTCAATATCAAATAATCCCAGTAATTCACCAGCGCAAAATATGGCAACGCCTAAAGTTTTAGGTAAACCCATATGCCCGCAATGCAATAATCAATTAGAGGCTAATTCCCAGTTTTGTGGTGAATGTGGCTATAGATTACCAACCCGAATTCCTTCGTGTAAAGCCTGTAACGAACCCATTGATCCCCAGGCCAAATTTTGTGGCGAATGTGGGTTTAAGATTATAAATTGATTCTCTTTTAACAAATTAACCGTTATAAATTTTTAATATTTTGCTTATTTTTTAACATGCACTTGCAAAGATGTAAGATAAATGGCAAAATTATATAAATTGTATAGTCTTAATTTGGGGCAATCATGTCAAGCAGCAATGCGTCTAATACCTGTAGTCTGAACGTAATTCAAGAAAACACTTCAAAACTAAGTTCAAATGAGTTTGGCACGGGTAATGTCGTTATCAATAAAATGAAAGTAGCTGTAGCCATGAGCGGCGGTGTCGATAGCAGTGTAACAGCTCTATTGCTTAAACAAATGGGCTATGAAGTCGTTGGGGTAACGGGCTGGCTGGTTAAATCCGGAAGCCGTTGCTGTGATACAGCTATGGTTGATGCGGCTAAAGTTTGTGAACAAATTGGCATTGAACATCATGTCGTTGATTTGTTATTAAGCTTTAAAACCCGCGTTATGGATGAATTCCCTAAATCCTACGCTGCAGGCCGCACACCACTGCCATGTAGCTTGTGTAATACTGAAATAAAATGGGGTTCATTATATAATTATGCCACTAAAGTTTTAGGTGCCAATTACTTGGCTACCGGTCATTATGCCAAGATTATGGAAAATAATGGCCAACTCGTTCTGGCTAAAGGCGTTGATTTGACCAAAGATCAGTCATATGTGCTTTGGGGCATAACCCAAGACCAACTAGCTCATACTTTATTACCGCTAGGTGATTATACCAAGGATGAAATCCGTAAAATCGCCATCGATAATCAGCTAGAAACAGCGAACCGTCCAGAAAGTCAGGATCTGTGCTTTATTCCTAAAGGTCAAACCGTTAAGGACTATTTAGCTAACCATATTCCAGTAAATGTTGGCGATATTATTCATATTCAGTCTAAAGCTAAATTAGGCAGTCATGATGGCTTCCATAATTTTACCATTGGCCAGCGCAAAGGGTTAAATATTGCCTTTAATGAGCCACTATATGTGGTTAAACTGGATAGTGTCACTAATACTGTTTATGTAGGTTCTAAGACCGATCTTCTGCAAAACGAACTTAACGCTAGTGAATGTAATTGGTTGATAGACATGAATACAGCAGCTTCATTTACCGGCATGGCCAAAATTCGTTATAATGCTAATAGTCAATTAGCAACCATTTATCCCTTGCCCGATAGCAAAGTGCGTGTTGAATTTGCTACACCGCAACCAGCAATAACTTCAGGTCAGGTTCTGGCTGTTTATGATTTAGACGATAAAAACTTAATTCTTGGTGGCTGGATTGACTAGATATTTCATTTCGATATATTAACGCAGTTGTCATAATATTTTGCAACCCTTAAACTGGCCTCAAATAACCAATTTCACAAATTTAATAAAAATATCTTGCTCTAAAGTAAAATCGGCCTTATAATAAAATTAGGATGGCTCGGGATAAAAGCATTTATGTATATATTTTTAAACGTAATTAAAACTGCCATATTATTTATGATTTTGGTAAACCTTAACTTGTTAGCTTTGGCCAAGCATAGTCGTAATCAGGCAACTCATAATGTATCATTGACGGCACAAACCCGTCATAAGTCAACTTCAAGCCATCATAAATCGACCGTAATAAAACATCGTACAGCTTCATCTCTAACTAATCATAATCACAAACTGGCAATCCGTAAATCGATAAACAATTTGGCTACAACGGCACGCAATCATAAATCCGCCAGCCCTAAATCGGCAAACAATGAAGCCATAACAGCACACAATCATAAATCCGCAAAACACTATTTTGTAACCCAATATATTGGCTCTAAACATCATATTATTTCGCTACACAATAACAGTAATTCGGCTCAAAACTATACATCAAGACACAGTAAATATTCAAGACATCATCATGTAATTGCCAGAGCCAAAACTAAATATGCCTACCCAATTAATTTCTTTATGACTTATGCACCATATTTTGATTCAAGTCCATTACCCAAAGAACTTAAACAGCAAGTTACGGATGGGTTTGCTAATGGTCAGGCCGGATCCTATCCAGCTAGTTACCTGGTCAAGGCTGGTATCGTTAAATATCATCCTTTGCGTGGTGGCATTTTCTGGCGACGAGAAAAAGTTAAATATATTGTTATGCATTCAACCGAAACCGGCATCCCTCAATCAGCTCCTAGGGTAATTGACAGCTGGAGTTCACTTGGCATAAGACATGCCGGAGCACAATATGTAGTCGATCGTGATGGTACAATTTATCAGGCCTGTGATCCAGATTTAGGAACAGTTCATCTTAATATTTTCAAAACATTACCACATATAAATAATGACAACTGTGTTGGTATCGAAATGAATCATGCCGGATCGCAGACTTATACTAAGCCGCAATTAGATTCAGTGTCTCGGCTGGTAAGTTATCTTAAATCACGCTATCATGTATCGCAAGATAATATTATAACCCATCGATATGCACAGCAAGGTGATCATACTGACCCAGTTAATTTTGACTGGAACAATTTTATTGTTTGTGTCAATGAAGTTGATATGAAACGTGATATAGCGATGGCTACCAAAGTTAATAATCTTAATAATGTCAACGATTCAAATTTAGGAGATAAAGTAATTCTTGATCCGCCAACTGCTTATCTGCAATTACATAAACAAATCAAAGACAATGCTAATACTGGGCAAACAAATACTCAAGTAAAAATACAAAATTCAGATCCAGCTTATTCAGCAACGGCTAATAATAGTACTGATAATTTGGCCAATTCACCTAAGGCAAACTCATCGCCAACCAAATTTGTCAGTAATGAATCAGCACCAAATTTACGTGGCCCAATAGACTTAGATCCTAATTCGATAAAACTGGAAACACCAACAAACAATTTACCAAATAATGATTTAAATACCATGTTTACTAATAATTGCGATCAAGGTATTTAACAAATACTTTACAAACCATCATTTTCAATGAATACGATATTTCATGGAGTCAAAGATTAGGTCTTTAGTTTATTGCATTTAAAACCAAGCCTTAGTTGATTAAAAATCTTATATTTGATTTATTATTTTAGCAGTCTTATTAGATGATTAATTTAATATGTTAAACTTATTACAATCATGTTCTTTTTTTAGATGAATTAAGATGAAATTATCAGCTAGCCTAATTTTCTTTGGTGTTTTTATAGTCAACCTAACTTTGGCTATTTTAAAATTAGCTTGGGGTTATTTAAGTCATAGTTTAACAATGATTGCTGATGGCTTTCATAGTTTATTAGATGTATTAGCTAACTTTATTGGTTTTATAGCTGTAAAAATATCTCATAAAGAACCTGATTCTAATCATCCTTACGGCCATCGCAAATTTGAAGCGCTGGCAGCTATTGTCATATCATTCTTTATGTTTTTTGCTAGCTATGAAATATTTTCCGAGTCAATCAACCGATTTCTAACGCATAATCTAATAGCTCCAGTTGTTAGTTTTCCTAGCTATCTGATTATGATCATATCGGTTATTGCAAATATTTCAGTTAGTAAACTGGAATTGTACTTTGGTAAAAAATTAAATAACCAGTTGTTAATTAGTGATGCAAAGCATACCGCTTCTGATCTACTGGCCTCATTAATGGTGTTTATTAGTTTATTTGCAGTTAGTTTAAAACTGCCCGTTCTTGATATTGTTTTTTCTTTGCTTATTGTCCTGTTTATTCTTAAAGCTGGCTATGATATTATTTTGGATTATCTGGGTAGTCTGGTTGATGCCGCTGTTCTTGATACTAAGCAGGTTGAAGCTTTGGTGCTGGGAGTGACTGGAGTGGTGTCATGTCATAATATTCGCAGCCGTGGCTTTAAAGATTATATTTTTTTAGACTTACATATTCATGTACTACCTAATTTGCGAATCAAACAGGCACATGAAATAGCCGATTTAGTCGAAAGTCAATTAAAAACCAATTTGCCTAATATTAAGGATATTATGGTGCATATTGAAGATGAAGGTCATTTATCGTCTACTTAAAGATTTTTGCATAAACAAATCAGCTTCTTTAAGATTAAAATTATCGGGGTCATACATATAACCAAGCCATTCTAAATATTCTTTAGCTTCAATGCTTTTAGGCTTGGTTTTTAATACTTTTACCATATTGCGATAACCCAAAATCCCGCCAACATCTTCCGGTGGACAGGCTCTATCACCATCAATAAGCCAAGCCCATGGTTTTTTTTGATTAGCCAAAGTATCAACTTTTATCACAGTTAATTCATGCATCCAGGAATCGCCCATATCATATTCATATTTAAATTTATCATTTACCATAAGCAGTCTCCCTAACTTAAACTGGCTTTCATCAAGAAATTTACTGGTTATAGAACGATTGGCTTCATCATAATTATTATCTTCATCTGGTTCATGATATAATTTGCCATCAATTATAAAAACATGCAAATGTGCATCATACCAACCCATAGCACCTTGAATAGCTGCATGCAAATGAGCCAGGCTACAGTCAGCAAGGATAGCAAATTCCCGCCAGATAACTGGCTTTATGTCTAATAGCTGGATTTTTAAGTAAAACACTTGAGTTAAAGCCAATTTATTTTCCTTTTTCAAAGTAACTTAATTATAACAATAGAATATTGAAACTCTTATTTTTTTCAATTGTTTTATTAACCGAATTAATTTTGTTTAAAACAAAATTATAAACAAGTCAATAAATAACCGCTCAAATCAAAGAGATATCAAGTATTAATTGGAGCTGTTTATAAAATAATACTTAAATTTATGTAATCCTATTATTTATAAAGCTTAAAATCAATTTTGGCAATTATATTTACTATTATTCTAAGTAAATATAAAAAACAGAATATTTAGTTGGCTTTTTTTTTACATTACTATAATTATAAGGATGATGACAATTATGAAAAAGTTTTTACAGCTTTACCTGGTTCTAATATTTATTTCTAGTCAGATTAATTATAAAATTTTAGCTGAAGAACTAAGCTTATCATCAAACCATGTACTAAACTCAAATTCCCATAATTCGATAAATTTAAATACATCAGCGCATGAAGCTTTAAATAACAGTTTTAGTATTATAAACTACAATCCTAGCCACGAAATAGCCAGTATATTAAATTCCCTTGTAAGCCACGAAATTGATTTAACATCTACCTTGCATGATATTAATACAGGGTTGCTTAATCACAGTCTTTCCATAATGCTTGAAAATACCCCAACTCAAGTAACAAGCAATCAATACGTTACACCAGCAGAATCTATAGCAATTAGTCAAGTATTATCAACAGGGCATCAAAACATATCTTTAAACAACTTAGGTGTAGCTTATGGCGGTAGTTTAAACGCAAGTATGCTAGGTAACAGTATTAACAATTTTGTCGTACCCGCTAATATTACTCTAATTGATAATTCTCACTCGTTGACTTTAAGTGGTAATTTAGCTAATTATGGTGATATACAGTTTAATACAATTAGTACCCTATCAGCCAAGGCAATTTTTAACGGCCCTGGTAGTGAGATTTACGGTAACAATAACTTAACTATAAACACTAACCAAGGTTTAATTAACGAGGGTAGAATAGACAGTTTTAATACTTTATCTATAAATGCACCATTAATTTATAACGCTAGCAATATTGAAGCTGTAAATGGCAACTTAAATATAGCTAGTTCCAATAACCTTGTTATAACTTCAAGTGTAAATAATGCTAATTTTGAAGCCGTAAATGGCAGTATTAACTTAAGTAGCGGCTATTCTAATTCATCTGTAAATAACACCAATAGCCAAAGTATTTTAAACGGGAATTTTTTAAGCCGTGACTTAAATTTAAACGCTGGTGCTAATGGTTATATTAACGCTGTAACAGATAACATTTCCGGATCTATAAATACATACGCCAATAGTATTCACATGGCTAGCTCAAGCAACGACATGATTTTAGGTCCAACGAATTTATTAGGCGATCCAACCTATGTAAATACAACTGGATCAATAACTATAAATGGCGCAATTGCTACAGGTGGTGGCAGTATTGCTATAATTGCAAATAACAACATCAATGTTGCCGCAGGAACAAGCTCTAGTATAAGTACGTCTGTAAATACAAGTTTTGGCTCTGGTAATGTTATAATGATAGCTGGGGCTGGCAGCAATATTAGTTATACAGGCACCAGTACCACAACAACTATTCCTGGTACTTCAATTGGCTCAACTGAAACTGTATCAGTAACACTGGGAACTAATTCTGGCAATGCTGGCGGCAATATTGATTTAGTTACCGGCAATACTTTAGGAAATGGTTCAGCTGTTATATCAACCTCAGCAGTTACTGGTGGAAATGCTGGCAACGTTACGCTTGTAGCCATATCAGCTGGTGGTAGTAATGGTCAGGTTCTATTAGCCAACGGTACTAATAATTATGGTATTTATGCACAAGAATTAAGTGTTGGTGGTGGTGCTAACGGCAATGTAACTATTATATCTTCAGCCATTAACCCTTCTGGTAGTACAGTAAACGGTATAGATGTTGGTGTGATAAATAATAATGGTGGCGGCGGTGCTACAGGTGGCAGTGTTGGTTTGTACAATACTATACCTAATAGCTCTACCGTTACTTTTGATTCTAATGGCAATATTACAGCTGGAACAATAACGCCTAATACAACTAGTAACTTGCAAGCTAATATTCAATTAAATGGCACAATAAATGCTGGTAGCAATATAAGTTTATATACTGGATGGAATATAAATGCCGGTAGCAATTTATTATCTACGGCCAATACCTTAAGTATCACAGCTGGATCTGGTAGTTTTAATTCGTTTACTGCGCCATTAACTACTAACGCAGCGGTGCTTGATTTAAGCATATTACAAACGTCTAATTTTTACATAAATGATAGTGCAACTCAATTGACTTTAGCCAGCGTTTCTTTTGCCGGATCTACTAGCAGCGAAACATTTTGGGTATATACTCCCAATGGTTCAATTGTAGTTAATTCAAGTTTTGTGGTTGGTAATCCAACAACTGGTAGTGGCAATGTATATTTACTTGCCGGTACCAGTGGCAATATTACAACGTCAACTTCAAGTGATACAATTCAAACAGGAACCCTGTTACTATCAATAGGGGATAATATTGGCAGTTCCAATTCATCGCCGTTATATGTTATCGCCCCCGCTTTATTCATAAATCAAACAAGCAGCTCAACTGGCAATGTCTATATAAATGATAGCACTGCTGTTAATCTAGCTAGTGTCAGCATTTCTAATAACAATGCTAATTTTTATTTAAATTCTACTGGTAGCATTACTTTAGGTTCAGCAATTGACTTAAGCGGATCAACCAGTTCGGTAACTTTAATAGCTGGTAACTCAGGAATTACTCAAGGCAGTAGTACAGATTTAATTACGGCTAATTCTTTAATTTTAACAACAATAAATGGCGATATAGGATTAAGCAATTCAAGTCCATTGTTTATTAATGCGGCTTCTTTATCGCTATCGTCCAATAATGGAAATGCTTATTTGTCAGATTCAGCGTCTTTAACTACCATTAATAATGCTTTTTTTTCCGGCACAAGTAATGCCATAAATCTTGTCATGACAAATACAACTAGTGGATCTATTGAAATTAATACTAATACCGCTGGCTATTTTTATAATTTAACAGCTTCTGGCTCTGGTACTATTGAAACAGGTACTAGTGGTGTTTTATCGGCTGCTACAGCTGTAACACTTAACGCTGGTTCTGGCTTAATTGGAAATTCAACGTCAAGTGAGCTATTGGTAAATTCGCCAAGTATAACAATTTCAACAAATTCCAGTGCCTTTCTTCTTTCTGAAGTAAATACCACTATTAATGCATCTACTTTTGGCAGTGGGGGGCAATTTTATTTAACCAATAGCCCCGGAACATCAGTGACTATTGGCGGTAATATAACTATAGCAGGATCAAGTGGTTTAATTGATTTAAATTTAATAGGTAATAGCTCAATTACAAGTTCAAGCAGTAGCGATGTTTTATCAGCTAATACGATAACTTTGGCAACGGCTGGTAATATTGGTGTTTCAGGAGCTAGCCCAGTTTATATAAATTGCAACGCTTTAAATGCTAGCGCATCTGGCACTGGTAGCTTAATCTACTTAAGTGATGCAGCTAGCTCAACTACAATAAATCAAGGGAGTGTTGGCAGTGCAGGTACTTTTGAATTAGCTATGACTAATTCTACGGCTGGATCAATTATTAATAATTCAACTTTAGTAGCTGGCAATTCTTCTAACCCTGGTGAAATTAATCTATTTGCATCGGGCAGTGGTAATATTACAAATGGTTCGCTAGGTTCAATAACTGCCTCAACAGTTAGTTTAGGCTTTGGATCTGGTAATATTGGTACGTCAATTTCAAGCCCATTAGTTATTTCAGCCGGTACAGTTTTTGCCAATACAACAGGCAACGTTTATGTTTCTGACACACAAGCTCTTTACTTAGGCGATTCTAGCGGCAATAATTTTTATTTGTCAGTTGCAGCCGGTGGGGCTGGTGGTGGTATAAATATTACCGGAGCCCTTACCGCTAACACTATAAATATTTCAACAAGTAATAGTGGTTCGATAGTTATTAGTAATGTAATTTCATCGCCAATTGGTGGTATCAACCCCAGTGTAACCCTTAACGCTAATGGTTCTGGTAATATAACTTTTTTAGCAGGCTCAAGCTCGCCCAATATAGCTACCAGTACGTTAACTTTAGTATCAGGCAGTGGTAATATTGGCCGCACTGGAACTACTACTAATAATATTGTAACCGACGCCTTAAATGTAAGCGCTAATACAACTGGGGTAGTTGGTATTATAGATACAAGCACAACTGGTGTAGTAATTGGTTCGTCAGTAGCTTCAAGTTATAATTTAAACGCATCAGGCGCTGGTGCGCAAGTATACGTTAATAACCCTATTGAAGCCAATACAATTTTTATTAACGCTAGTTCTAATGGTGGCATAAGGCTTGACAATACATTGTCGGGTGTAGGTAGTGGGGTTAACGCTACTAGCGTAACGCTAGAAGCCTCTGGCACTGGTTTTATAACCAGTATTATTAACAATACCAATCCAACCCAAATTCTAGCAAATACCTTAGTCTTGATAGCTGGCTCGGGTGATATAGGGTCACCAACTTCATCAATAACTTCGGCCATAACTACCAATGCTACATCGTTAAGTGCCAATACATCTGGTAATGCGTATTTAAGTGATTTTACGGCTAATACCGTAACTTTAAATGCTTCAACCTCAAATACTTTTAACTTAAACCTTAGCAATTTAGCTGGTGATGTTTTAATTAACGGTATACTTGCCTCTTCTACGCTCAATTTAACTACAGCTGGTGGCTCTATAGTTGTTGACAATCCAGTAAATACAGCAAATATTAATTTAACTACGGCTGGAGCTGGAGCTATAACGGTTAATTCAACACTTGGTACAGCTACTAGTAATATTAATATTGTAGCTGGGGGTTATTTACTTACTGGAGCTATAGGCTCTGTAAATGGCTATATCGTAGGCAATAGCGCAATATTAACGAGTAATAATGGTGAAATTGGCTACAACGGTAATGGGCTTTTAACAAAACTAAATACGGTAACTTTTAATGCGCCATTATCTGTTGGTATAAATAATACCAGCGCCAATTTGAATATATTAACTTCGTCAACTAAAGCAAATTTATATATTTATCAATCGGGTAATATTACTCAAACAGGAACTATTACGGCTCCAGTAGCTGGCTTATATTCATTTACAGGAACAGCTGGTATTGGTTCGGCTTCGCAACTAATCCAAATAAATTCTCCCGACGTAGCCTTTGAAAGCTTTGGTACAGGTGGAAGTGTTTATGTCAATGATACCTATAGTGGCAATACAACTTTACAGCAAAGCCAGGCTAGCCTTAACGCTGGAGCTAGTGGAACTGGTGGCGTATTTAAACTTGATGTAACTGGCTCGCTTACAATTTATGCCCAAATCAACCAAGGTAGTGTAGTTACTCCAGGTCAGATAAGTGGGCAGATAATTGCTATTCAAGCTTTTAATAATAGTTCAGGCTTTGGTATTTATAACGATGGCAATATTAATTCCAATGACTTTATATTTTTGACTTCTTCTCAAGCGACTTATATAGCACAAGCACCTAATAATTCATTAATGAATGCCCCAAATATTGCCTTAGTTACCGGTGGTGGGGCTATTGGTGCGGGTAGTCAGTTACTGTTAAATAGCGGCAAAGTAGCTGCCTCTACGTCAAGTAATAATGGTTTTGTCAACATTTACGATGAAGCCAGTAATTCTGGCATAATTGGCGGGCAAAGCGGGACTAATTTTACATTTAATACTAATGGCAACATTAATATTTATGGCTCAATTGCTACTGGAGCCAGTGGTAATGGCGGCAATATAAATATTTCGGGTAATGGCGCAATTAATATTGGTACATCGAGCGGTATAAGTTTAATGACTAATAATGGGTCAATAGTATTTCAAAATAATAATGCTACAGCTGGGTCTTTTAATATTGCCAATGGCAGTATAATTGATGCTAAATCAGCTACAAACGCAGCTGGTTACGTGGTTTTGAATATTGGCGCTTATAAGGCTACCAATACTACTAATCCTAGTCCAAGTAATATAACTGTTTTAAACAGCGGTGGAGCCAATGTCTATTTTGGAACCAACGGTATTACAGCTACAAGCTCTGGTAATGTTTTAAATGCGCAAGGGCAAGATATTGTATTTAATACAGGAAACCTTTTGGCTGCCGCCATTAGCTTAAACGGTAACGTTAAAATTACAGCCGACCCACCTGTATTAGCTTTTAATAACGCAGCCAATTCGGTCAATAACTTAAATAACTCTAATAACTTTATTACAAGCTTAGCCAATAACTTAAATAACTCTAACAGCTTCATTGCAAGCTTAGCCAATTCGGTCAATAATTCAACTAATTTCAACGCCATTATAAATGCCAATACCAATTTTGGCGCAAGTGATTTATTTAGCAGTTTAAATACAAATATAAAACTAAATTCAGTAACAAGTAACCAAAATTATTTCTCAAATAGCAACGCTAATGCGTCAGTAATTCAGCCAATCGCCTATACATCGACCAATTTAATTATGAATAAGGTTGATATTAATAACGGTTCAATAAATAATAATATTAAAGATGGCTTAAATTTACTAACTACAGCTCAAAATTGTAATTATAACCTGGGCCATAATATTAAACTTAACTTACACAAAGGTGCCATAGTTTTAGCCGTAAAAACCAATACAAGTATAAGTATCTATAATCTACATGATAATAGTGCTAAATCAGTTGTTTGTGAATTAGCCAATAATTCAATTACTATTGAGCCTGGTCGCTGTTTAATATTATCAAAAGGCGCTAGTAATTTTGCCACTATTAATCCATTCGAATTAACTGGCTATAGAATGCTTGAAAATACAAAAATCAATAACTATTCTATTTATAAGGCAGATTATTCAATTTTAAGTTTAATTGCCGGCTTAAAACCATTAAAAGTTATGCTGTCAGATAATAATTTAAATAATCAAAAATTACTTAATAAAATACTTAAAACAGCCTCAATTATTCATTCAACTACTGCTCATAAAGGTTCGTATTCACGTATTACAAAACCAAGCTTGACTGCGTTAAAATAGTTAATATTGAAAACACAAACCAACTAAATAACTTATGCAAAAATCATTGCTGGAGGTAGATCCTGTTTACCAATTTAAAATAGCTATTTCCAACCAAAATTTCCTTAGACTAACAATAAATTTTACATTTTTTATATTTATGTTAAATCTTTCTACCAATTAACTTTTTAACTTAAATTTGCTATAGCAAATTTAAGTTAATGCATCAACAAGTTTATCAAGCCCAGCAACCCGCGAACCTTTAATTAAAACAATAGTATCATCATCACAAACAGACTTAAGATATTCCAAGGCACTTTCCCAATTATCCAAATTTTCTCGGTAAATATGTTTCAGGGAAATAGTATCACTAATATATTTAGCTTGGGCACCAACAGTTAAAACATGTGTAATTGAGCTTTCATTGAGGAAACGACCAATTTCCTTGTGTAAAACCTCTGCCTCATCACCAAGTTCAGCCATTTGACCTAATACCACTATTTTTTTAGATTGGTTGTAAACATTTTTATCAAGCAAGGATGAAATAGCAGCTTTAACTGAATCAGGATTAGCATTATAACTTTCATCAATAATAATAGTACCCGCCTTATTAATAATTTTATTGCCACGACCTGATAGCGGTGAATATAATTTTAAATATTGCTGAATTAAGGTACGGTCAATACCTAAATCCAAAAGAACCTGAATAACACACCAGGCATCTTGAAGGATAGCCTGCCCAAAACTTTGCATTTCATATTCAATATTATCAACTGAAAATTTAGTATACTTAGCAGTACTCTCAATAACACTAACTGAGTTATCGGCAAATATTTTAAGCGGTTTTTGATAAACTTTAACTGCGTATTCGGTTAAAGCTGCATTACAAGATCCAATTACGGCAAGCCTAGCAATCGAGCTTTGATTCATTATTTCTAACAATTCACATTTTGCTTTAATAATATTGTCTTTAGTACCTAATAATTCAATATGAGCAATTCCAGCATTGGTAATAATACCATATTGTGGCGTAACAGTTTTAGCGAGATATTCAATTTGCTTTAAACCACGCATTGCTAGCTCAACAACTAAATATTTACAGTTAGAATCCATATTAAAAATGGTTTTAGGTACACCATATTCATTATTTTCATTATTAGCTGATTTATGCGTATTAGCTGAAATATTTGCTAACAATTGCGAGCAGATTTCTTTAGTCGTGGTCTTACCACTCGATCCTGTTATGGCAATAACAACTGGACTAACTTGATTAAGCCAATGTCTTGCTAGGCTATGATAGGCATCAAGTGTATTTTTAACCAGCAGGCAATTAATACCAGTATCCTTAAAATATTGAGGCTTATCAATTATAATACCAGTACAACCTTGCTCAATTATCTGAGGAATAAATTCATGGCCATCAAAATTATTACCACTTAAAGCAATAAACCATTGATCTTTATTTAACTTACGCGAATCAGTACCAAATTTAATATTAGTCAAATGCTGATTGACAATATAACTATTTTCTGGCTCTAAAACTTTTATAATATCATTTAACTTAAAATTTGCTGTTACCATAATAATAAGAAACCAATACCTATTTTGAAAGTTTATTAGCGGTTGTGACTCTTAAACTTGATTGATTAATTTTAGGCTTTACCTTCACGCCAAATGCAACATTTTCTAATTCTTTAAAGAAATTAGCTCCACTTATATGACATTTGGATAAAATGGGATAAATTTCTTCGCCCGTTAAAATGTTTTCCACCATTAACCGCTTAGCCTGAGCTAAGGCAATTAGCATAGGCTTAGAAATAACCCCAGCACTTAATAAAATTTCGCCAAAAGAAACACTAGGATCAGTATTACCAGTTTTTAACTTATTTTCAAGCATCACACTAATTATACCGCTCTTACTCATGACATCTTTGAGGCTATTAGCCAATTCAATATCTTTTTGAAATTCTAAGCGTTTTAAAATTAAGTCATTAACAGGCTGACCTTTAGTATGAGATTCTTTTAAAATACTAATTGCCGTGGAATCAGAGAATTTACCATCATTGACATATTTTTGTAGTTTTAAACAGTCACTTAAAAGTTCATTGGTAATGAGGTTACATTCAATAAGAATCTGACCAATAGGTTTTTTTTGCACAAGACCAATCTCCACAGCTGATATTTTATCAGTCTCGGAAATAATTCCAGCATGCGATAACAAATCACCTAACCTTAATTTCTGGGTGTATTTAATTACTTCACTTGACGAAGTAAGACAGGCCTCAATCACCTGTTGCTTTGAAAATGATAGTTTTAAGGCATCAATAGCCTCTTGTTTAGTAATTTTCCCGTCACGGATTAAGACTTGAGCCGTTAACACCGAAGTTAATAATGATGGAGTTAACGTCCTATTCATAACCAGAACTCGGCCAATAGGCAATTTGTTTTTTTGACTAGAAATTTTAGCCTCATCCAAAATAGCCTTAGTCAAAATGCCCGACAAAAGAATCAAGTCGTCAAATTCACTAATATTGGAATTTTCAATTTTAGGTGCTCGCCAGCCCAATTTAGCAAAAGCACTAGCTAAAGGCATATTACCTTTAATAGCAACATTAATTACGCGAATGCCAAATTCCGCAGAAATAACCTTAGCCTTAATCATACCCTGCACTTGCAAAGCAATGTCAACAGTGTTTTCATCTAACTGGCCTAAACTTAATAAAACCCGGCCAATAGGCGTGCCAGAGCTTTTGGAAATTTCCAAAGCTTCAGCCAACAAATCAGCTTTAATAATGTTGGCAGCTACTAATAACTCACCAATTTTTTTTGGCGCTAGACGTTTTAGTTATGAATAGAACGTTAACTCCATCATTATTAACTTCGGTGTTAACGGCTCAA
>DAHXLC010000216.1 GCA_027371815.1 Candidatus Melainabacteria bacterium | reverse complement strand
TTCATCAGCAATTAAATAAATTCCATATTTTTGTAATACTTTATGTAATTCTTTAAAATAATCAGCTGGAGGTGTAATAGCGCCACCAACGCCTTGAATTGGTTCAACTATCATGCAAGCCGCTGATCCAGGTGTTTGTGTTTGAATTACTCTTTCAACATCTTTTACACATTCAAGTGAGCAATTATCCGGAGTTTTATTAAATGGACAGCGATAGCAATAGGGGTTTGCCGCAAACACAATCGAATTGGCTCCCGGTAATTCTGGTCGCCAATTATGATTTCCAGTTAAAGACGATGCTAGATGTGATTCGCCATGATAAGAATGCTGTAAGGCAATAACTTCATTTTTTTTGGATTTTAAACGAGCCAGTCGAATGGCGGTTTCGTTTGCTTCAGTGCCTGAATTAGTTATAAATGATACTTCTAATTTACCTGGAGTAATACTAGCTAATTTTTCAGCCAAATCAATTATTGGCTGAGTCATAAAAGCCGTTGAAGTATGCTGAAGTGTTGAAGCTTGTTTAATTGTGGCGGCTAATACTTTATCATTGCAATGGCCAACACTAACGGTTACAATCCCGGCAAATAAATCTAAGTATTCTTTTCCATTATCATCATATAAAAATTGATTTTTCCCCTTGACAAATAAAGGTGCATCCTTATATATATGTTTAATACAAGGTAATAAATATTTATCGCGTTTTTCTTTAAAGTTAGTTTTATTAAGCGTAGATGTCACGAGGCTATCTCCTGTTAAATAAGGCCTTTTTAGTTAAATTATTGAATAATTATATACTATACATACTTAATGTATTTAAAATTCCAGATTAAATATAGTTTCAATCAATAATATTTTGTTAAGAAACATAAACTAAACATAAATTGTCAACCTTAATTATTTTTCTGTTTAAATAAATTTGTTGGCAATATTATGGTTTAGGCTAACTAAATAATAAAGCGCATTATCATGAAGATATTAGCTAAATAAACTTATATCAGTTTTAGCGTTTTGGGTAAATACATTAGCGAATCAAGCTTTTGATGATGTTAGCTAAATAAACTTATATCAGTTTTAGCTGCATCATAAACCACAACCTGATTACGTCCTGATGCTTTAGCCGTTTTAAGAGCTGAATTAACTGATTCAAACCACTTTACTAAATTCATTCCTTTAGGATCAAACAGACTGATGCCAGCACTTATCGTTACAAAAAATCCTGGCTGATTGGCAATACTTTGTTTAATTGAAGAAAACTCTTTGACAATACGATTCGATAAGGCTAATGATTCTTCAGGATTAATACCTTCGGCAATAATGGCAAATTCATCAAGACCATAGCGAGCAACAACATCCGACTGCCGAACCCGTTTTTTTAATAGGTTAGCTAAGTTGTTAAGAACTCTATCGCCAGTAGTAAAACCATATTTCTCATTAACCAGTTTCATAAAGTCGATATCAAACATGATTAAAACAAGACTTTGGTTGGCTCGAGTTGACTTAGAAATTAATTTTTTGGCAAATTCCATAAGTGCTGAGTGATTAAGTAATTGGGTTAAAGCATCCTTTTGCAGTAATGACTTTAAAAAACTTGATCGCTCTAATTTGGCTGAAACTGATGATAGTAATAAAGCTGGGGGAACGGGTTTAACTAAGTGATCATCCGCACCAGATAAGGCTGATTCTACGCGAGCCTCTAATTTAGACTCTGTAGTTAAAAATAAAATTGGCAAAGTAGCGTAACGCTCATCCTGACGTAAATATTTAGCTAATTCATACCCATTAACTTCGGGTAAATTAACATCTAAAAGTACTAAATCAGGTTGAAATGAAGATAAGGTATTTTCAAAATCTTTAGGATGAGGGCAGGTTTTAACTTGGTAACCAACTGATTCAAGAAATACGCGAATAAATGCAGCTTGATCAATATCATCTTCAACTGACATAATTTTATAGGGATCACGTGATTGTTTTTTTAATAAATGCATAAGTCGGTTTGTAAAGGCCTGTTGGTTTAAGCTAAAATCAAAATGACCATCAGCACCACAGTGAATTGAACGTACTTTATCTAAAAATTCAGCCCGATCACTTACAAATAAAACTGGTAAATCTTTAAGTACTTCATGGGATCTGATTTTTTCGACAAAATCATAAACATCACCACTGATATGAGGTAATTTAAGAATTAAAGCACTAATTTTATTCTTTCTTAATTCATTTAAGGCCTCAGCTAAAGTGGTTATTATGATTAATTCACACGGTAATTTAGCTAGTGGCTCTTTTATAAGCATAGATTCTTCGGGATTATCGCAGACAAATAAAATAATACTTTTAGAACTAGCTTTCTTCTGGGTATTACCAATTAGATTTAAAGTATCGTTGCTACTGGTATTTCCTGAACCAGAACCTGAATGTTCAAAACTAGCTACTATCCCATTAATAATTTCTTTGAGTTTTTCAACATTTATGGGCTTTAAATTAGTTGAAAAAGACTTAGCTGTATATTGATCACAAAATTTCTCACCTTCTAAACCTAGTTGAGAAACTTTAGGAAATCCATACATAGTTCCCGATCCAGCCAAAACATGAAAATGATGACTTAATTTTTTCAACAACTGATAATTTTCCGGATCCTGATGCACTAAACTAAGTAATTCAATTAAATTACTTACCCGTTCGCGTGAATTTTTTAAATACTGTTCTTGAATTTCTTTAAATGAACTTTGCCATGCCTGCATAAATTTTTCTTACGACTCCAAAATAGCCTGTACCTGGGATGCCAGCATCGTTGGATCAAAAGGTTTAGTTACTACACCTTTTGCACCCAAGCGCTTTAGACGATCAATTTCTGATGTCATGGCTTTAGCTGTTAAAAAGATAACTGGTATATGTTTTGTTAATTCATTAGTAAGTAATTTGTCAAGCGTGGCTGCTCCATCCATTACTGGCATCATCATGTCAAGTAACACAACATCAGGATTTTCAACTGAAGCTTTCCGAATACCTTCTTCACCAGAATCGGCTTCGATCACATCTAATCCACCTAAAAGGCTTAAACTCATACTAGCTACTGAACGTGTGTCTTCTTCATCATCAATAATTAAAACTTTCATTTATCACCTACAAAAAAGAGAAATAAAGGTTACCAACGTTAATATAATCAACTAATATTATTTTACCTTTATTTAGTATTTTAGCGTAAAGATTTTCGATAATATTTAGATTAAAATTCTTTGAATTTGCTGCGCTAAAAAAGTTGGATCAAATGGTTTGACAATCAAATCAACTAAAACATTACTGTTAGCTTTTAATTCATCAAATTCATCAAAGATTCCTTTAATGGTTAAAAAAATTATAGGAATAGTTGCTGTGCTTGCATTGCTTCTTAATAATTGAAAAGTTGCTCTTCCATCTAAATTGGGCATAAGTAAATCTAATAATATGACATCAGGCTTATCGATTTTGGCTAAATCAAATCCTTCTTGACCACCGCTGGCTTCAATAACAGTTGCATTGGCTAAGCTTTCTAGGCTTAATCTAGCAATGGAACGACTATCTTCATCATCATCAATAATTAATACTTTCATAGTTTTTAAGCCTGTTTGAGGAATATTTTATTTATTTCACTAGGTTCTTTAATTTTAGGAATTCGAAAATAAAAAGTACTACCATGTCCTTCTTCACTTTCAACTCCTATTATACCACCATGCTGTTCAATAATACCTTTACAGATGACAAGGCCTAAACCCGTACCACCTTTTTTGCGTGAATCAGAAGCTTCAACTTGTTGGAATTTTTGAAACAATAAGTTCTTGAATTTTGCCGGAATACCACGACCTTGATCAATAACTCTAACTTCTACCCAGTTGGGAATGTCAACTACTGCTACCGTGACATTACCGCCTTTAGGAGAAAATTTACAAGCATTAGATAACAAATTGACTAAAACCTGAACTAGTCTATCTCCATCAGCATGAACTTTAATATCAGTTTGAGCCATAATTAAATTTACGCCATGCTGTTCGGCAAACGATTTAACCGATTCCTGGGATCGCTCGATTACATTACTTAAGGCAAGATCGTCAAAAACCATGTCGAGTTTTCCAGCTTCAAGTTTTTCAATGTCTAAAATATCATTAATTAGACCAATTAACCTAATGGTATTTCTTTCAGCTATCGCAACCACTTTTTTAACAGCTTCAGGCAAAACCCCTAAAGCACCTACAGATAACAAAGTAAGTGATCCGCGAATAGATGTTAATGGTGTCCTTAATTCATGCGATACAGTGGCCACAAATTCTTTTTTCATTTTTTCTAATTCTTTGCGTTCTGAGACATCCAAAATATTGGCCATAAATTTTAAATTTCCGCCAATATTAAATTCGGTGAGCGAAATTTCCACAGGGAAATCTTCATCGGTATTAAGTAATTTTATAGCATCAAATTCACCAACACGATTTAAGGATTTTGTAAAAAAGGTCTCTAAAAACTGTTTACGATCATATTCATTATCAACATTCATAAATTTAGATTCACTAAATAAATTTAAAACATGTTTACCCAGTAATTCTTTAGCTGGTACACCAAAAATTCGTTCACTTGCTGGATTCACAGCTTCAACAAAACCGGTTGGTGTTATAATTAATAAGCCAACCAACATGTTTTCAATAATCGTACGAATTCTTTCTTCACTAGCTTTAATAGCTTCTTCGGCTAATTTTCGCTGTGTGATATCATGCGCCACGCAAAACATCGATCGTTCACGCTCTGACCAGTATGCCGACCACAAAACGGTGACTAAACTACCATCTTTTTTAAAAGTACGATTTTCAAAAGAAGTCGTAACCTTACTTTGACGAACTTGGCGGGCAGATTGAATCGTTTGGGCTAAATCATCATTGAAAACTAAATCAACAAATTTACGACCGACTAATTCGTCTGGAGCATAGCCCCATAATTCTTTACAGGCTGGACTGACCGCAGCAAATTTTCCTTCAGAATTAATTGAACAAATGACGTCAGCTGCATTTTCAACAATAGCTCGTTCCTTTTCCATAGCTTCTTGTAAATTAATAGCCATAGCATGAAAAACTTTATCTAATTGAGCAATTTCATCATTACCCGAAACCAGGGCGTTTAACTCCTGACCACGAGCAAGTCTTATTGAGTTATCGGTTAAAATTTCAATCCGACTACCAATGCCTTTACTAAAAAACAAAGCGAGGAAAACGGCAATAATTATGTTAATTAAAAATCCTATAGCTAAGAAAATTTTAACTTGTAGTTTTGAATCAATTTGATGGGATTTTTTATTAACTAGCATGGATTCATCACTCGTTAAATCATTAATCGTAACTTTTAATTTGTCCGTAAGAGCTCTAGCCTGTTTATAAACACTGCGAGCTTTCATTTGCGCCATATCAATTTCATCAGTAGCTACAGCATTTTTAGCTTCTTTCAGAATTTTTAAAGCTGAATAGGCAATAGATTTTAATTCAACTAAAACTTGTTGCTGTTTAGGATTATCACCAACCAATGAATTTAAGCTTTCTAAAATTGTGGGAATCTGTCTTAAAATTGCATCAAATCGATCCGCAAATAATGGGCTTTTAGTTATGCTATAACCGGCCATAGCCACTCCGGCATCATAAAATGACTTTTGTAAATTACCGGCTTCGGTTACTAAAGCTTTGGCTCGAATTTGGGCTTCGACTTCATGCTCAGCTTGATTCAATAAATAAGTTAAAAAAGCCAAGAAAATTGTCGCAAAAATTAAAGGTACGCTTACTAAGATAATTCCTTTATGTGATAGTTTTAGTTGAAATTTCATAGAAAAACATTAAAATAATTATTTAATTTTTTTACTCAACGTGTTAGCTAGTGATGGATCTGTGGTACCCAAATCATTAGCTAGATCTTTTAGCATTTGCTGAGAATCGTTGTCGAGTAAAACTTCAGATTCACTAGTTACTAACTGATAACCATTAGGACTATTAAAATAACTAATTGGTGCTTGTGTTTTAGTGATTCGATAGGTATTTAAGACATTAGTTAATTCATTTTTGGTATTTATATAATTTAATCTTAAAGGCAAATATTTAATATTGGGTAACCCATAAAACTTACTTAACATCTCGGCTATTTTATCACTAATACTAATTTGATCAGAAACCCAATAGTCAATTTCATGTATATTTGCATTATTAATTTTTCGATTTCGAATATTAGAAATCGAATCATTGTTACTTAGATTTTCCAAACAATATTCTTGGGCAGTATAATTACAAATAACGGCTTTTTTTCGTGTTTGCCATTTTCTACCAATATTATCATAGCCTTTAAAGGCAACTATTTTACCAGCAGTATTACCGGCATATTTTTCCATGGTAGTTTGAAAGTATTTTTTAGTTGATTCATTAAATAAGTTTATCTGCCAATTCGGGGCTCTTGACACCATACCAAAATTACGTTTTGGGACAAAAAACTTAAGGCCATCTTTACATACATATAAATATAAATCACCAAGCGACTGACTTCTTTGAGTTAGAATATAACAGTCTTCATTTGCCACTGCTTTACAGCTAAAGCTAGTTACGAAAATAATTGTAAAAACATAAAAAATACTAGTGCTTTTTAGCATAAAATTATGGAAAACCTATTAAAATATTTGTAAAATTCGTTCAAATACTTAATACCCATAATATAACAAATTTAATCAGTATCCTCAATTAAATAAAAAATGTTTGATGGTCAAGTAATTAATAATAAAGTTTTAATATCTTTTCTTGACAACACTGATATAATTAAAAATATTGCTGATTTGCTTATGGTTACATCTTTCGATATGTAGTTTCAACTGTCTTATAGCTTATAAATTTTAAAACTGGAGTTTTTATGGTTATGAATTTAAAATTGCGTTTAGAAAAGTTAGCTGATAATAAATCATGGGTAAGGGTTCATTTCGTGGATCACTCTTTTCTTATTGGGCGTATTTTAAGAATTGGCCATGATTACCTCGAGCTTGAATCTTATGGAAATGAAGATAAACCGAATGATCGTGATTACGAAAAACATATAATACCGTTATCAATGCTAAAACTACTTACACTTGAATCATCCTCATTTTCTGAAGCTGAGCGCAAACGTTTAGCATATCTTGCGCAAATTGATAATAATTCTGATTTTATGCCTGAAAACCATTAAATAATATTGACATATTCTGAGTAATGATGCACAATCTAATTTAATAGTCATATATTTAATACCAGTTATTATGTTAAATTTAAAACAATATTTAGCTTTTTATCTAGATTATCTTTACCGGGAAAAATCTTTATCTAGTAACACATTATCATCGTATCAAATTGATATTGAGCAATTTATTAAATGGCTAGAAGTCGAGGATGTTATATTTGACAAATATTGTTTAAGTAAATACCTTATTCAATTAGCCAAAAAGGGTAAAAAAAACGCTTCAGTTATAAGAAACTTATCTTCATTAAAAAGTTTTTTTAATTATCTTAAAATTAATAATATCATTAATTTTGATCCCAATGAATTCATTCTGACACCAAGAAAAATTCGTAAATTACCAAATGTATTAACTCAAGATGAAATTAATTTATTTTTTTTGGCGTGTACAAATCGGCTTGACGCAGCTGTCATAGAATTATTATATGGTGCTGGACTTAGGGTTTCTGAACTGGTAAATTTAAAATATACTAATCTGGATTTAAAGCAGGGGATTATAAAATGCCTTGGTAAAGGATCTAAAGAAAGGCTAGTACCAATAGGAAAACAAGCTATTAAAGCTATTAAATTATACCTAAAGGAATATCCAAGCAATAACCAAGAATATGTATTTGAGATTAATCATAAACCTTTGACGCGGATATTTGTTTGGAAACTGACCAAAAGAATCCTCAATCAGACTAATTTGACTAAAAATATTAGTCCTCATACTTTACGTCATAGTTTCGCAACCCATCTTTTGGAAAATGGTGCCGATTTACGCTGTGTTCAGGAATTACTTGGCCATACTAGCGTAATTACCACTCAACTTTATACCCATGTATCAAAAAAACATATTAAAGAAGCCTATAATAAAGCTCAAGCAAATTTTAAAGAAAATAAATTAGGTTAAGTTTAAATTTTAATTATTTTAATGGCTTAATTTTTTTAAACGGTGTTTTAAGACCATTAATTCATTATTCTTAGGATCAAATTGAGTCTGGATATTTATGGCTTCAATTAAATAATTTTTGGCTTTATTAAGGTTATGTTCGTTCTCGGCAACAATGCTTAAACATGATAATATTTCAATATTAGCAGGATCCAGACTGCCTAATACTGCCTGTCTTAAATTAAGCGCTTGTTCAAAAGCTGATTTGGCTTTATGATAATCATTTAGACCAAAATAACTTGTACCAATACCAATAAAAGCTTTGGCTGATTCTAGCTTGGCTTCTAAGCTTGAGATTTTGGTGCTTATAGCTAGAGCTTTATTGTGCCAGATTAAGGCATCTTTAGCGCCAGCCTTAAGATAATAAAACTGACCAATTTTATTTTCAATTTCAGCTTGACTTAAATCATCTTTAGAAAAATTTTGTTTGATTAAGGTTAAAGCATTTTTTAGTTTAATAATTGCTTCATTAGCTATTTGCTGAGCTTGATTAATGTTGTGATGACTAAGATTTGATCGGGCTGTAATAAACAATTTATTACAATCTTCATTTATATTGGTTACAATATTAATTATATTAATTTCTTTATTTATTTTGTCCATTTCACTATCTGCTTTGGTTAACTTATATAATTCAGCTAGCCTTGATAAACAGTCAAGACTAGCTGCACTAACCATGCCGTATTTGAGATTCATCTTGGTAAGAATTTGTTTATTTATATTAATAGCTTCTTTGGTATCTCCAATAACTTGATAGGCTTTAGCAACTTCGATTAATTTAGTTAATATTTTGTTTTGCGAAATTTGATCGTAGGCATTATTTGAATATTCATCTTCAAAAATATTTAAGGCTTCTTTAATTTTACCGTTTGCCAGTAAAGTATCAGCCTTGGCTAATTGAGAAAGTGTTAGAGGAGTAGCAGTTTTTTTATTTAGCAGTATTGGTAGTTCATTATTAGGTTTAAGCGCTAGCTTAGGAGTTTTATTTAATGAGAAGTAAACAAACAGAATTATGCCTAAAACTAAAATTATGCTTATTGAACTGGCTAAAAGTAACTTATTACTTAGATTAATAGCTTGGTGAGTTAAAGGTGGTTTTTTAAATTGAGCATGAGTGATTTTTTGAGTTATTAAATTAACATCATTGACTTTGTGGGTATGAAATTTTTCCAACATCAATTGTAAATCACGCATGGACTGGAAGCGTAAATTAATATTTTTTTCGAGGCACTTTATAACAATATCTTCGAGATATGGACTTACTTTTAATTCCGGATCAATTTGCGCAAATGATTCAGGTTTTTCACTTAACCTACGGTTTAATGTGTCCATAAGATTTTTGCCAAGCAAGGGCAAAGCACCAGTTAAGCTTTCATACATTACAACGCCAAAAGAATAAATATCACTGCGGTTATCTAATTTTTCACCTAAAAATTGTTCGGGGCTCATATAAATAGGTGAACCAAAAACTTCACCAGTTTTAGTTAATTTATATTCTTCTTGATCGGTTTCCGTAATAAGTTTAGCAATGCCAAAATCTACTAATTTTACAAGATAGGCTTTACCGTCTAAAACTACCGAAGCTCCGGTTAATTGTCTTGTAGAAAGTTGTTGATCAGGCTTGGCCTCTTGGTTATAATCACAAATCATAATATTAGCTGGTTTTAGGTCGCGGTGCAGAATTGAGTTTTCATGGGCATAAGCCAAGGCATCAATTATTTTGAGAAAAATTGGCACGGCTTCTTCTTCATTAAGATATTGCTTAGATTTTATAATTTCACTTAGACTAATTCCTTTTAGATAATCCATCACAATAAAAGGCTTGCCTTGTTCGCTAGCAATACCAAAGTCGAAAATGGTAATTATATTTGGATGCGATAGGCTAGAAGCTAATTTGGCTTCTAGCTGAAAACGCCGTAGCGATTCTGAATCTTGATTAACCAGAAATTTAATGGCCACGATTCGATCCATGAGAATTTGTCTGGCTTTGTAAACTACGGACATTCCGCCTGTACCCAGTTTTGCCACAACTTCATATTTGCCTTCAATAACTTTGCCCAGGAATTCATCAGGACTAACCGCAACAAGTTTCGAGCCATCAATGGGACAATTCGTAATGCCAATAAATTCAATTCCACAAGCTAAACATTTCTGCTTATCTTGAGACTGATTAGTAATTGGTGATTCGTTGTTTAACAAAATTAAATTAATTGAATGAATATTAAGACTTTAAGGAAAATATAGATTAAATAAAAATAATTTAATCTATATTTATATCAATTATTATAAAATAAAATAAGTAGGAATGCCTACTAACTTTCAAAAATATACATTAAAAGTTTATTTTTAGTAATTTGATTCTTTATTATTTGCTAAATGTGCAAAACCAAAGAGTTGAAATTTTGTTAATGTCACATATTTGCCTTAAGTTAGGCAATAAAACGAGGAAAAATGAGAAATACCAGTAATGTAGAAGGTACCAAGATTGCTGAAGCTGCCCAAGAACTAGATGTAACCAGTGTCACAATTAGAAGATATTTAGCTGAATTTAATATTGAAACGCAGACAGATAAAAATGGTATTAAAATACTACCGAAGCAAGCTATGGATGAATTAAGAGAAGTTCGTCGGCTTAAGGATCAAGAAGGTTTTAATAATGCTAAAGTGTTAGAAATGTTAGAGCAATATCGCAGAAGTGGTCAAAGCAAAGAACTGATTACAACTTTGGCCAATACCCAGAAACCGAGTAAGAAAACTAAAGTTGCCAAATTGAATGAAATTCAAGCTGATACATTGCAATTGGAAAGTATTGAATTCGCTCCAATAACTGTAACTGATGACAATTTAGCGGCGATTCAAACTGTTGTTGAATTCAACGAAAATAATGGTGATGAGGATACTAAATTACCAGTTAACGATAATTTAAATGATTTGGATAATAATGTTGCTGAAAATGGTAGCCTAACTGAAGATAATCTAGGTAAACCAAGGCATACATTGACTTGTCAAACTTGTGGCAAAGGTTTTGAACATAGTAATCCCAAATTAAGAGATTGTTTAGATTGTTATCGGGTTAAACGCAAGGAGCGAAGAAAGACTGGTCAGGACAAGCAAAGAAGTGTTATTGCTCATCCCTTAGTCAATAAAGTTATCAGTAAAAGTAATAATCTTCAGGAAAAAAATCCTGATACACTTGATAATATCGAAAGGACTAATGATTTAGAAAGTTCAATAATGCCAGAACCTGATAATATTATTGAAGTTAACCAATTATCGGCTGTGCAAAATTCTAAACCGCGCAGTTATAAAAGGGCTATTGAAGAAACTCGGCAAATAACTGGAAGTATTAAACGCCGATTGGAAAGACCTGACCTGCCAGAGTCTGAACGTCGTTGGCTTGAACAAATTTATGCCTATCAATTAATTTTACATCAGGGCTGGAAGCATTTATCAGATTATAAAAATGAGTCAAAAGATTATGAAAGAATGGAAAATTCTTAGTTTGACTACCAATAATTGAGGAACATTGTTGCGAAATTATAGTCTATATTTCTAACATAATTAGTTGTTTTAAAACTTAAATACTCTTTTTTAAGCAATTTAACAGTTTTTGTTTTGATTGTGAATCAGTCGACCTAAAATATACTTTTTACCTTTTATTATTTATGAAAAGATTTTGGTTTTTTGTCGCAGCAATATCTATTTTGGTTTATGAGGAACTGTTTAAGCAAAAGATTAGTTTAACAAATAACAAAATTCACCGAAAATTGTGTATTATTAATGTATTATAAATTATATTATCGCTATGACAACCTCTACATATAATAAATTAAACTCAAATACCAAGGATCCTACAATGGCAATGTTTTTGTCCATTATTCCAGGTCTTGGTCAGTTATATCTTGGTGAAAAACGTAAAGCTCTACTGTTTTTGTGGGTTGATATTATTAATATAGTTGGTTTTTCTCTTTTAGTATTCACTTCCCAAATTTTAGGCTCTTTACAAAGCTTGGGCTTACAATATCATATGAAACCCAATCAAGGTTTGGTTGATTCTTTATCTCAGGCGCGTCTGGGCTCACCCATATCATATATATTTTTGACTTTTGTGATTGTTTTTATCGGTTTAGCAATGCGTGATGCTTATGATAAAGCTAGTTTTCATTCTAAACGTAATTTGTATCCTGAATTTGTTATTGATTTTTCTGAAGCTACTAGTGGTTCATATATTTTACATTTTTGTGCTTTATTTACCTGTTTTATCTTAGCCTTTTTCTTCTTTTTACCACCATTGCCCAAAATTCAGATAACTGATATCGAATTTATTCCTGATCAAACGCCAACTCGTAAGAAAATTGTTTCTCAACGTAAAGCGACCCATGCCAGTGAAAATCATGGTAAGCATGATCCGACTAAGCCCGTAAGTCCAGCTTCACCAGCGCCTAAGCAAGCAGCGGAAAAACCAGCAGCTGAAAAGAAGCCAACCCCAGCTCCTGCTCATGAATCGGAAAAACCAACCCCTCATCCCACTCCGCATCCAATGCCAACACCAGTACCAACGCCCCAAGCTGCACCGCGGCCAAGTATGTTGACGCCAACTAAGCCAAGTCCAAGACCATCGCCATCCCCCTCACCATCCCCATCACCATCACCATCCCCTCAAGCTGTACCTACACCAATAAAAATGCCTCATATTGGTACGCCTACTATTTCGCCAGCTCCTAAAATCAGTAGTCAGGCACCTAGTTTAGCACCCAGTCTTGCCCCATCTTTAAATGCAATTGCCAGCTCTTCAACGGGAAGTGATTCATCGCCAACACCAGTTCCTGTAGCTGTTGGTGGTTCCAGAACTAAAGGTGGTGGAGCAACTAGCTCTGGTGGTGGACCTCCAATTGCTCCGATTCGTGCTTCTCGTGGTGGTGGCAGTTCTGGTGGTAGTTCTGGACCAGCTTTAGTAACACCATCTTTAGCTCGTGGTGGTAGTTCTAATGGCGGTGGTGGCGAAGGTCTAAAAGGTAATCCTGATGCTGATGGCAAACCAGGCCCATCGTCACTTAAATCTGAAGCCGAACCGGATTTTGGACCTTACATGAAAGATTTACAACGCCGCATACGCCGCAATTGGTTCCCACCCCGAGGCGAAGAATCGAAACGCGTTGTGGTAATCTTTACCGTTCATCGTAATGGAGAATTATCTAATTTACGTTTAGAGAAGTCTTCAGGTCTTAAAATGGCTGATCAAGCAGCCATTCAAGCAGTGCAAAACTCGGCACCGTTTCGAACTTTACCAACTGGTTCTGCTGACAGTGTAGATATTCAATTTACCTTTGACTATAACGTCTTTGGTGGCGGTGGTGGTGGTGGCGGCCGAGGAATGTTCCGTCGTTTTTAATATTTTAGTATTGGGTTTAGTTTTTTAGGAGATATTAATTTATATAATGGAAAGCATATTTTTTACTTATTTTATGGAATTCATGGTTCACGATTGGTTTGCCTCAGTTCCGATTACAATCTGTTCAGTTTTAACTGTTGCTTTTATTTTTGAACGTTATTTTTACTACCAAAAAAACCGAAGAGATGTTACGTCTTTTATTCATCAGTTACAACGTGAATTAGAAAGTGGTCAATTACAAAAGGCTCAGGCTACTTGTAGCAGGCTTGGAGGAGTTATTGGTGAAGTTGCCGAAGAAGGGGTCAGACTTTTAGCTGAACAAAAAGAAGATTTTTCCAAAGCTTTTGATATTACAGTTGGCCTGGTGACCCGAAAACTTGAAAAACATTTACCGATTTTAGGAACTATTGGAGCCACCTGCCCATTTTTAGGCTTATTTGGTACAGTAGTTGGGGTTATTTTTACCTTGAATCAGTTAGGAGCTAGCGGTGGCGGAACTCCGATTGTTGTTTTAGGTGTGGCCAAAGCGCTTATCGCTACAGGATATGGTTTAATCGTAGCAATTTTAGCTGTTATTTTTAATAATACCTATACTAATATTGTTAAAGGCTATAATGATGATTTTGCTTTATTAAAATTGTTATTTTTAAGTTTTGTCGCTTCTGATGAACCATCTAAAGTTCATTAATAACAATTAATTACTGGGAGAATTAACTTATGTCAATGGGGGCTAGCCTTGAAGAATTTGGTGATATAAATGTCACTCCATTAACTGATGTGTTTTTAGTATTATTGGTTATCATGATATTAATTGCCCCGTTAATTGATAAGTCTGATTTGAAAATAAAACCACCTAAAACCTTAAATGCTAAAAAAGTTAATGAAACCAAAGGTATAACCATCGATATTGATAAAGAAGGCAAAATTGCTGTTAATGGCAAATATTTAATTAATGCAACCCCTGATGAAATTAATAAATATATAGTTAAACTCCAGAAAAAAGCCCATAATGAAGATTTACCAGTTACTTTAAATGCCGATGGTGATTGTAAAAGTAATGCAGTAATGGAAATAATGACAGCTGCACGTATGGCTGGTATTAAAAGAATGCGTTTGGCTACTCGACAGGCAGCTAATTATTAGTATCTATGGCTAGCTATTTAAAGATTGCCTTACTTGGACATCCAGTCAGTCAATCTTTGTCCCATAAAATGCATAACCAGGTTATGCAAGAATTAAATCTGCCCGGACAATATGATTTAATTGATGTAAACAATATAGATTTTCCGACTACTTTAATTCATTTAGTTAAAAATCAGGACTATATTGGCTTTAATATTACTATACCGCATAAAATTCTTGCTAAAAATAGCTGTCAGAACTTAACTACTGAGGCAAGGCTTACTGGTTGTGTTAACACGATTAAATATGAAAATAATGATTTCTATGGTTATAATACGGATGTTTTTGGTTTCGGTAAAGCCTGCCATACTTGGCTAACTGACCCCAACCTTAAAACTGCTCTAGTTATTGGCAGTGGTGGAGCCAGTCGAGCGGTATTAGCAAATTTAGGGAATTTTGATAAAGTCTATATTATTTCACGTAATATTGAATCAGGTGTTCATTTATTAAATCTTGCTCATAATTTATCAAGTAAAAACCAATCAAAAATTTGGGAAATAATTAATTTAAATAATATCGATGCCTTAATTGCTAAATTTTGTCGTAAGTCAGACCAAAATTCACCAATATTATTGATTAATGCAAGCCCGATTGGAGTTTATGGTAATATTATCCCGCCTTGGTTCGAAGCTTTATTTAAGCAATTAAGTCATAAAGTTAAATATTATGACTTAAATTATTCTAAGAATTCAGCAGTTTTACCATCAATTAAACTTGCCCAAAAGTATTTAATTGAATCAATGGACGGTCTTTCTATGCTTGCTTATCAAGGAAAATTAGCGTTTGAACATTGGACTAATTTAAAAATTGACTATGAAATTTTTTACAATTCACTTCTAAAATCTAATAATCTGAAATAATTGTAAAGTATTTAATTGTAATAGTTATCAAGAATACTTTTTTTATTGATAAATAGTGTTATAAATAAATTACAAATTTAAAGTTATTAACTAGCCTAATAATTAATAAGGAGCTAATTTTGCATATTTTGATGACGCCAACTCTAATGACAGTTTTAACTTTTACGGCTTGGTTTTTAGCCTCATATCTCTATCATGGTTTAGGTATTACTTTGGGATACCATCGTTTACTAACTCATGCATCGGTCAAATTACCTAAATGGTTAACTTATCTTATTTGTTCTGGAGGTTATTTGGCTTTAATGGGATCACCAGCGGTCTGGGTTTCGGTTCATCGTTTGCATCATCAAAAATCTGATTTACCCGGTGATCCACATACTCCAATGGATGGTTTTATGCATGCCTTAGTTGGCTGGATGACTAATGTTCATCAATTTCAAACTGATGAGGAAATATTGCGTCAGGCTAAAGACCTGGTTAATGATCCAGTTTACAAGGCGCTTGGTTTAACTCATTCAGCTTCACAAGCCCAATTATGTATCACTGCTTGTGTAGCTTTTCGCATTATGCTTTATATTATTGGCGGACCAATCGCTGTAATTGCTAATGTAATCGCTGCCGTAATGGTGTTTTTTAGCACCCAATTCGTAAATACCATCTGTCACCTGCCCAACCATGGCTACAAATCATTTGACAGTAATGATAATAGTCGTAATGTGTGGTGGGTTGCTTTATTAACGTTGGGTGAAGGCTGGCATAATAATCATCATGGTATACCTAAATCAGCCAGGCATGGTATGCAATGGTTTGAAATAGATGTTACTTGGTATGCAATTGCTTTGTTTGAAAAATTAGGCTTAGCTAAAGATGTAGTTTTACCAACGCGTAAAGTTATTGAAGCCAGGCAGAATATGAGTTTAGCTCCTAATTTACCTAAAAAAGTGAAAACTTTAGAAACTGTAGGTAAATAAAAGACTGATAACTATTATTTAAACATAAAAAAATGAGATTAAAATTAAATCTCATTTTTTTATTATTTACTTAAAAATTTAATCTATATTAGATTAAATTTTATTAGTTTTTTCTAAATTGCGTAGTTTTCCCAGTCTAAGAATTGGGAATATTGTATATATTTAAATAGGTGACAAAGCACAAAAATTAACAACTACTATAAATAAGGACAAGAATCATGGGAAGAGAAATTAATAACAATCCAGAATCTAACCTGAATGGCGCTAATAACTCACGAAACAATAGTTTAAACCGTGAAGTTTATGGCATGACGCCAAATTTATCAGCTCACGCTGATAATATTATGTTGGCCAATGCTAAAGCAGAAGGGTTTGATGCTAGTCCTTTACAGGATCCAAATTTAGCTAATCAGTTTAATGCACTGTTTATTAATTTGAATATGGCCGAAAGTGTCAATAAAGGTTTAGGCATGAAAGAAGCCTATCAATATTATGTCCAAGCCATAAAAATTGCAGACGGATTAGATGAAAATGCTATTGCTAAGTATAAAAGTAATATTGAAGCTCAAATTCAAAAGGATCCTAATTCACCACAAGCTTTAGCTTTAGCTAAAGAAGACATGGATCTTACTTATTTACAGCAAGCTCCTAGCTTTACTCGCGCTAATTTAGGGCTAGCCATGCTTAAATTAGGACACACTGGTAAATCTACTACCTTACTAATGGAAGCATCACAAATGAATCCCCAGATGCTTAATGATGTTAATTTTCAACGAGAATATCAACAGGCATTGAACAGTGATGGTCAAAAAGTGCCTCAAGGCTATCCTTATTTTGCTAATGGTAATGATGGCGCCCAAACTCCAACTGCTGGCTTAGATCGTGGTAATAATGGCCAAGCTGGTTCTGCTGGCTTAGATCGTGGCAATAATGGTAATGGTGGTGACAGGCAAACTGGTTCACCTGGATCTACTGGTGGTTCAGGTACGGCTAATGCCTTAAGCCCACTGGAACAGGCTCAACAGGCTTTAAGTGAAGTTCAGCAATCAGGAAAATTAACGCCTGCCATAAATCAAGAGTTTTTAAAGGCAATTCAGGAAAGTACATCGGGATCTTCACCAATATTACCTGAATTATTAAATCAAGAAAATGTGTTAAAGGGTAAACTTCATGCACAAATAACGCCAGCTATGGCTAGTGCTTTAGGTCAAATTGATGCTCAGGTACAAATGGTGGCTTCCAAATATCCTCAAAATGTTCAGGTTGAATTAGCTGATTTATATAAAAATCTTGCTCAGGCGCCATCTTTAAATGCGCAAAATACAGTTGAAAGTGAAATGGTTAAAATCGCTCCAGCGCTTCAACCTATTTTAGCCAATCGAAATAAAATTACTGAACCACTAGACTCTAATTTATTTGAATTAAACAAAACTAGATTACAAATAAGTGAAGAAAAGAATGCACCAGCTTTAACCTGTTTTGAATATGCTAATGCGCTTATGCAATCTGGTGATAAAGCCCAAGCCCAAAAATATTTCCTGACAGCTATCCAAAAAAATATCGATCCGGCCTTAGCTCAAACATTACGTCAAGATGCTATTAATGCAGGTGTTCCGGCTAATGAAATTCAAAATACACCGTCACAAGCCCCAGGCGCTGATACGCCACCAGCTGCACCGCAAGCCCCAGGTGCTGATACGCCACCAGCCGGAGCCGCCACACCGCCACAAGCCGGCGCTGATACACCACCAGGGGCACCGCAAGCCCCAGGCGCTGATACGCCACCAGCTGGAGCCGCCACACCGCCACAAGCCGGCGCTGATACCGGAGCTACGGCTTCAAGTATTTTAGATCAAGCTGATGCTGGATTTAATAAAGCTACTGATAAACAGACCGCTATTAAACAATATGCACCAGAATATGAAAAGGCTATTGCCTTAGCTGATAGTGAATTTAATACGATAAATCAGCAAGTCACTGCAGATGATGCTAAGCTTGAGCAAAAGGCTCAACCTTATTTGACTCCAGCTTATAAAAATGAGTTGAATACATTAAAAACGGCTGTGGATAATGATATTAAAGCCTTGACTCCAGCTGAACAACAAGAATATAACGTTTTAAATGACCCAAAAGCTACTGCAGCCCAAAAAGCTGCTGCTCGAGCTGGTTTGGAAAAAAGTAACCCCCAGTTATTTAAGGATATGCAAGCTTATGCTGATAAATTAAACCCATTATTAGCTATTACTGCAGAAGTTAAGAAAAATGATACCGCTAAAGGTGAAGCTGAATTAGCTAAGTTTTACGCACGTTTAGAATATGCTAAAGCCTTAGATGAAGCCAGCCAGGATAATCTAGCTAAAAATGAATTGTTACAGGCATTCAGTGTTGTAGATCCCAAAATCTGGCCAGCGCTTGAAAAATCTCCAGAAGTTTCGGCTTTAGCAAGTAAATTGAAAATTAGCGAAGCTGATATAACTGCCTATGCTAAAGCACATCCAGTTACAGATACGGGTAACGGTGGGACTACAGCTCACCAGCCAGGAGCTCCAATAGCTCCAGGAACTGATACTGCGTCCGCTGGAACAGTTCACCAGCCAGGGGCTCCCCAATCACCAGGGACTGATGCTGGAAGCGGTAGTGTTGATCCAAAAGAAATTCAAAAAAATGTTAATGAAGGTCTTGCTGCATTAAAAAAATCTGGAATTATTGCTAGTGAACCATTTTTTGAAAAAGCTATTGCTGAATCCCAAAAATTAAATGATCCTGTTGCTTTAACCAAACAAATTGATGAAATTGAAGGAATTTTAAAATCAGGTCAGTTAAATGGCAAACCCTTAACTTCAGCTGAAATATTAACGGCTCATACCATGCTTAAGGCTGATTTCACCAGTGTCATGCAACCCATTCAATTAATGGAAGGTTATGCTGCAGCCTTAGCTCAGGACAAACAATATAAGAAAGCTGCTAGCGTTTATCAAGAAGCCATTAATTTAAGTGATAAATTACCGATAGTCCAAATGAAAGAAGAAGTTTCTTTATTGAATGATGCAATTAAAAATCCTGATTTTATTCAAGATCAAGCTGGCTTAAAAAAATTCCAAACTGAACTTCAAGGAACTGATTTAAATTCTGGTGATATTAATGCGCCGATAACTTTAAGAAAAATTTTGGTGCAATTTTACTTAGGCAGTCTTATCAATGCTAAGACCGGAAAAAATGATTTGGCTGACGTATTTCAACCTCAACAAGCTATGGACTTGATTAATCAAGCTAAAGCTCTTGAAAAATCTACCTATGGTATTGATTTAGATAAAGATCCCAGTAAAGATCCTTTATTATCTCAATTGGCAACTTTAACCATTGATAATATGCCTGCAGAATTAAAGAAAAAATATGAAAATTTATCGGGATTCTGGAATCATGCTATAGCTGATACATCTGCCGGTATTGTTGGTATGGGATTAGCCATAGGTGTTGCAGCTTTATTACGTAATCCAGAAATAGCCGAAGAAGCTGTTGCTGGTGGCGCTGATATTGGTAAAACAGGTCTAATGCTTGGCAAAGGCGCCTTAAGTGTTGGAGCGGGCTTAGCTGGAGCTATAGGTACAGACTACGAGGTCTTTAACCATATTAGCGGATCGAAAGAAAGTGTAGCTGACGCTGCCTTACATGGCTCAGCCGCTTTAGCTGGTATGGGTGCTATTTATTTTGGCAAAGATACTTTTGGTAAATTATTATTCAAAGGTCCAAACACTGATGCAGCAGCTCTTTTAGAAAGAGTCGGCAATAGTGGCGTAGATAATTTAGGCGATTTAAATAAAATTCTTGATGGCCAAAAAATTAGTGCTATAGCTATTAAAGGCGTTGACAATTCAGCTTCGACCTTAGATATTGCTAATATTGCTCGTGGTGGGGCAATGACTGGCGCTAAAACCGCTGGTGAATTAACAGACCATTTAGGCGTTTTAAAATCAGCTACCAGTGGAGTTGATGCTTCAGCGTCGATAGGTTCATTAGCTGGTGTGGACTCTAAACTGGCTGCTAGTTTAGCTAATAAAGGAATTACCACTGCTGGTGACGCCCAAAAGGTGTTGGATCAATTTGGTAGCTTAGCTGATGGTAATTTAGCTGGAATTAGTGCTGATACCAAAATTGCCGATATTGGCAAGGCTTTACCTCAATCAGCAGCGGCTCGAGCTACTATGTTAAAAGATACATTGGATGCCATGCCTAAATCAGCAGCCACTACTGTTAGTGGCAGTGAAAATCTTGCTGAAAAATCAATTACTGATTTTAATAAATTGCAAGGTTTAAGAAGTGCCCAAGAAATTAAAGCAATTGCTGGTATTGATGCCAGTAAAGTAACTGTTGGGCAATTAAGTGAAATTGATGCTTTAAATGCTACAATTGGTGAACCCGGATATACAACAGGTCAGTTATTGGGTAGGGTAAAACAATTAGATACTATTGCTACTAGTCCTGAATTTGCTGATGAAGCTACAGCTAAAGCCGCATTACTTAAAAATATACCAAATTTTCCTCTCGATGTTGCCAAAAATCTAGCTAGTAAATATGATATTTATACGGTTGAAGACTTACAAAAATCTTCGAATTTTCAGGAATTTGAACAAAAAATAACTAGTGGTATTTCTCCCAGCACCAAAATCAGCGATATAAACACTGCCTTAAATGCTACGACTAAAGAATCTGTAGCCGGTATGTTTAGCAAAATTAAAGCTATGCCAGGTAAAATAATTAATGCTGGTCTTCATCCTCTGGACACTGCAAAATCAATTGGCAATTTAGCGCATAATATTAATCCATTTAGTACCATGGATTTTGAAACAACGTCAGCTGATGCCTTAAAATATCGACGTTTCTTATCTGGTTATGGTACCGCTTTAACTTCATTATCAGCTTATGCCTATCCTACTGGCATTTATGATAATGTTTTTAAAGGTGAAATTAATCCTGCTACCGGTAAACCTTATACGCTAGGCCAGGAATTTTTAAATATTACTTGGTCTGGCAGAAATTCGGGTAGTTTATCGGGTGAATTAATGGGTAATATATTCTTCCAAGCTGCCATGATTGCACCATTTTTAGAATCTGGTGCCATTGCTAAAAATATAACCAGTGACGTGGGTACGCCATCTTTAAAAAATACCTTAAAATCAGCGATAACGCATCCAGTTGATGCACTTAAATCTGGTATAAGTCATTTGAATGTTGCTGGTGAAGCTGGCACTCCTTTATCAGCCTTTATTGCCCCAACTTATTGGTCAGCATTAACGCATGGTTTCCAAATTCAGCAAGGCAGTAATGTTTCGGCTGCGGCAGCTCCATATCAAGAATTATTGGATCAAAGTCAAACACCAATAAAAAATGAAACGCCACCAGCCCCGTCTTCAGCTGCAACTGATACTAGTGGCAATAGTGGCGGAGCAAATACTACCGGTAACAATTCTGGAAGTTAATTTATTATAATTTAGCAATACCACAAACTATTTATGATAAATTTTGGTGACAGACTTATTAAGCCTAAGGATAGCTGTTATAAAAAAATATTAAAGCTAATTGGTGAAATTAAATCAGGTGAAACTAAATATTTTAATTTAGCTAATATGCAAAAAATCTACCAACAGGTTTAAATTCAATTTTTCATCATTATAGTTCAAATTTACTTTAGTCAAAATTATAGTGAAATAATCGGTAATTGGCGCGATTAAAGGTACAGATTAAATGATTTTGATGCAAATTTAAATTAGCCGTACCAAAATTTTGTTCAGTTAGGGTTGCTGGTGAATTTAAATCGAGAACTTGACCATTGCGAAAATCAAGCATTTTTAACGTTGAATTACGTAAAACCAAATAAATTACTTGTTTTTTTTGATCATAAGTTATGGGTTTGCCGCCAAATCCCCAAGCGATTGTAGAATTTTCACACCTTGACCAAATGTTTTCGCCAGTTAAGCTGTATAGTTGAATATGGGAAGTTAATTCCTGATTATATTTAAAAATATCATCATAACTTTTTTCTGATTGCTTACTTTCATATCCCGATATCAGTAGATGGTTATCGATAAAACAAATGTTTTTAACTAAATAATTAATTTTGAATGAACATACCAAATTCTCAAGCTTAAAAAAAGGCTTTTCATTATATGCATAGACCAAGAAAGTAGTATCATTAGCTAAGGCTAAAAGATTAAGTTGAGGATTGTTAGCAATAATATTAATTTTACCAAGGTTATTTAAGATTGTGAAATAGTCTAGTTGATAAATATTGGCAACCATTTCGTTTAAATTCATAAAATCTTTTTCAATATAGGTTTGTGTAATTAATGGATTGGATACTATTAATCCAGTTGTGGGACTATCGCTAATACCATAAATGCTTGATGATGAAGTAAGTAATTGTCTGTTAATAATGCTAGTGTGTTCAGTATCACTAGCAAATCTTAATAAATATTCAGGTTGTAAATTTTGCTTTAGATTGAATATGCGGATAATACCATAATGATTTAAAGCAAATAGATAGTTATTCTTAATTAATAAGGCATGCATATCCATGTCAAATTGTGACTCTTCGTCAAGCGATGAGAAAAATGAAAAATCATAGATTGCATTTTTTTTTAGTTTGCACTGATGGTTGTTAATGTTTAATTTACTTAATTCAATATTTTTGCCTAAATTATTGATTATAAGATTATCCTTATAGCTGGTTAGACATAATATTCCTTCAGCTTGGCTATTAACAAGATGGCTGCAATAATTGGTATCAGTAATGTAAAGATTATACTTTAGCATTGTTAAGCTTTAAGATCATGGACAGCTTGTTAATAACACTTTGAGGCATAATTGTAGCCATACATTTAAGTGGCATTTCCGCCTTACAATCCCAGGGTGGAAATGTTGCAAAATTTTTATCTGGACTTGTATTAGAAAATTTATCATATTGTTCATTACATAAAATACTACAATGATTTGCTGAAATATTGTAAGAATGAGGATAGGGGCGGTAATATACATCATTATGGCCATACATAATTATGGTTGGCGTACCTTGATTAACACTGATATGGGCTAAGCCAGAGTCAATGGCTAGGACGGCTTTAGCTGAAGATAAAATATTAATTGCTGACGATAATTGCGGCGTATCAATATGTTTAACACCTAAATTAATGAGGTCAGTTAATTGCTGGGATTCATTAATTCGACCTAGTAAAATAACGTTATAATTATGTTTGGTTAAAAAACGATGTATTTCCAGCCAAAATTCAGTTGGCCATGATTTAAAAGGGCCAAAACTATTAGCAATAAAAATTAGCGTATTTTCATACTGGGGTAATTTTTGATGATTTAATTTAACTAATTTATGTTCAGCAAAGGGTAAATTAAAATCATTACAGATTATTTTTAGAATGTCATTTATATGATAATTGGGATAGTTTTGCTTAAATAATGTTCCACCCCACCAGTAATTTTTTTGTAAATCATGATTTCTTAAATTGATAATTTGTGCTGGTCTTTCAATTTTGTTTATATCATTAAGTAAAATACTTCCATTTAAACCTATGACACTGTCGTAAGCTTCTTTTTGTAGGGCGTTACTATAAATTCCATAAGTAGGAATTTGGCGACTAATTAATTCTTGGATAATAGGTAAACAGACAACTAAATCACCTAAACCCCATGATACGGGAGAAATATAAAAATCATTATAAATTTTATATTTTTCGGCCATTTAAAATTAAATCTAAGACTTCATTTAAATTATCAGCAACAAATCTTGGTCCAGCCGTGTGTAATATTTGACGAGTATGAATACCAGTAGTTACACCAATAGAATCAACATTAGCATTTCTCGCCATTTCCAAATCATAAGTTGAATCGCCAATGACTACAGCTTCTTGATAGTTAATGTTAAGATTACTTAAAGTAATCTGGACTGATTCAGGATGAGGTTTATGGTTGTTTACATCTTGGGCACCAATTACCAGGCAAAAATAGTCTAATAAATTATGGTAGGCTAGAACTTCTTCAATTAAATGACGACGTTTAGATGAGGCAATGGAAATTTTAATATCATTTTTAGTTAATTTAGCTAACATATCCTTAAGAAAAGGAAATGGCGGACAAATTTCAATAGTCTGTTGATCGTAGATGGCTCGATAGCGTTCAGCCACCTGTGTCCAATATTCTTCATTTTTATCTGGTAGAACCGTTTGCATCTGTTTAACTAAAGGTACGCCAATTAAGTTTTTCCAATCATCAACAATTTGCGTTGGTAAATTATATTCTAGGGCAACTTGTTCCATTACAGTAACAATTCCTGGAGCTGAATCCACTAGTGTTCCATCAAAATCAAATATGGCTAATTTATACAAAATTTAAATTCCTCTACTGGTAATTTAATTTTACCACATTATAGAAGTTTTCAAACAAATACATTGCATCAGTTGGTCCAGGATGTGCCTCAGGATGAAATTGAACACAGTTTATCGGTAATTCCTTATGAAAAAAACCTTCAAGCGAATTATCATTTAAATTTATAAAACTTGGCACTAAACAGTCAGGAAGTGAGTCTATATCTACGGCAAAACCATGATTATGAGCAGTTATATGAACCTGATTAGTAAGTAAATTTTTAACAGGCTGATTGCCACCACGATGACCAAATTTTAGTTTATATGTTTTGGCTTTGCACGCTAAGGCCATTAATTGATGACCAAGACAGATAGCTAAGATTGGTTTATGTGAATTTTTAATTTTGATTACTTCATTTATGATTGCTTCATTGCTACTAGGATCGCCAGGACCATTAGATAACAAAAAACCATCAGGGTTAATTTGCATTAATTCTGCAAATCTTGTATTAGCCGGAAAAACAGTAATATCAAAGTCAAACTGTTTTAAACAGTTAATAATACTATCTTTAATGCCATAATCTAAACAGGCAATTTTATATCGACCTGATTGAATTTTGCTTGGTTTGTTTCTCGTAACTAAACTAGTAAGATCCAAGCCCAGCATAGATTTTGAGTTTCTGGCTAAATCTACTAAGTTTTCTTTATTATAACTAGCATCACAAATTACCGCACGCATAGCGCCAAGATCCCTTATATGCCTAGTTAAAGCCCTAGTATCAATATTGTAAAGACCAATTACTTTATTAGCTAGTAAATAATCTGCTAATGAATATAAGCCCAGATGATTACTAAAACTATGACTTAAATTCTTTATTACTAGGCCTTTAGCATAAACAGAATGACTTTCTTGATCTAAATCATTACAGCCATAATTTCCTATTTCAGGATACGTCATCGTTATTATTTGTTCAGCATAACTTGGATCGCTAAGAATTTCTTGATAACCAGTCATACTTGTATTAAAAACAATTTCACCAGTACTTAGACCGTTAAAGCCAAAATGATATCCCGTAAAAATTTTGCCATCTTCAAGGGCGAGATAACCAGTAACAGGTGAAAATGGATTATTCATTGGAATATTTTTTAAGTTCAGGTGTTTAATTTATTCATTTTCTATACATTTAAATCAATAATACTCGATTCAATGGTTATTTTTTAGCTATTTTAAATTTTAATAATTACCCGTTAGACACTTGGCAACTTTGCTTTGTTAACATGACATAATTACAAGGTAGGTTAAGCTTTAACTCTAAAATAAGCTGTTAAATTAAAGGAAAATAAAATTTAAATTATTTATTAATTGCTTAATTATTGATTAATCCTATTTATAATTTAAATTGTTAGGAAAAAAGTTAAAAATTAAGGAAAACTTAAAATGAATGATATTAACTTATATACAAATGCCTTTTTGGGACTATTGCCTGAATTTGTGATTGTTCTTGCAATTTTAATTTCTAGCGTCTGGAATTTATTTGTCCCTAAGCTTAAATTTTTAACTCCTTGGTTTGGACTTTTGGCAACTTTTGTTTCAAGTATGATGTTGGCCTTCCAGTTAAATATTGGAACGGTAAGTTTATTTAACGGTGTTTTCACAATTGATAAACTTACCGTTATATTTGGCATTTTTATTAATATAATTGGCTTTATTGTTATTCTCATGACAATGGGTTACGAACAGCATTTAAAAGATAATGCCGGTGAATTTTACACTATATTATTAACAGCGATTGTGTCCGTAATGCTTTTAGCTGGCTCCAGTGAATTAGTGTTGCTTTTTGTTGCTTTAGAAACATTAAGTATTGCCTGTGTCATATTAGCTGGATTTGAAAAACAAGATGTAAAAAGTCAAGAAGCCTGCCTAAAGTATTTAATTTCTACTGCAGCCGTAACTTCCACTTTGCTTTATGGTTTTTCGTTTATTTATGGCCTGACCGGATCGACCATGTTTAGCGTAATTCAGGAACAGTTTGTAACTTTAAACATGGCTCCGCATTCACTAATTAGCGTATTAATTTTAGTTTTATTAATTAGTGCCGTGGGCTTTAAATTATCGATTGTCCCATTTCACATGTGGACACCTGATGTGTTTGAAGGGGCTCCAACACCAGTAACGGCATTTTTATCAATTGGCTCCAAACTAGGAGCTTTTGCCATCGCATTAAGATTATTAGTAGTTGTGTTTGGCAAGGCCATTTTTTACTGGACTTTAATTTTAAGTATTTTAGCGGTTTTATCAATGGTTGTAGGTAATTTAATTGCCTTAAGTCAAAAATCTTTCAAAAGAATGCTGGCTTATTCTTCAATAGCTCACATTGGCTATATGCTTATTGGTATCGTAGAAGGTAGTAGTGTTGGCGTTAGTGCGGCAATGTTTTACTTGATTGTTTATGGTTTTATGAATTTAGGGGCTTTTGCTGCAGCAATTTTATTTACGAATGAGACTAATTCCGATAATATTGATGATTATGCTGGTCTTATCCGAAAACGGCCAATTTTAGCGCTTGGCTTATCCTTATGCCTGATTAATCTGGCTGGTTTACCCATTCCGCCCGCTGGATTCTTAGCTAAATTCTTTGTCTTTTCAGCTGGATTTAATATGGGTACTATTCCTATTTTCTTCAATTACAGTGCTCATATTGGTTCCTTTTTAGTAGTGATTGCTTTATTAACATCCATTCCCGCAATTTACTATTACACCAGAGTTGTTATTAAAATGTTAGTCAGTGAACCTAGTGATGTTGTAAAAGCTTTACCTGATAAAAGACAGTCACAAATGGTATCGCAAACTGGTCCGATTACAGCTTTGGGATTTTGTATAGTTATGCTTTGTTTAATTGGTACAAATTTAGTTGATTTAACCATGAATATATCGCAAACTTCAATCAAACCATTATATGTAAGTCATGAGAGCCGCTCACCTAACAGCGAGTTTTAGTTAAATAATTTATGACGGTTTTTTTTTTCAAGCTTGCCTAATTTTAATCAGCTTAAATCTTTTCTTTGCCTATAAAACAAATTTCAGTGATTTTATTTATTTAATACCGAATTTACAATACGTCTATAACTGTATTATTCATAATCTTGTCCCTGCATGGAATCCTTATGTGGCCTGTGGAATCAATGAATTGGCTATTCCTGGATCGGGCATATTTTATCTGCCTAACTATTTGACGTGTTTTATGAATTCTGAAATGGCACTAAGAATCTTACGATGCATTCATTTGATTTTGATTTTTTTAGCAAGTACCTATTTCTATAAATTATTGCTGACTTCTGTAAATAGGGCAATATTATCAGCTTCAATTTTAACCATAACTTTTTATCCGATAGTTAATTTAGCTAGTTTAAATTCTCTTGAAAGTTTTGTCTGGTTAGTTGTAATGGGAATTTTAAAAATTCGTTTAAATCAAGGTAATGGTCATAAATATTGGGTGTTTTGTTTGATTTCTCTAACAATTGCTCTGGGAATGTTTTGTGGTTTACCCTTACAATTTAGGGTTTTAATTTTGGGAATTATTTTAATACCAAATCCATATTATAAGCCCCAAAAAAAAGAACTAATTTATTATTGGCTGTCAATTATGGCCGGAGCTTTAATTGCTTATCCATCATATATTTACTTATTTGAAAGATTATTGAGGGTAATTCAATTTAACTTTCAAATAAGTAGTTTATTTCAAACCAATGATTTTATATTACCAGTAATTGGGACTTTAAATAATATAAAAATTTTTATTCAATATAATCCTATTTGCGTGTTCATTTTTATTTTAGGTTGTTTTACCAAGAATTTTAAATATCTTCGTCATTGTCTTAGCTTAATAGTTTTGTTTTTTATTTTAGGCCTATTAAATGATCTGTTTTATAATTTATATAATATCCATAGTTTAAGTTATTTAAGCTATATAGCTAATAGGCATAATTTGAATTTCTTTTATATTCTTGGTTTGATGCCAGTGTCTTTGGTCATAGGTTTAGGATTTACCAGTCTTACCCATAAGCAGAATACTCATGCTAATAAATATGCTTTAGCTACCGTAATATTTTTATTTGGTTATAATACTTTAGGATTATGTTTTAACACTGCCTTGATTCATACTTTTACAGTTAAAGCTTATTTAATTCAGTTAGGTATTTTATTTACTTATATATTAATTTATCCTCAATTTAAAATAAATAAAAATAAGCTTATTTATTTGAGCCTGGTGTTATTGCCAGTATTATTTCCCAATTTATGTTTAAATTTTAAATTTCCAGCAATTAATCATAATGCTGTACCTAGTTTATTACCAGAAAATTTATATACAGAGCGAACCTTATTTGTCGGCATGAAAGATCAAGCTAATTTGGCTTGTATTGATCATGATAATATCGCATTTACTAATTTGCATAATTTAAATCCCGTAACTATAAGTTATTGGGGTATTGGGCAGCCATTTCTCCATAAACTATTTGAAGAATGTTTTGATCCGAATTTGACTTTTTTAAATAATAATATAAGCATTAATATCAATAAATTAAAGCGCTTTTGCTATTTAACTAATTCAAAATATATTTATAATACTGAGCGTAATTTTGATAAACCCTTTAGATTAGCTAATTTCTCGTCCTTGGGTCAAAAGTATGTTTTACCATTAGAATTAAAGCCAATGAGTTATTTAAGTAATCAGATTAAATTTATTAATAATCAATTTATTGTTAAGGATTTTTTTTCTAATGACGTTAACGATATTATCAGCATACCCGAAATTGATTATCTTAATAAGTATCAACAAATTAATCGGGTGCGTCAGTTATTAACTAACGAAAATACTCAGCCTGATTTATATAGTTATTTAGCCAATTTTAAAACCAATGCTAACCAGCCTAATTTTTTTGCTAAAGCCAAACCAGTTAAGGCAAAAGTTGTTACTTTGACTTTGCAACCAGGTCATATTGCTTTGTCAACCGATTGTATTAATCCTTGTTTTTTAATTTTTAATCAAAGTTATGCTAATCATTGGAAAGTTAAAATTGATAGTATTGACAGTCCCTTATTTAAGGCTAATGGTTATATGATGGCTTGTTTTTTAAACCCTGGGGCTCATTTAATTGAATTTGATTTCTTAAGTAATTGGCTTGATTTAATCCAATGGCCAACCATTTTAGGCATATTAATATTTATGTTATTATTTTATGAAGCTGGTTTTTTTACAATTCTTATATTTTTAAAAAAATTAGCTGGATATAAAGTTTAATCGCAGGAAAAATCTTGTAAAATATGTTGGTATGATAGTAAGAATAAAAAAATGATAATTGCCCTCGTAGTTCAGCTGGATAGAACACCGCCGTCCTAAGGCGGGTGTCGGGGGTTCGAATCCCTCCGAGGGTGTATTTTTGGATAATGTAAAAAATTGGTTTCAAAACTATAAATTCTTAAAACCCATCGGTAGTGGTGGAATGGGGATAGTCTATCTGGCTTATGCTATTGATTTCAGCCGTGAAGTTGTAGTTAAGCAACTTATGTCAAAATCTAATGACCCATATGAGAATAGTGAAGCTATTAGACTATTTAAACGCGAAGCTAAAATTTTAAGTAAACTTAATCACCCTGGAATTGTACCAATTTTAGACTACCATGCTAGTAGCGATGGTAAATATTTTTTAGTAATGGATTATATTAAGGGTAAAGACTTAAGTGTTGTTTTAAAGAATTTTGGCGCTTTTGACAGTGAAGCTGTGGTTGAAATTGGCATTCAATGTTGTCAGGTGCTTAGTTACATTCATTTACAGGTTCCGGCAATTATATATCGTGATTTAAAACCCAGTAATTTAATCTTGACCCCAGAAGGCCGAGTCGTATTTATTGATTTTGGCATAGCCAGAATTGTTAACTTTAATCAGGCTGCTACAAAAGTCGTTACTTCTGGTTATTCCCCACCAGAACAATACTATGGCAAGCCTGAACCGCGATCGGATCTTTATGCTCTAGGTGTAACCTTGGGTCATTTATTAACTGGTATAAAACCAAAACCACTAACTCAAAGTAATCCCTTAAAAGATAATAAAACTATAAATTTACATTTAAATGATCTTATTTTTCGCTTAACAAATTACAATATTGATGATCGGCCTGCAACAGCTCAAGTCGTTATGCTGGAATTAAAAGAGATATTTAAGGAAATTAAAGGGTATCAACGCCAGACCCAAACTAGTATTCCTGGCCTAGTTCTTGAAGCTAGTCAAAGTCCTGAGCCATTAACATTATGGCAAAAAATTGCTGACTGGATAAAAAAACGCCAAAAATGAAACATGTAATATCGGATAAATTTTATCAATTAACCAATAAATTAATTCCTGGTGGAGTTAATAGTCCATTTCGCTCTTTTCATGAAGTAGGTGGTAAGGCTATTTTTATGAAATCAGGTCTTGGTGCTATTATAAAAGATGTTGATGACAATGAATATATTGATTATGTGGGTGCTTGGGGTCCACTAATTTTAGGCCATCGACCCCAAAAGATAATGAATGCGCTAAAAGATATTACGGATAAAGTTATGGTAACGGGAGCGCCTCATGAATTAGAATATGAATTAGCTTTTAAATTGAATAAAATTATGCCTAGCCTAGAAAAAATCCGTTTCGTTAATTCTGGTACCGAAAGCTGTATGAGTGCTATTAGATTAGCTAGAGGATATACTAAACGTGATTATGTTATGATGTTTGAAGGTGGTTATCATGGGCATCTAGACATTACTTTAGTTAGTGAAAACCATCAGTCTTCAACTGGTATTCCGGATAATGTCAAAATTAATACGGTTATGGCTAAATATAATGATATTGACAGTGTTGAATTATTATTTAAAAAACACGCTAATAAAATTGCCTGTGTAATCATTGAACCCGTAGCTGGATCAATGAGCGTAATTGAAGCTAATCATGAATTCTTGCATAAGTTAAGCAAAATTTGTATTGAACAAAAGACAATTCTTATTTTTGATGAAGTATTAACAGGTTTTCGAGTTGCCTTAGGTGGATCTCAATCATTATCGGGAGTTAAACCAGATTTAACTTGTTTAGGTAAAATTCTTGGCGGTGGCATGCCTATTGGTGCCTATGGTGGCAAAGCCCAAATCATGGATTATTTAATGCCGCTTGGATTAGTCTACCAAGCTGGGACTTTTTCCGGAAATCCTCTTAGTATGGCTTGTGGAAAAGCAGTTTTGAATGCTTTAAGTGAAGACGGCGTTTATGAATACCTTGAAGATATGACGCATATTTTTGCTAGTAATTTAACGCAATTTTGTCAAAGTAAAAATTATCCTATACATATTCAACGTGTTGGCTCAATGTTTTCAATTGTTTTTAGCGCTAAGCCGGTTTTAAATTATGCTGATTCTTTAATGATTGATACCATAAAATTTGCCCAGTTTTTTCATTATTTACTCGATAGGGGAATTTATTTACCGCCATCAGCTGTTGATGCTGCTTGTATATCCAAGGCTCATAAGTTAGAACATATTGAAAAAACGCTTGAAGTTTGCTATAAGGCTTTAAGCAATATTTATAATTTGTCCACTAGCTAAGGTATTATTAGTAGATAAATTAATGAGACCTCAATATAATGATTACTTTAAAAGTTAAATTTCATATTTAGTAAATTGTTTGTTTTGGGCAAAGAATACTAAAATTAAGGCAATAAATCCTATGAGAATTATACTTATGGTTGCTCCAAACGGCCAATCGCGAACTAAAAGAAATTGGTTTTGAATTAAATTGCCCAAATATAGTTCTTTGGCTCCACCCATAAGATCTGGAGTCACATAATCACCTAGACTTGGCATAAAAATCATAATTAAACCAACCAGAATTCCTGTTTTACTTAATGGTAAAATAATTTTAAAAAGTATCTGTAATGGATTTGCACCTAAATCAAGAGCAGCTTCAATATACGATTTGTTGATTTTACTTATGGTGGCATATAAGGGTAAGATCATATAAGGTATGTAATTATATACCATACCTAATAAAATGGCCCAGCTAGAATATAGTATTGAGATAAGTTTAAAATGGAATATCAGTTTAACCAGAGAATCTAATAGGCCATTATGTCGTAAAATACTCATCCAGCCATAAATTCTTAATAAAAACGATACCCACATTGGTAAAGTTGTTAAGATTAACAGTAAGTTTTTATATTTAGCTGATGCATAAAATGCTAGATAAATTGATAATGGTAAACAGATTACTAAACATATTATGCTGGTTACACTTGCTAAAATAAACGATCGCCAAAAACAACTTAAATAGGGGATGGAAAAAAATTTAAGATAAGAATCCAGGTTGTAAACAGGAAGAATGGTTCCAAGTAATGTACGTTCACAAAATGAATAATATAATAAAATTATTAAAGGTAGTAAAACCAATACTGACAACCAGGCAAAAGCTGGTGAAATTAAAATATAGGGTAAATATTTCTGAATTTTTAAGCTATTTTGCAATTTTAGATAATAAAATAGTAATTATGTTATAGATCTGTTAATCTATTATATCTAATTTTATATTTTAGTTCTACATTGTTGGAGGAGGATAAATGAATCAATTTACCAAAGAAAAGCTTATATATCTTAGGCAATGGGTCGGTGAAACTGTAAGTGTAACCACCATGAAAGAGCAAAACTATGCTGGAATGCTTACCAACATTGTTTTTGATGGATCTAGGCTAATGTATATTATGCTTGATGATAAAGTTTGTTTAAACTATGATCATGTCATTGAAATAAGTGTTAAAAAATAAATTTAAAACGTTATTTTTTGGAACATCTGAATTTGCTGCTGTAAATCTTGAGAATTTATACCAGGAATTTGAGGTGATTGGGGTAATTTGTCCACCAGATAGGCCAAGTGGTCGCGGCAAACATATTTCAATGTGCCCGGTTAAAAACTTAGCTTTAAAGCTGAATTTACCAGTTTATCAAAGTGAAAAAATTTCACGTGATTTAGAATTATTTAACA
>DAHXLC010000212.1 GCA_027371815.1 Candidatus Melainabacteria bacterium | reverse complement strand
ACGTTTATGCTAATTATGTTAATTTAAATATGATTACCAAAAATGTATTATCAATGGTTGCTCTTTCAGTTATAATTACAGCCAGTAATTCATCTGTAGCCCAGGCTGCTAATGAATCGGCTAAGCCATTTCAAGCCAAAGTTGGTTATTTTAGTCTTCCATTAGTGAAAATGGTATGCCCTGAAGCTGCTGAAACTGAAGCGTTAAAAGGTCAAGCTGAAAGTCAATTAAAAACCTATATTGAAGATGCCAATAAAAGACTACAAAAAGCTAAAGATGATAAGAAACCTGAATCCGAAATTCAGGAAATGCAAAAGACCTTGCAAACTGAAGTAAGTGCTAAGCAGCAAGCTTTAGCTCAATTAATTCAATCGTCCAATCAAATGGCTACATCTAAAATTATGCAAGCTGCAACTCAAGTAGCTAAGGAAAAAGGCTTGGATTTAGTGGTTGATGGATCGGGTATTTTTACCGGTGGTCAAAAAGTATTAGATGATGGTGTTGATATAACCAAACCAATTATCAAAATTTTAGCTCCAAATCAGGAATTGGCTGATAGTAAGCCAAGCTCTGGCAAAAGAGAAGCTAGTAAATAATTGAAAATTGTGTATTAAATTGAAGCAATTAAATTTATTACAACTTATATTAACAATATATAGTATCTTTGTGCTAGGCAGTCCTTGTCTAGCACAAAGTACTATTTTAAAAACAGATTCAGCACCTATTGTTTCTAACACTGATAAACAATTGTTTGGTCAGAATTTTCAATTTCGCTTATGGCAGAAATTACCATCGCGTCTTTATTTTAATGGATATGTTGAATCAACGATGCGTATTGAGACTAATCCTTATCAGACGCCTAATAAATATCAATATTTACAGCATGATTACCCGTCCCCAGCGGTTTATGCCAAAATGACCCCATTGCAAAAGGCAGCTGCCAATAAGGGACTAGCTTCGGTTAATAGTTTTGATAATGTTAATCGAGTCTTTCCTAACTTTACCGTAGGCTGGGCTTTAACTCCCAACACCAGATTATATAGCTCAGCCTTTATGATTCGTGATAGCTTAATAAAAAATTATAGCTTAGATACCAATATTTTTTCTGCTGGTGGTGGTATTCAAAATACGAAGTATATAAACAAAAAAGGTTATATTCAAACGGGCTTTTTTATGCGTGAATTATGGGAAACTAATATTCATCCGGTTTTTGACTATATTCCGAGCGTTAGCTATTATCATAATTTTACCCCAGCCCTTTTAACCTATGTTAGTGTGTTAACGCAGTTTCGGGGTAAACAGTTTATGAATAGTGTCAATCGAGAAATTGATCCATTTTATACGTTTGGTTCAATTTATCGACGTGGCCGCTGGATGTTTATTAATACCTGCACTTTTGTTCAGAATTTTCGTAATCAGTTTGGCGTGAATGCCTTATTGCCTACTAATAACTATTCTTTTATCTGTGATTTTGAAATTGATCGACAGATTTTTAAAGCTGTTCCTGGTTTATTAGCTTTTTTCCGGGCTGAACCGGTTTATAATATGCATTCAAATGATGTAGTG
>DAHXLC010000196.1 GCA_027371815.1 Candidatus Melainabacteria bacterium | reverse complement strand
ATTTTGGCTCCAATATGTTTATTAGCAGCTTTAAAAAAAATATCAGCAATGAATGTATCAATTTGGTTTAATCTTGAACCAGTTTTTACAATATTGATAGCCTTGTTACTTTTTAAAGAGCATTTAACCAGGAAATCGTATGTTGGTGTAATTGGTATATTTATAGCCTTAGCTATGTTTACGCATATTGATTTTAATATCGATAATCTAATTAATTATATGATGATTATTTTAGCTTGTCTATTTTATGCAATTGACAATAATTTAGCATCAGTCATAGATAGTATAAAGCCTTCACAACTAGTTTTTCTTAAAGGCTTTACTGCCGCCATTATTAATTTATTATTAGGTATATGCTTTTTTAAAGATATGATTTTTGGGTTAAATGCTTTGTATTTTATGTTAATTGGTTTTTTTAGCTATGGTGTTAGTCTTATACTTTATATTCGAGCAAGTCAAAATCTTGGCGCCATACGTGCGCAATTGATTTTTGCTACCTCGTCAATTTGGGGATTAATATTTTCGGTTTGGATATTTCATGAAGTTTTAAATCTTAGCCAAATTTTAGCAACTTTGTTAATTATGGGATCTTTATATTTGATTTTTAAAGAAAAGCATGGACATAGCCATTGGCATGAAAGTATGATACACACGCACTTTCACGTTCACGCTGATGGGCATCACCAGCATGAGCATACTGGCATATTTTCGTTTCATACGCATGAGCATAGCCATGATGCTGTAATGCATTCCCATGAACATATAAGTGACATCCATCACCGGCATAGTCATGATTTATGATTGTCACACTATACCAAATATTAACCTCAGTAGCACAAGCATTAGCAGATTATCAATAGTTTTGTTTTAACGCATTCCCCTGAACATATAAGTGACATCCATCATCAATATAGTTATGTGATTGTTTTTGGCAACGAATAAATTGTATATAAATATGATTATGTCTAATTTTTAGTAAAAAATATTTTGGCAAAATTAATGATTTTAAAAACAAATTTCGTATTTACACTAATTACAAAGTAATAAATCTTAAATAAAATACTTTCAGGTAATCATTGTAATCATTCGATTTTTCAATCATTCTATTATTAGTGAGCACATAATGGATAAAGTAAATATTACTCAAGCTAAAGATAAGTCCGACTGGGTTCTTAAAAATGTGGTGAATCCGTTTATAAATGGATCGGGAGTTGTAAAGGTATATGATACAATTACCGGGAAAAACGATGCCAATTTGCCGGTAGAAAAAGCCAAAACTGGCAGTTTTAAATGGTTTACTCAAACCATCAGCCAAACTACTGGGGCAATACTGCCTTTTGTTATGGCTGGAGAAGTGTTTAAATTGGGTATGACGGAAGTGTCAACTGGATTAAAACTGGATGAGGCTACGGCTAGTATCTTAACTAACGATAGCCGGTGTCAGATAGCTGGCGCTGGTTTGTATGAGGCAGCGCAAAAACCCGACAAAAATCAGACACGTATTGCCAATGCGTTAGGAACTATGGCAAGTTTTGCTGTATTTGAAGGTGGAAATAAATTATCGAGCGCAATTGATTTAAACAAAGGGTATTTAAATGTGATTGCCCGAGGTTCGACAAGAGCTTTAACTGGTGCAGCGGGTGGATTCGTTAATTATAGCGCTGCAACGTTATTACCTGATTTTACTAATAATTACAAAAATACGATCAACATGGAAGGCACTATTGCGGCGATGGCTTCTGGTGGCTTAATGAACGTTGCTTTGCCGGGTCTGCAAAAATTAGCCGGTGTTACTTTCCAAAAAATTGGTTTAAGCCATGATTCTGTTACCGATAACCAGGGCAATGATCGTGTTACAAAATTAGCCAAAATTAAAGATTTAACCAGACCTCAAGCTGATGTAAACGTTAGTGATGATTTAAGCAAAGCTTTGGGCGAACAGGTTATGGCTGGCTCGGCTGAACCTTTAGGTGCGACGGTTTTAGATAATGGAATTAATTTTGCCATTTATTCACACAAGGCAAAAAGCATGGATTTACTGCTATTCCACAATGCTAATGATAAGGCTGCATATCAAACTCTTCCCATGGTTCAGACCAATGGCGTTTGGCATTCGTTTGTCAATGATTTGCCTGCTGGCAGTCTTTATTTATATAGTGCTGATGGCAGCTACAACCCACAATTGGACGGCAGTCGGTTTAACCCTAATAAAGCTCTGCTTGACCCTTACGCCAAGGCTATAACAGGTGACACCCCTGATTCATCAGATATTTTGGGTTACGACAATAGCAATCCAAATAATCCAAACCGTGATACGCTTATAAGCAATATTAATGATTTTGGTGTCATGCCCAAGGCCATTGCCGTAAAAGACGATTTTAATTGGGAAAATGATAAACATCCTAGTATTGCGATGAATGATAGTATCATATATGAATTAAATTTACGCTCTTTTACCAACGCTGATGACAGCTTGGGTTCTATTAAAGGAACGTATAAGGGATTAGTATCCAAAATACCTTATTTAAAAGATCTTGGTGTAACGGCTGTGGAAATTATGCCGATATTTAAATTTGATCGTATAGATTCCAACCGGGTTGACCCAACTACTGGCCAGCCATTAATTGACAACTGGGGCTATAATCCGACCAGCCATTTTGCCCCTGAACCAAGATTTGCCACTGAAAATATGGGTAAAGAAATTGATGAATTTAAGGGAATGGTTAAAGAATTTCATAAAAATAATATGGAAGTAATTTTAGATGTGGTCTTTAATCACACGCGCGAAGGCAACCAGTTTGGTCCAACTGTTAATTTTAAAGGGCTAGATAATGAAGACTACTATTTGCTTAATCCAGCTGATAAAAGCCAATACATTGACCATACCGGATGCGGCAATACCGTTAACACCAATAATCCCGAAACGTTAAAATATGTTATCGACAGTTTACGATACTGGGTTGATAAAATGCATGTCGATGGTTTCCGTTTTGACGAGGCACCCATTTTTAAATATATGCCGGATAATACCCAAATGGCAGATTCGCCTGTTTTGCAGGCTATTGCCAACGATCCTGTATTATCCAAGGTAAAACTAATTGCTGAACCATGGAGTGTTGATCAGTATTATTTGGGAAATTTTTACAATAAATTGTGGTCAGAATGGAACGGCAATTTTCGTGATACCGCACGCCAGTTTGTTAAAAGCGATCCAGGTCAGGTCGGAACGTTAGCCCAAAGGATTGCGGGATCTCCAGATATGTTTAATAATAATCTAGGTAGGTATTCGGTTAATTTTATAACTGCGCATGACGGCTTTACCCTGAATGATCTGGTTTCGTATAATTTCAAACACAATATTGAAAATGGCCAAAATAATACTGATGGGATTGATAATAATTATAGCTGGAATAGTGGTTATGAAGGTGAACTTAAAGACGCCAATATACCGGATGCTCAAAAACAAGCGATTGAAGCTTTAAGAATGAAACAGATTAAAAACTTCCTTACCTTACTTTTGGTTTCCAAAGGGACACCAATGATGGTGTATGGGGATGAAATAAGACGGACTGCTTTAGGTGACAATAACGCCTACGATCAAAGGACGCTAAATAATATGCCGTGGCAGAATTTGACCGATGATCCTAATGCTAAAATTATTCATGATTTTGCCAAGAAACTTATTGAAATCCGCAAAGCTCATAATATTGGCAATGTAGCCCAAGACGGCATAATTTATCACGGCACAACACCATTTCATCCTGATTTTTCTGACGATACCAGATTTTTATCCTGGCAGTTAAATCCACCTTCCGCAAAATCAATGTATGTAGCATTTAACAGTTATTGGGAACCATTAAATATCCAATTGCCACCTGGCAATTGGAAGCCATTGATAAATACTGATAGTAATCCAGGTAGTGGATTAGCACCACAAAATATTAGCATTGCACCTCGGTCAGCTATTGTACTGGAAAAACAGTAAAAATTAAATTTAGTGACCAATGCTTTGGTACATGGCAATTAGAGCTGTGATTAAACTGGCTTGTGACCAAGCTAAAGGTTTATTGTCATCAGCAATCCATTTGGCGTTATCTTTATCTCTAATGTAAGCTTCGGGTATTTTGCCATCAGCATCAATAGCTGCAAGAGCTCGATTAAAGTGAAATATTTGGCCTTTTAATAATTCTGGATTCTTAGTTCTAGCATACATATCAGCTAACACGACGCTAATCATTGGCGATACATGAGTCCATTGAGCCGACATACTAGGAGGCAATTCATTGCGATTAACCCTGCCATCCCAAACATCGCCAGGATAACGGCGTATTCCTAGTGCACCCATAAGTTGCTTTTGAATATTATTAATTATGGTTGAATTCATAGAATCATCAAGTAAAGCTCTATGTGATAAAGCACTTAAATAAAGTGGATTGACTAAGGCTGCATCAACATCTCTAATGCTGTTATCATCGCTTTTGGTAAACTCGTCTGGCAATAAGGTTTTTAATTTGTTTTCACATTTGGTGATTAAGTCATTTAAATCATTTGAGTTGACTGAATAAGTTTTACCTTGAGTTGTATAGTTTAATGAACCATTTTTATCAACATAAGTTTTTTGTTCTCGTAAACTAGCTAAGGCCATGCCTATTGAGGAGGCATGTTCGGCTCGCTTATCTTCCCAGGCGCCAAAATCCCAGTCTTGCCATACACGAACAGTTTTAAAATAATTAGGTAAGAGTACTGCGTAATTTTTAGCATATGGTGCAATTAATGGATCTTCAATATTTAAATGATTTTCATTTAAAGCATGAAACAATAAATAATTAATTGACGATAAAGCATCATTTTGGGCATTGCCCCAGGGATCGTTAACATCTTCTAGACTGACTCCATCATAGCGAATATGGGGTCGAGCGTTTATGTCAGCGACATTAATTTTGCCATCTATTATATCAATAATACGAGATTGATGTTTCATTTGATATTTAAGCGAAGATGATAAGCCTTTTTTCCAGGCATCCTCACCTATATTAAAATCATTTAGATTGGCGTTAAATTTAGCTTGATATTCAGCTAAAGCTTGCATGATATTATCGCGATCCCATTGTAAAATCAGTAAACCACCAATGGCTGATTCTAGGCTAGGTTTATCAACAACGGTGACAGCTGAATGTCCCCCGCCTTCATATCTATTTAATTGTAAGGTTTTGTTTGTTCTTAAGATTTTATTGATTTCAGCTAAACTAGTTTTAGTATAATTGGTTTTTATTAAATTGGCAAATTCAGGATTACGCACCACTAAACCGGTGTCATCAATTGGTGTTGCCTTTGGTAATTGATAGCCTTTAAGTAGTGAATTACTACCCTTAAATGTTGTAAAGTTAGTCACCGCTTCATTAGCTAATTTAGATTGATCGTGTTTTGGTGGCTCAAAATAATCAATACTTCCTGCGCTATCAATTATCGATAGATTCGGTATGGTTTTATTGTTAGTTAAACTTAAATTAAATCCGCTAGCCTGGGCCCCAAGGCTTAAAGCTTGCTGGATAATCAAACTAGCTATAACAAAAGGAATAATCATATTTATGCCCGAAGTTATATTTTGGGTAAATTTTACTTTATATTCTGGGGTGACTGGTAAAACCGGTTTAGGGTTATTTCTTTTACTTACTGTATTAATAATGTTTTCTACTCCATTTATTTAGCTATGTATTATGTTTTGTTTAAAAATAATTTAGTTTTAATTAAATTATTTTCAGATAGATCGCCAAAATTTAGCGGGTTTGAAATATTTAGCATATAAACTTTCATATCTTAAATTTATAATAGCTTAAATTGAAAATTATGCAAGGAATTTTGTAAGAAAACAGCGATTTCGTTATTAACGATAAATTATTACGTTAAATCGCGCTTTCAGGTTTTGGTAAGGATTGAGGTGAAGGATTTAAAGTGTTAATTGATATACACAATTACCTTGAAAGATTGTCTGGATAACTTTACCTTTAAGTTCTAAGTTGTAAAATGGAGAATTTTTACTTTTGGAATGAGTTTTGTACTTATTTAAAGCCCAGTTTTGATTAGGGTCAATAATCGTCAAGTTAGCTAGTTTGCCGATACTTAAATTACCCCTGTCAATATTTAATATCTTAGCTGGAGCACTCGTAAATAAAGATATTAATTGTAATTTGGAAATTAAATTACTTAAATACATTTTTTCATAAACAAGGCTAAAGGCTGTTTCAAGCCCAGTTACCCCGAAAGCCGCATCACTAAAAGTACAACATTTTAATGATGAATTGTGAGGAGCATGATCAGTGCCAATCGCATCAACTATACCTGTTTCGATTCCCTTAACAATCGCCATTTGATCAAATGAATTGCGCAGCGGGGGGTTCATTTTAAAACTGGTATTATAATTGGTAATATTATCTTCACTTAAAGCTAAATGATGTGGTGTTACATCACAAGTCACTTTTAAACCATCACTTTTAGCTTGGTGAATTAATTTGAGCGAAGCAGCTAGAGATACATGGGAAAAATGAATGCAACTATCTGTTTCGCGAACCAGTTCAATTTCACTGGCAATACATGAAGATTCTGAACATTGGGGAATTCCTGCTAAACCAAGATTAAAAGATTTAGTACTAAGATTCATCACACCATTAGAGCTAATGTTTTTATCTTCAGGATGAGAAATTATTAGTTTATTTAAATTTTTTGTTAATAATAGGGCTTTGTACAGTAAACCTTTATTGGCAAAGGGGTTGCCATCATCAGAAAAACCAATAACATCATTTTGCGCCAGATTATAAATTTCGACTAATTCATTACTTTCAAGATTTTTAGTTAGACTGGCTAAAGGTAAAACTTCAATTAAGGCATTTTCAGCAATTAATTTTTTATAGTCTTTTAAAGCTAGAATATTATCAATGGGTGGATTGGTATTAGCCATAGATACAACTGTCGTATAGCCACCAGAAGCGGCAGCAGTAGTTCCACTTAAAATGTCTTCGCTTGCGTTTTGTTGCCAGTCACGTAAATGGCAGTGGATATCGATAAATCCAGGGCAAACCCAGAGATTCGTGGCGTCAATAATTGTTTCAGGTGAATCCGGTTTAAGGTTTTTGCTTATTTGGGTAATTCGGTTATTTTCAATACGCAAATCAAGCATGTCTTCAAGAGTATTGTTGGCAGTTGGATTCAGGACAAGGCCATTTTTGATTAACACTATTTCTTCCTTTATAAAATCTTTAACCAGGTATAGCTATAGTTAGCTGATTTTTTTACTTGTTATTTTAGCTGGTTTTTCTAAAATAAACAAATTTTAGTTTCGGCCAACTCTTAAATTTATGGCAAAGTTAACTATATTGCTTTTATTCCCCCAGGCGTCATTGAGCTTAGTTTTTAGATTGCTAAGTGGACAGGTATTGTGTTTTTGTACATAATTGTTATAAGCTGACCAGGTTTTAATGTATCCAATAATTTGATCTAATGTCCAATTTTCGGCAATTACAAATTTTGGGGTAATTAATTCATTAAAGGGAAATATAATGGTTTGATATTTTTGATTGACTAATTCTCTTTCGGTTGGCCAGTATGGTTCAAGCAAGTTAAAAAATAATTCAAAAATATGATCAATTTCAGCATTTACCGTAAATAAATTGTAACACCAAATTGCTATGACACCATTATCTTTTAGTAATCGTTTAACTTCCGTAAAAAATAAATCAATTTGAAACCAGTGTAAGGCATTTACTACCGTAATTAGATCGCCGCTTTTACTTTTCAGACCAGAATTGTGAGCTAAGGCAATTTTATATTTTACCAGGGGATGGCTAATCGCATTGGCAATCTGATTGGAACTGCCATCAATGCCAATAACTTTTTGGTAATAATTAGCTAAGGTGATACTAGCTTGCCCATTACCACATCCAAAATCGTAAGCCAAATTATGATGTTGAGTAAGGCTATTAAGATAGTCAAAAAGTTGAATCGGATATTGAGGACGATATTTTAAATAGTTTTGTGAGTCATGAGAAAAATAGTCTTTAAAATTTTCGGGCATGAATTTAATTAAACCTTTAACTGATAGTATTTATGATCATTAACTTGTAACGGTTGCTAAAGGGTATTTGAGGTGCTGATTTTTGATATAATCGATAAGCTATATTTAGTATATTCGACAAAAGCGTTATCACTAGAATTAGACTTCATTAGGCTAGATGTTGGGATTTAGTGTGGATCGATACTGGTATCAAATTTGGCTTTACGGCTATTTTTTGTTTAATTCCAGCTCCGGCTAGAATACCACTTGTTGCCGCCTGGCCAACCCCACGAGTCCAGGAGCTAGAATCACCAATAATGTACAGGTTAGGAATAGTGGTTTCCATATTTTTACTTACGGTAATTGAATCTGGATAACTTTTGCATTCTGGTGCATAAAGCAATGTGGCATCGCTAGCTACACCTGGGCAGATTTTGTCTAGAGCATCTAAATATTCAATGATTGAGGCTAAAATCCGATGAGGAAAAGCTAACGCAATATCGCCACATTCGGCTTCGAGTGATGGCTGGATTAGATTGTTGCTTAAGGTTTTGGTGCGCCTACCCGCTCGTAAGTCCCCAAGTCTTTGTACTAATGGTCCGCCACCAGCCAGCATATTGACTAATTTTGCAATGGTTTGTGAATAAAGTTGAGGGTTTTTAAACGGACGGGTAAAGGTTTTGGATACTAAAACTGCAAAATTATTATTTTCCGATTTTTCATACATTTTAGAATGACCATTAACGAGTACATAATCACGATGATTTTCCGGAGTGACAAATCCCTTCGGGTTCGAGCAGAAATTGCGGACAATATCGTTAGCATGTTGAGATCGATAGTATAACTTCGGTTCATAAAAACGGCGGTCAACTTCTTCGGTAAAATAACAACTGGTTTCAACTCTAAGGCCAATATCTACTTGACCCGGATAAATATCTAAATTTTTATAAAAGTCCTGTTGGGTTAGCCAATGGGATCCACCGCGACCAACCGATACTATACAGTAATCAAAGCTTATCGTATTGGGTTCCCCGGGTTTTTTGTAACGATCAAAAGTTACTTCAAATTTGTCGGGTTTTACTTTAAGGTTTAGTACTTTACTGTCAAAATGAAAAACCAGGTTTGAGCTATTTGCTTTTATTTCATCCAGGATTGAAGTGTTAATAGCCGGTGCGTTATCAGATCCGCAATGCAATAATTCTTGATAATGGTATGTCATGTTAGCTAGGGTAGCCTTGCGTTTTATCCATTCTAAATCATCAGCATTTGGTTTGACTATGGGAATTTCGACAGGAGCGTGCGTTAATATGGTTTGTTTGACTTTATTTAAGCGAGTTTGTAATTCTTGTTCGCCAATTAGATCATATAATCGTCCCCCGATAACTGGTGAAGCTGATAAAATAACTTTAAAATCATTCCAACTGCCAGCTGATTGACCAGGAGCACAATAACTACAAGCTTTAGGTGGACAGACCGTTAATTTGCCTTGATCAATAGGGCAGGCATAGCGTTTTTCGTAACTGGGGCCAACATCAAAAATATGAACCTCAGCTTCAATATTGCCTAATTCTTTTAAAGCAAATAAACCTGAAGCGCCTAAGCCAATTAATGCGATTTTTTGCATAAGATATTAACCCGTCCTAATTGTTAACGTTTTTAAAAGTTGTTAGCTCAAATTTAACAACAAAAATTATTATAACATTAATTCTTCTGGTTGCTAAGAGATTCCTTTACTTTTGCTACATCTTTTGACTTAATTATATTGACGAGTTCATGAATTGCTTTTCTGGCTCTAGAGCCGATTTCGGGAGATTTGCGTTGGGCTAGAGATTCAATGGCTGAAGCAAAAGCATAAAATCTTTCTAATGACATGTTTGTAGCTTTAGGATGAGGCAATAAACTTTTCATATAACCACGTAAACTATTTAATTCTTTTTCGGTTAAGGGATTTAAGATTTCTAAAAGAATTTTAAATGATTTAATTGGCACAAGATGTTGTTCATAGGCGATAAGATTTTGGATTAAGGCTTGATGAATTAGAGTACATTGGCGTAACGGTGCTTGTTTAGCAGAATTGGGATTTTCCTGAAGTTTGCATAAAGCTGCACAATTATCAAAACCATACATTATTGATAATAATGGCTTATTAACCGCTTCATTGGGAATTTTGGTTGTAATGGCTCCATAAATCAAGTGCCGGCATTTGCACATATCAACATCTTTGGATACATTTAAAATGACAGCATCTAATTTATCAGCCTTAGCTAGTTTTGCTTTAATATTAAGATTGGATAAGCGTTCTGGGGTAAAGGTTATTTCTTTGACAGCATATTCTTGACAAAGCAAAACATCTAAAACAGAATTACCAAAAATCGCACCAAATTCAGCTGCTAGTAAATTGCCATTGTCGAGATAAACTATTGCTTCGGGAATGTTGTTACCAAAGGAAAACTTCAATACACCGGTTACCCGTTCGAGACTTAAGAATTGCATTACATTAAATACCGTTCCTTCGCGAACAGATGAAATGCTAAAACTAATGCCCATTTACTACTCCCAAATACTTCTTAAATTATACATTGTCAGTAGCAGAAAAAAATACTAATTAGTTTTAAGTCTTAAATTTTCTCTAGCTTCTTTACGATCGTCAAAAAATCTGGTTTCATTGCCAATGATCTGATAGTTTTCATGACCTTTGCCAGCAATAACAACTACATCATTAGTATTAGCTTGACTGATGGCTAGTTTTATCGCAGCGCTACGATCTTTTTCCACGTGTATGGTTTTTAATTTTTTTATACCAGCTAAAATATCAGCAATAATTTGTTCAGGATCTTCACTGCGGGGATTATCTGAAGTTACAATAATACTATCGGCCAATTCTTCAGCAATTGCACCCATTTGTGGTCGTTTGGAACTATCACGATCCCCACCACAGCCAAAAACCACAATGAGTTTGCCTGATTTTGGCGTTAATTCGCGGGCAGCTTTTAATACATTAGCTAAGCCATCAGGCGTATGAGCATAATCGACAATACATAAGGGTTCATTACCAGAACTAACACGTTCAAACCTTCCTGGTACACCTTTAAAGTTTTTGAGCTGGTCAATAATTAAATTTTTGTCAATATCTAACGCATAAGCAATAAGTATAGCGGACAAGACATTATAGATATTAAACACACCAATGACAGGAATCGTTAGACTAAATTCACCTAATATGCCATTTAAATGAATAGTAGTAGAGTCAAAAGAATTGGTATAGTTTTTAACAAATAACGAGCTGTCTTGATTAAAGCCATAGGTCAATATGGTTATATCATGATTATGGGGATTTAGAGCTTGAAGCCTTGACTCAAATTCATGGCCATAAATTGAGTCCTTATTTAGGATGGCAAATTTATTTTTTTTGGGACTATTAATTAAATTTTCAAACAGTTTAAACTTTGCATTTACATAGTTTTCCATGGTTTTATGAAAATCTAAATGATCTTGAGTAATATTAGTTAAACAGGCTATATTAAAATCAAGGTAAGCTACGCGATCAAGGCTTAAGGCATGACTTGAAACTTCCATGGCCACAGTTTTTATATCATTAGCTCTTTGAATGTTTAAGACTTGGTGTAATTCGGGAGGAAAAGGTGTCGTAAAATTCAGTACCTGGTAATTGTCACTGTCTATATCGCTTTGGCGAAAGCGAGCACCTAAAGTACCAATTATGCCAAAATTACTAACTAGGCTTTCTAATAAATGAGTGGTTGTAGTTTTGCCATTAGTGCCAGTGATACCAATTAAATTTAAACTGTCACCAGGTTTTCCATAAAATTCATGGCTAAACAAAGCTAATACTAAGCGAATATTGTCAACAACTAGATAAGGTAAATTGTATTGTTTATTTGGCTGAATTTCGGAGATGACACAGGTTGCTCCATTAAGAATGGCTTGGTCAATATATTTATTGCCATCCTGATTTTGACCAATTAAACCAAAAAAAACATAGCCAGGCTTGACACTACGTGAATCATAGGCTAGACCTAGTACTTTGACGTTGGCCAGATCATTAACAGCACCGATTAATTTATAACTTAAATTATTTTTTTTAAGCTTGTCAATATAGTAGTTTAAAGCCTTAAACTCAGTAATAATGTTATTATCAGTCTTATTCACGTAATCTTAAAAAATTAATTTACGGGATATACACTGATAAGTTTACGTCCGCGTGACATTTCAAAGACAACTTTACCAACCATTAAAGAAAATAAAGTATCATCGCAGCCTCTATCAACATTTTTACCAGGATGAATTTTAGTACCGCGTTGACGTACCAATACATTGCCAACTTTGACTAATTCGCCACCATAACATTTAACCCCCAGTTTTTTGGGTTGACTATCTCTACCGTTTCTTGTGGAGCCTGCTCCCTTTTTATGTGCCATGACAAACCTCTTTTACTTAAATTTATTTTATACAGAAATTTTTTCAATTAAGACACGGGTAAATAGTTGACGATGTCCTTGTTTTTTACGGGTGCCTTTTTTGGGCTTTTGTTTGTAAACAATCATCTTAGCGCCTAATTTATGAGCTAAGACTTGTCCAGTTACTTTGACATTTGGTAAATAAGGTGTGCCAAATTTACAGTCTTTATCATTGACAACCATTAATACTTTGTCAAAAGTAAATTTTGAACCAATGGTCTGTTCTTCCATAAAGTCAAAATCAAAAAATTTTCCTTCGGTTACTTCATACTGCCTACCGCAGGCTTCAAGAATAGCAATCACAAGTTTACTCCTAGCCACATTATATTTTCTATTATAATAGTTTAAATTTACAATGAAAGACTATAATTAAAATAATTTTTTAACACTATGCAACAAATATATTATGTATTGGCAAAATTAGTTTTTTTTTATATTTTAGCGTCGGTTATTAAATGCTGTTTATTTAGCTCTTTATTAAGAAGATGTATAATTTAGTAACTGGCGGTTTTATGAGTTAGTTAATTTAGCTGAATCAGTTGCTTTGCCTTAACTTTCCGTATGGGAACATTAAACCTATGGCCTTAAATTCTAATAACAATAATAACGAATCAACTGATGCTGAATTAAAGCAAAAGAAACATAGTTCCAGTCCTGCTGAACATTTAATTCATTTGTTAAACATTGGCTGGGAACCTAAAAGCCCTTTAATTACAAGATATGTGGCTACGCATAGCCTTTATCAAGAATTAAATAAATGGATTAAAGAAAAAACTTAAGCAACATACAATTAAATTTCGATTAAAAGATTTTTGATTTAAAAAAATAGTTGTTAATATTGATTTTGTAGTTTATTTATTTAGGAGTAATTGTAATTATGTTACAAGTCGGAAAAAAAGCCCCAGATTTTGATATGCCATCAACTAAAGACATGAAAACATTAAAAGATAATGTCAAATTGTCTGATTACAAAGGAAAATACCTTGTAATGTTTTTTTATCCCTTAGATTTTACATTTGTTTGCCCAACTGAACTAAAAGCTTTTAATGAAAAGCTTGATGAAATGAAAAAAGTTGGCGCTGAAGTATTGGCTGTATCAACGGATAGTGTATATAGTCATCGTGCGTGGATTAATACCCCAGGGGATCAAGGTGGTTTAGGGTCGTTAAAATATCCTTTAGCTTCAGACATTACTAAAGATGTCAGCCGTGACTATGGTGTATTAATGGAAGATAAAGGTATTGCCTTAAGGGGTCTATTCATTATTGATCCAGACGGCGTTCTTCAATATCAAGTCGTTCATTCATTAAATATTGGACGATCAGTTGAAGAAACTTTACGTGTTCTAGAGGCACTTAAAACTGGTGGATTATGTCAGGCTAACTGGAAACCAGGTCAAAAACCACTAACTGTATAAATTAATTTAAGTTAATTTAACAATAATCAACTTTTAAATTTTAAGGCCGTTAATTAGCTTTAACGGCCTTAAAATATTAATAGTATAAATTTAGAGGAGTTTTTATGCCGTTGCACATGTCAAGCGTTATGCCTAGTTTAGCAGGCGGTACAAATTGGTATAATTCGTCAGCTTTAGATCATGTCTATTTTGCGGGAAGCTTAAGTCTTGTTCACTTTTTTTCAGTAAGTTGCGGATCCTGTAAGGATTCTTTACCCGATTTAAATCGCTGGCTGGAAATATATGTTAGTCAGGGTTTTAAAATCTTATCTATACATATGCCTCGATCTGAAAGTGATACCAATGTTAAATTGGTCGAAGAAGTAATTCAAGATTATAAAATGAGGCATCCAGTTGTTGTGGATAATTGGCATACGATTACGGATGCTTTTAGTAATAAATATGTTCCGGCTTATTATTTATTTGATAAAGAATTGAAATTGCGGCATTTTCAAGCTGGAGAAAAAGCAATTAAAATGGTTGAGCCAGTTATTGAAAGATTATTAAAAGAAGAAAAAATTGGTTAACTGCCAATAATATTAGTAAAACTGAAGCTAAAGTAGCAATAGGTTGAAAGATTCATTACAAAGGAAAGGTAAATTAAAGAAATGAGTGAAACTCTTACGTTATCGCATAATGATATATTATGTGCCCGAGCTAAAAAAGTTATTCCTGGTGGGGTTAATTCGCCAGTAAGAGCTTGTTTAAGTGTTGACAGTGACCCGATTTATCTTAAGTCAGCTGATGGGGCATATGTCTATGATATGGACAGTAATCCTTATCTTGATTATGTTGGATCCTTTGGTCCACATGTATTAGGACATCGTCACCCCAAAACACTGGAAGCTTTAGAACAGTCTTTGCGTTTTGGTACCAGTTTTGGCGCTTGTACCAAAACTGAAGTGGAAATGGCTGAGTTTATTGTGAAAAATGTCAAATCCATCGAGATGATAAGAATGGTTAATTCTGGTACTGAAGCCACGATGTCGAGCATAAGATTAGCCAGGGCCTTTACTGGTCGCAATAAAATTATTAAATTTGAAGGCTGTTATCATGGTCATTGTGACAGTTTAATGGTTAAGGCCGGATCGGGGCTTACTACTTTTGGTATTGCAACTTCACAAGGCATACCCCAAGTGTTAACTGAATTAACTTTTAGTCTGCCGTTTAATGAGTTAAAACCAGTTACTCAAGTGATGAAGGATCATGGTAATGATATTGCCTGTATTATTCTTGAGCCAATTATGGGTAATAGTGGAGTAATCTTACCCGAAATACAATTTTTACAAGGACTAAGAGCTTTGGCTGACGAATATAAATGTCTGTTGATTTTTGATGAAGTCATGACTGGTTTTCGGGTCAGTCTTGGTGGCGCTCAGGAATTATATAATATTGAACCTGATTTAACCTGTCTGGGAAAAATTATTGGTGGTGGTTTACCGGTAGGAGCTTATGGTGGTAAGAAAAAAATTATGGAAATGCTTTCGCCAATTGGTGCTGTTTATCAAGCTGGAACGCTGTCCGGTAATCCTTTAGCTATGGCCGCTGGATTAGCTCAATTAAAAGTTATGACACAGGACAATGCGTATGATGTGTTAAAAGGCAAAACTGAAAAGCTGGTTAATGGTATTAAAGAAATTATTAAGACTAATAATTATCCTTTAACGATAAATCATACGACTGGAATGTTTTCACTGTTTTTCCATAAAAATGAAATTCATAGCTATGAAGATGCCTTAAAATGTGATACGAAAAAATTTACGCAATTTTGGAAGAAAATCAAAGAACTTGGTTTATTCTGGCCACCATCACAATTTGAAGCTTGTTTTATTTCTTTAGCTCATAGTGATAGTGATATCAAAAAAACTATTTCAATTATTGAAACCGCTTTAAACAGTATTATGTAATTTACTGAATATTATATAAAATCCATTTATCTTGTTTGGTGATAAAGGTATAAGGTCTGCCATTAAGCCATTTTAGTAAATTAACCACTTCTTGCGGTACAATTAAATATTTGTTGGTATTATTGCCATTAATGTATGCTTGCATTTCTACTTGAGACTTGATACTGGGTATTGCCGTTTTAAGTTCGTACTGGATACTGGGCTGTTCGGCATATATAAGTGCAGCACTACCATGGTTGGCTTTAATAATATTAGTTATATTATTAAAAGGGGTCTGTCTTATATTGAAATAAGTTGTAAATGAATTGGGTAAGAGAAAGGCTTCTAACATAATAAAGCTTAAAATAAATAAACCCAGTTTAAATTTTGGTTTACTAAAAACAAGTGCGATAAATAAAAATCCCGATAGATATAGACCAAAACTTGAGGCCATGCTTATAATATTAAGCAGTTTTGATAGATGCAGAAGCCTTGATGCAAAGACAAGACTAATAATGCCGATAAACAGGCTTAAAATATTTAATAATTTAAATTTATTTGCTTCAACTAAATAATTAATAATAATTGCACAGGCGATTGCAATCCCAATACTTCCTGGTAAGATGTAAGTTGGCAATTTGGTGGGAATTAAACTAAATAAGGTAAAACAGATAATTGACCACGATAATGAAAATAACAACAGCTTTTTTTCCTTATCGGATTGGGTCTGATTAGTTTTTAAATATTTGGCTAAATAGCCTAAAAAAATATTATAAGGTAAGAATCCCGCTAAAATAACTGGAATATAAAACCAAATTGGATTTTGATGATTTACTTTACCTACCATTCGGCCAAAATTTTGGTGAATAAAGAATTCATAAAAAAACTTACCCTGCGTTTGGACAGTAGCAATAATATACCAAGGCATGAGTATGACAAAGAAAAGGGTTAAGCCTTTTACCGATAATAATTTGGTTTTGAGCTGGACAAATGGATTGATACCATAAATAACATATTGACTTAGCCACAGTAATATGATTAAGATCAATGCTATCGGTCCTTTGCAGAGGATAGCCAGACTTAAGCAAAGATAAAATAATAGTCTGGCAAATTTAGCTGTATCAAACAGGGTACGATAGAGGGCTAGTACAGTAATGGTTAACAGGCCAGTTAAAATACTGTCAGTCAGTGGAGTTCTACTATATATGGCTATTAACGGGAACGAAAGATAGAAAATACTACTTAGAAGTCTGATTCTGGTGTTAACGACTTTGTCTAATAAGCTAAATATACCGCAGGCCGTAAGGATAGAGGCTAAGGCGCTGGGTAGTCTACCAATAAAAGGACTTATACCAAAACCTTTATAAAAACCAGCAATTATCCAAAAGCAAAAAACCGGTTTGTCAAGCCACAGTTTATAATTAAACATTGGCAGTAAAAACTGATTCGTTTCCACCATTTCGCGTGCTGATTCAAGAAAGAAGCTATCAGTAGGATCTAATGGGCCATAATTACCTAAATATGGTAAATAAAGAACCAAGCCGATTAAGATAATTAAAATTATTAACAATTTATGTTTTTAAACTGTTATTTTTCCTGACGTGAGCGTAAGAATTCAGGGATATCTAAAATATCCGAAGCAATTTTTTTCATTTCGGGATTTTGGGTAACCTGTTGTTTGACTGATGGCGATTTAACTTTAGGGCTGGGGCTATGTTCCCGGCTGACGGTTTCTTTATGAGTTGGAACTGTTGTTTGATGATTTTGACCAGTTTGCTGATAAGCCATATCAAAACCAGTTGCAATAACCGTAATTAAAACTTCACCATGTAGTCTTTCATCAAGAACAGCACCGATAATAATATTAGCTTCATCGGATACTGACTGATAGACAATATTAGCAGCTTCTTGAACTTCGTGTAAGGTTAAATCTGGTCCACCGGTCACACTGAAGATTACGCCACTGGCACCATTAACGGTGGTTTCAAGCAATGGACTATTAATGGCATTGCGAGCCGCTTCAATAGCTCTGCCTTCACCAGTTGCCCGACCTACACCCATTAAGGCTGATCCAGCAGTTTGCATGATAGCTTTAACGTCAGCAAAGTCTACATTAATTAAACCCGGAACGGTAATTATGTCAGATATACCTTGAACGCCTTGCATTAAAACTTTATCAGCTTCAACAAATGCTTCTTGCATGGAAGCTCGATGATCAACAACTTCAAGGAGTCGTTGATTGGGAATAACAATTAAGGTATCAACACGGGCTTTAATTTCGGCTATGCCTGATTCGGCTTGGGTCATTCTGCGTTTGCCTTCAAAGGCAAACGGACGGGATACAACTCCAACGGTTAAAGCGCCACTTTCACGAGCCAATTCGGCAACAACTGGAGCAGCCCCGGTACCAGTTCCACCGCCCATTCCGGCAGCAATAAACACCATATCGGCACCTTTAATTGCGGCAATTATCTCTTCGCGACTTTCTTCAGCTGCTTTTTGACCAACAATAGGATTTCCACCAGCACCAAGTCCGCGGGTTAGTTTGGCACCAATTTGGAGGCGATTAGGTGCTGCTGATAACTCTAACGCTTGAGCATCGGTATTACAGACCCAGAATTCTACAGAATGAAGGCCAGCTGCGATCATGCGATTTACAGCATTAGAACCTGCGCCACCAACGCCAATAACTTTAATTTTAGCTTTTAATTCAGATTTATCTGATTTGTCATTTTTACCAGCAAGTTCTAGCACGAAATAGTACCTCATTTATAAATAGGGTGTTTATATAATAATGTGAAAATATCACAAAGTAATTATACTCATATAAAGTATACTTTACAATATACCAGTTTACAATATATCAGGCATAAGTAGGTTAACCTTAAAATTTAATTTATATATATAACGCATAGTGAATTAGGCTGAATAATGTAATTTTACTTAATTTCTAACAGTGAAGATTTAAGCAAATTACAGTATTTTAAAGTTTAAGTCTGGGAATTGAGCCTAAGGGAAAGAATTGTTTTTAAATAGATAAAATTTCTTTAAAACTTGAAAAGCTATGGCATTTTATTGATTTTAGTTAAGATTTTTTGATAATTTTCATTACTTGGATTTAGTTCAATGGCTTTATTAATGTTTTTTAAAGCATTGATTTTATCTTGGCTTGAGGCAAAAATACAGGCCAGCAGTTTATAGGCATCAGCATTTTCAGGATTGGTTGCAATGGCCTGAAGGGTATTGGCTTTGGCTTCACGAACATTATTATTTTTGAGATAGGCTAAAGCTAAATAATAGTAAGCGTCGCTGTTTTTAGGGTCAAGTTTTAGGGCAATTTTATCTTCATTCACTTCTTGAGTATTATTATTCATTAAGCCATACGTCATGCCCATGAAAACATGGATTCTGCTGTCGTTAGGGTTTAAATTACTGGCTTGTTTAAAGTTGTCCAGGGCTAAATCAGGTTGGTTGGTAATAACGTATAATTCACCTAATTTACTGAATAAAGCAAATTGATTAGTCGAATTTTTACAGGCGGAATTGAGAATATTTATGGCTTTGTCAAACTCTTTTAAATTTGCATAACATTGACTTAAACCTAAATAAGCTTTACTTTTTTGGTTGTTATCGGCTTTAAGAGCTAAGACATGATTATAGGCAGTTAGGGCTTCCTTGAGGCTATTTTGGTATAAATAGGCATCAGCCAGTTCAAGGGCGTATTTAGGATCATTGGGATTGGCGTCAAGGGTAGCTTTACAACGGTCAATCTTTAATTTAAGATAATTTTCACCAGCGCTGGCAGCTAATTGACTATTTTGGAGCAGGAGAATTGAGATTAAAATATATATATTAAGTATGGTTTGCATGTAAATTAAACCTAAAATAGTTGAAATAATAATAAAATATTTAATGTATGTAAATTTAATTTGCTAATAAAAATTAGATATATTCTATAATTAAAATTAATTCGGTATATCTTAAAATTTACAAAGTTTATTATATATCTTTAGTAGTTTAAAATTAATTAAATAATGATTATTCTAAATAATGATTATTTTTTAAACCAGTCAAATTTAGTTAAGCAACTAAAACAATCATAATTGGGCAATTAATTAATTTAAATGAGTTTTGAAGCTTTATTTAGTTCACCAACAATAATTTTTTGGAAAGTAATTTTTCCTCCATTATTCTATGGCTTTCATGGCTGGCTTGCTACTAAAATGGCTGTAGCCGCATTGTTCAGACCATATAATCCGCATTATTTTTTGTTTACCAAAATTCAAATTCCTTTAACACCAGGTATCTTCCCTAAGCGTAAGACAAAGCTTGCACAGGCGGTGGCTTCAACGATCACGGAAACTTTGTTGACCGCTGAAGACATTACGCATCAAGCCGAACTTTTAGTTACTGAGGAAAATATTTATTTGGCTGTTAATTTGTTTATTGAATCTATTTTACGGGAATTTCGTGATATTGATAAAATTCATAGGCTAGCTAGTGATATAGCTGATCTTAGTCCAGCCATTCTTGAACATATTGTCAATTCACTATTAAGTGAATTGGAAAATAACGAGAGTAAAAAAATTGGTAATATTCTGGATAAAGTTTTTGATGAAGTGATTTTACCAGCTCGCATTTCATATGAACAAGCTACTAATATTGCGGGTCGGATTATGGAAGAATTAGTGACACCACAAAAGATAAGAATGACCATGCTTAGTCTTTTGACTCCGCTTAATTATCAATTCATCAGTTTCACCCAGCATGCGCAAAGCCTTAACAGCCTTAAAAGTATTATCCGCAAAATCTTTTACGCGATAGACAATACTCATACCACCACTACCAAGAACCGCTAAAACATAATATCGACGTTTAAGAATATTGCCAACCAATAAATCTTGATTATCACTAGGAATTACAATTCTATACAAGTTACGATCTAAAGTATTTTCATTTATACTACGTAAACAAATTTTTTTATTTATATAATACCTTAATATTTTTTTAAAACTCAACATTTATCTTTTTCACTTCTTTGATTTAAAGATTATACTAATTAGCCACCAGTATTTAAGGGATATATGCATTGACGATGATCTGGAAGAAACCAAGAATAAGACCAATTATACCGCCAAGAATTTCAAGTAACCATAATTCATTTTTGCAAATTCTTTGAACTAAAGATTCTAATTGTGGAGCTGAAAACAAATCAATTTTATTCGAAATCAAGGAATACATACCTAATTTCGGCAAAGCTTTACTAATTAATTCGCCAATTTCACGCTTAAGATAAGCATAGGCAAAACCACTGAAGTCCTTTTTGGCTCTAGCTATCCAAGTCAGGGGAATTGTCGCCGGATTAAAATGAATAATGGCTTCCTGAACAGTTTGTCTAGCCTCAAATTCAATTCGCGAAACGGCTAGTAAAATATCTTGTTTGTGCCCAACTAAAAAAGACTCAGTTAATGTAACAAAACTTGATTTTAAATTAGCGATATTTTGCAAAGGCAACGATCTTAAATCAAAATTAGCGATTTGTACCGATATTTGATCTTTAATGGCAAATCTTCTTATAATATCACTAATCAGTTCCTGGGCTGAAGCCGGTTCAGTTTCTAAAAAAGTTTTCAACTCATAACAAATCCGTTTTACACCAATAATTCGCGCCAGAATTTTATATGCGGTACTGGCATGAGTCTGAATTGACTCTTCTAATGAATTTATATTATGCGGAGTCAAAAGACTAAGCATGGTCATTCTTATCTTTAGTAGTTTAAAATTAATTAAATAATGATTATTCTAAATAATGATTATTTTTTAAACCAGTCAAATTTAGTTA
>DAHXLC010000194.1 GCA_027371815.1 Candidatus Melainabacteria bacterium | reverse complement strand
AGAGTTCATGGTAGTGGCTTATTTACCCGTGGTACTACGCAAGTATTATCGTGCTTAACCCTAGGGATAAACATTGATCTGAACATCATTACGATAAGCAGTATCAAACAATGGTCTAATTGGTCGATCAATTAATCGGCTGGTTAAAATTGCCTTGTCGGTTGCCTTACCTTCCCGACGCATAAAACCACCAGGAATTCTACCAACACTATAAATTCTTTCTTCATAGTCAACTAACAAAGGAAAATAGTCAATACCTTCTTTCGGTTCGCGACTAGCACAACAGGTGACGAGGATATGCGTATCACCGCATTTGACTTCGCAAGCGCCATTAGCGCCTAAGGCAAGCCGGCCAACCTTGATTTCAATATTTTTATCTAACATGTCAATGTTGACAATATGATCTTTTGTAATTACTTCACTTGACACAATATACTCCTAATATCAATAAGATCTCTCTAGCTAGGTTTAACTAATTCCCAGCAATTAAAACGATTAATTCAACTTTTCTTATAGTGAATTATCTTCTGATGTTGAGACTTTCAATTAATTTACGATAACGTTCGTGACTTTCTTTATTTAAATATTGGAGAAACCGACGTCTTTTACCAACCATCATTAATAGACCTCGCCTGCCGTTAAAATCTTTGGGATGAGTCCGTAAGTGCTCAGTCAACTCATTAATTCTATTAGTAAGAATAGCTACTTGAACTTCTGGAGAGCCAGTGTCTTTTACATTTTGACGATAAGATTCAATAATCTCATGTTTCTTTGTAGGCAATAACATAATTTAATAGTCCTTATTTACATTCATTTTAATCAGTGAACATATTAACATAATATATATATAAATTGCTAGAGAAAGACTTTAATGATTAAAATTAATTACCAAATAAAAAAAATGTAAATATTTATTGCAAAAAAAATATTTACATTTTAGCCAATACTAAACAGCCAAGCCTGTATTTAAATAGACTTGGCTGTTTAGTATTGTAAATATTGTTAGGGCTTTTGCAATTCTGGTTTCCATTCATCAAGAATAGCGCCTTCAATTGGGCATACGGAAAGACAAGCTCCGCAATCAATACAAGTACTATCATCTATATATGTGTACTTGGTATCTTTGGTATTTGTCTTTCCTTCAGCCCAATGAATGCATTCTACTGGACAAACCGGAATACAGTCTGCAATACCCTCACATACATCAGCAACAATGGTGTAGGCCATAGCAAAACTCCTTTTAAAATGTACTAAACTATAAATGCATTATAAGACTAAATTAGAACTAAAATTTAGTTTATTTAATAATTTTATAAAACTTTTTAAAATATCCATTCAAATTATAAGTCGACTTAACATTTTTTCAGCTTGTTAAAACTTTACAAATTTTAAATGAAAGATTATGTTTTATAATATTTGCATAAAGTAAAAATATCTATAGCCTAAGGAAATATGATGGATAACAACACTAAAATACCAGTCTATTCAGTTAATAATAATCTTAATGGTTATCTAATTAATTGTCAGGTAAAGAATTTCCAAAATCTTGATCTGGAAATTACTGCTGATTTTCTTGATGTCAATAATAATAAGCCATTAAAAATAGAATTTAATCCTGAAGTTTCACCATATTGGCTTGATCTTAGTGAATTAAAGCTAGCTAGTGGTAATAAATTAGTGAACGTTTATGTTCAACGTGGTCGTCAACCTGTTGTTTTTTCAGGAAGTCTGGAAAAGAATTAAATTTTAGATAATTTAAAACAATTTTTAGGTTATTATAATTTATATTAACCTTTATTATTATTATTATAGAGAATTTTAGCTATGGCTGCACAAATCAATAACCGTGAACGTAATGTATTGATTATTGGCAATAATAATGAATTGCTTAAACTTTTAGCTGTTAATGTTAATAAACAATCTTCTTTATACGATGTAACAATAATTTTAACCAGTCATTTTATAGCTGATTACTTAAAAAGCAAGAATTTTGATGTTATTGTTTATGATTATGACACTGACAACAATAATGGTGACAATTTAATCACTCAATTTCACCGTCAACGTCCCAATATTCCAATTATTGTTATAACTGATATTGATTATCCGGAGCATGCCTTAAAACTACTAAATCTTGGTGCTAGTGATTTTATTACAAAACATGCTGAATTCTATCGCTTTTTACCCAGAATTATCACCACTAATATTCAAAGATCTTTACTTATTGAAAGCCTTCAAGATTCATTAAATAGAATAGAACAAACTTCTAAGGATGAATCAATTTTAAACAAATTTATTGTTCAAATTCATAGTTCATTGGTTTATGATGAAATTTTGGATAATTTAAGCCGTTTACTTCAGGAAGAATTTGCGGCTAGCCGCGTTATGATTTGTCTTAAACAAGAAAATCGATCTAACATTCCTATATCTTATAAATTTCAAAAACAAAAATTAAAAAGTATCAGGGAGCAAAGTTTGATTATAACCAGATATTTGGACATGTTATTAGCTAGTCAGGATAATGATCCATTAGTTGTACTCTTTGATGATAGCTTTGACTACGCCAATGAAATTAAACTTGAAATGAAATATTATGATATTAATTCATTAGTAATGGTTCCGTTTAATTATCGAGGAAAACTAATGGGCTTTCTTTATTTAGATCATGTTGACATGATTAAATATTGGAACCAGTCAGAATTATTTCTGTTAAAACGTATTGCTAATCAGTTGGCAATAGCATTAAGCCAGGCTAAACTTTACCAAATTGTTGAAGCTCACAGTAAAACCGTGGATAAATTATCAGCCTTATGTAATGAACTTACTTCAGTAGTATCAAGTACTAAATCACTAACACAGCAAAATGATTCTTTAAAAGAAAATTATGTGCATTTTAGCAAAAAAGAAATTGAAATTTTAAGAGGTGTTGCTAAGGGGTTATCCAATAAACAAATTAGCGAATCAATGAATACTACTATTGGAACTTGTGAGGTTAGAATTTCTAAGTTAAAGCGCAAATTAAATCTTGAAACTAGAGCCGCACTGGTTAAATATGCTTTTGAAAATCACTTATTATAAAATTCTTTTACCAAAACTTTATAACGCAAGGTTTTTCTTGCTAGGTTTAGCTGTGGTAATTTATCTAACCAGTCAACTGGTTAATATCAATTCAATCCGCAACAGTTTTGAACATCAAGTTGAATTAGTTTTCCATCGGCAAATATCATTTAGTCATTTATTTTTAAGCTTAAATTTTAAAGGTATATATATTGGTGTAGATAATTTAAAAATTCTAGACTTAGATAAAACAATTTTTTTGAACTGTCAAAAAGCTCAGGTTGGTGTTGCGGTTAAGCCACTTTTTCAAGGGAAAATAAAAATTAAATTTCTTAGCTTTAATAATGTTGTGGTTAATGCTCAAAGGCTTAAAGGGAAAATCTGGAATTTTTCTGATTTGTTAGATGTTAAAACCTATGCAAAATATTTTGAACTTAAAAATGCTCATGTTTATTTTCATGACTGTTTAGCCAAAAATTCACCGGACTTTTTTCCTGACTGTGATTTAGATAATGTCGATTTTAATTATTCAATTAATAAACAAGATATAAATTTTCAGTCTAATTTTGTGTTAAATCAATTAAATAATAAACTTGGTTATGTTTCCGTTTTTGGAATATGTTATCCCTTATTGAATTTAAATTGTGTTTTAACTGATTTTTCTAAAGACTCAGTAAATCTATTAACGCAACTTGTCAATAAACTTCCCGGCAACCTCATACCGCCTAAAAAAATTGAACAAGTTAATAATTTAAAAAATAATTTAACTGAGTTTAAATTAAAATCTATGGCATTAAAAATTCATGAGCTAGATAGTGAGAGCATCAGGCTGTCTTGTAAATCTGATTTTGGTTTGTTTACAATAAATAATCCTAACTTTGGTATTTTTCATGTGCGAAATTTTAAATGTGATACAAATTTTTTAGTAAATAAAACTCAGATTAATATAAATAAACTAATAATTAATGCTCCGGGGCTAGATTTAAATCTAAAAACCAGTTTTGATACTAGAACTTTTCCTAATCCTAAGTTTAATCAGATTAAAGTTCAAGGTTCAATTAGCAATTTTCTTGAATTAGCTAAAATTGTTCAGGGCAATGAACAGTTTGATCGAATTTATAAGTTAGGCGACTTTGCTAAAAATGTACAGTTCAATATTTTATCTACTGATGAATATAAATATAAATTAAATTTAAGTATTGAAAATCTTATTACCCAAAATATTATTGCATTGTTTCCTCATTTAACAGAATTAACTAAGGTAAAAGATGATATTAATATTAAAAATCTTAAACTGGAAAGCAATATAACTGACTTTAATCAGATTAATATTTCGAGTCTTAAATTTCAAACACTTAACACAATTTTTACACTCCAAGGAAATTACAATTTCAGTCAAAAAATTGGTAATATGCTAGTTAAAGCTAATAATTTAGCACTGACTCCAATTTATACGATTTGTTTAAAACTAAAAAAAATCTTTCCTGCTAATTTTAATAATTATATTAATTTGAAATCTTTCCGTTTAACTGGATTCATAGATCTTAATTTAAATGTTTTAATTGATCATAAAAATATAAAATTTAACTCTTTGATTGATTTAAGAAAAATGGCTTGTTATGGTGCAAAAAATCAGTTAATTGCTCAAAATGTTTATGGCAAAGTTAATATTGATCAAAATATCATTATCCTAAATAAATTATCGGGCAAATTCCAGCAAGGTGATTTTAAATTAGACACAAACTATGATTATCATAAAAATAATTTAGACAAATTGTATTTAACTGACACTTGTATGGATGCAAACAATCTTAATTATATTATTCCAAAATTAAATTTAAGCAGTGAAATTTTAAATAATGCTAATTTACAAGGTGTTATTACGAATCTGGTTATTGATTACAATAAAAAAAATGGAATTAATTCTGTTCAATTAGAACCTGGTAATCTAGTTGTTAATTTACCAAAAATTAATAACAAAATTTATATCAGTTCCGGAAAATTAAGTTATATCAATAAAAATCTTATCCTTAATTCTTTAAAATTCATCTATAATAAAAGTAATTTGCAAGTTGATACGAATATGAACATAGTACGCAGTAAGGTAAAACTTAATTATGCAGATTTACGGTTTTCCAATATTGAAATAAGTGAAATATATAAATTACTTAACTATAATGAACTAAAGGCTTTGTCCATTCAAAATCCATTAGAATTTTTATCAATGCAATTATTATCAGGAAATATTAATGGGAAATTTTCTTATAATGTTGCCAATAACAAAGCCTATTTAAGCCATATAATCTTAAAAAATTTATGCTTAAAGGCTAAACCTATTAATCCAACTTTTAAGATTGCAACAATGAAAGTAGATATTTTAAATGACAAAATTATCTTTAATGGTGATAATAGTAAATTTCTTGAAAGTGCCTTTAATTTTAATGGTAATTGTTCTAATTGGAATAAAGCTAATTACAACTTAAATCTTAAACTTAATTCAGAAATTTTAGCATCTAATTTAAACCAAATTCTAAGCATTTTTAAAGATGTTTCACATTCGCAAGGTTATGAAATGCCACTTATTGGTAGTAGTACGCAAAATCCAGCAAAATTAATATCATCATTTGAAATTATCAACAATAAAGATTTTAGCAACTATAATTTTAAAATTGATTTACCTAATCATAATGATTTTATTATAGATACCAATAATATTATTATCAAGGTTCCAAGTAATGATAATATTTCAATTAATGGGTCACTTAATCAAACTGCCCAAAAAATCTCATTAAATAAAACGAAGTTGCAGATTGGGAAATCCTTATATGACATTAATGCAAATATTAATTTACCCGAATATCAGTCAACCAAAACTTATGATCTTGGTCAGTCTCAATTAAATATTTCTATTGCTTCGCATGACTATGTGTCGATCGAAAAACTGGCGCAAATTTTTAAGTTCTATAATACTAGTTATGATAATATAGTTGGAGACTTAAAATTAGCTTTAATTGTTCAAGGTAAGTTAAACGCACCTCAAATTTTATTTCAGTCTGATATCGAATCACTAAAAATTCCCGGTTCTAATTTTGAGATGGCTAATGCTTCGCTTTTGACAAGTGGTTCGGTTAGTGTTCTTGCGGCATTTGTCCAAGCTAAAAATATTACTTCTACTCTATTTAATCATAAGATTAAAGGTGTCTTAAAAGCTAAAAAAGTAATCCTTAATAATTTGCTTGTCACCAATTTAAAAATTCCTTATAACATTAATCTGGATTATTCCCGAAATTATCCAGTTATAGATATAGAGCATGGTGATTTTGTTTATAATGGTGGCAATGTTACTGTCTCAGGTTCAATTGACCAACATCTTAATCAGGCTAATATTAATTGCCTGTTTAATAATGTGAACATTGCTAGTGTTGCGCAGGAATTATCTGGGCACAGTGGAGAAATAACCGGATCCTTAACTGGAAAAACAAATTTTACCTTACACTATTTAGGCAATAATCTAACTACCTTAAAAGTAAAAGGCAATGGTCAAATGACGATAATTAATGGTACTGTTACCCGATTTGGTCCATTGGTAACCAAAATAAATCAAGCTAATTTAATTGAAGCTGGTGTCATGGGTTTTAATTTTAATAATTTAATTCAAAGTGTTGCTCCAATGCGTTCTGGTAAATATAAAAAAATACTTTTGAATTTTGATATTAATAATAACTTAGTTGATGTTTCTAAATTTTTATATGATGGTGATGACTTAACTATGTTTGGTACTGGTAAGATTAATCTGGCATTAGGTTCGATTGATTTTAAAGTTGTAGGTAATGTTCCTAAATCAACTACTAGTGCTTTAGGTGGCACTTTAAGTCATTTGTTTAATGAATTAACACCTAATAAATTAATTGAATTAGTGACATTGAAAACTTTAGATAAATTACCAACTTTACCAATCTTAGGTGATTTAGCCAGCGATCGACCGCAAAATTTTACTTTTAATGTTTTAGGGCCATTTGCTAAATCAAGTTCAATTGCTAAATCTATTGAAATGTCATTTCACTGGCTTAATAACAATAAACTGTTAAAATCTAATACTTCTAAATTAATCGAAAAGTAATTAATTGTTTTTTAATTACTTTTAGCATGAATTATTTATTAATTATTCAATGCTATGCGCTTTAAGATTGATTTAAACCAGAAAATAACAACCAATTATTTCAACAATTTTAATAACCATAGGGATTATCATTAACAAGATTAGCTAAATCAGCTAAATAGGGTTCAAGTAATGGTTTACTTTTGATTCTAATAAGTTTTGCAGCCAAATTATAATCAATTTCTTGATAATCGTTTAAATTTTCTGCTAATTCATTTAAGATATTGAAATTTATTTCGCCCATTAATTTGGCAAAAGAATAAGGAACATTGCTGAAACTTACGAGGCTGTAACGAGAAAAGTATTCACCTTTAAATTTTTTTTCAAGTTCAGCTTCAAAAATTTTAAAAAACATAAATTTGGGATCTCTTACCTTATCGCGCATTTCAATAAAATTATCATAAGCCATATCACTTATAGCATCACAATTAGGTTTTCTTTCTACGAAAAAATTATTGAATATTGTATTCAAATTAATTGAATCAAGATTACTATTGCCAAGTAATTTATCAATAAAACTCACATCTTCAAATCCACAATTCATACCTTGACCATAAAATGGAATAATACCATGAGCAGCATCGCCAAGTAATAAGGCTTCATTGCTAATATTCCAGGGCTGACATTTAACAGTAACCATATGACCAGTTGGGCTCGTTAAAAAGGCATCGGTTAAATTTTCAATTAAATTAAGCGTATCATTAAAATAGCTCTTAAAAAATGTATCAACTTTAATCCTTGAATTTAATTCATTAAAACTAATTTTCCCTTCATATGGTAAAAATAAAGTAGCTGTAAATGTACCTTCTATATTAGGCAAGGCAATAAGCATAAAATTGCCTCTAGGCCATATGTGTAAGGCATTTTTAACCAAGCGAAAACTGCCATCAGCGTTGGGGGCAATGGTAAATTCTTTATAGCCATAGTCTAATTTATCGATACTTTGACTAAAATGAGGCGAATAATTATAGAAGTTACGGATTTGTGAATTAGCGCCATCGCAAGCCATTAAAACTTTATATGACTCTTCAAACGTTTGGTTAAGAGTAGCATCGTGACAAGTGATTTTTTTATCTTTAAAATCAATACTTTCAATATGTTGATTAAACTTTGTTTCAATCAGAGAACTTTTACTGCATTTATCTAAGAGAGCTTTGTTTAATACGCTTCGTGAAATTGAATTTATGTAATAATTGTCATTAATACCATAAGGTTGCATATTAATGCTACCGTCTAGATCATGTATAGCTCTAGCATACATAGGTATAGCCTGGTCAAGAATTGTCTGTTTCATGCCAATTAAATCTAAGGCTTTAATACCACGGGTTGAAATCGCCAAATTAATAGATCGACCAGCACTAATAGTTTCAATCCTCATATCGGGACGTTTTTCGATTAATTTTACTTTTAAACCGTATTTTGCTAGTACAATTCCTAAAAGACTACCCACTAGCCCTGCACCAATTAAGGTAATTTGGTCATTTACATTATGCATAGAATTTTGATTATTTATTTCGGTTGTATTCACTGGTATACTCTATAGTAAAAATAGTTTTAATTATTATTTATAAAATTTTAGATAGTATTTTTACACTGTTGTAAACATCGATATATGAGTTATATAAAGGTGTTGGTGCCATTCTTAAGATATCAGGAAAGCGAAAATCGCAAATAAGGTTAAAAGCTCTTAAATTCTCAACTATATTGCTTTGCGCATTAGCAAGTTTTAATGACAATTGAGCTCCTCTTTCATTTGGCTGGGCTGGAGTTATAATGTTAATATTATGCTTGTGCTTAAATTCCTGATTAATTAGGTACTCTAAATAGCCCGTAAGTTTAATACTTTTTTCCCTTAATCGGGCGATTTTAGCTTCTTGAAAAATATCCAGACTAGCTCTTAGACTAGCTAACTGAAAAATAGGTGGATTACTTAACTGAAATCCTAAGGCACCAGTCATTGGATCAAAATTATTGGGCATAGTAAAGCGATTGGCTTGATTATGCCCCCACCAGCCACTAAATCTTGGCAAATGACTATTTTTATGATGTTTTTCATGAATAAATAATCCGGCTATTCCACCCGGACCACTGTTTAAATATTTATAACTACACCATACCGCAAAATCAATATTTAATGAATTTAAATTTAAATCTAAATTGCCTATTCCATGAGCTAAATTTAAACCAATTTTAATATTATATTTTTGAGCCAAGCCCACTATGGGTGCAATGTCAAAAACCTGACCAGTTAGATAATTAGGCTGACCAATTAATATTAGACTTAACGAATCACTATTTTTCTCAATAGTATCAATTATTGAATCGATAGAAACAACCAAATTGTCATTATTACTTTTAAATTCAATTATTGCATTATTAGGATTAAATCCGTGATAACTAGCCTGGCTTGCTACAGCATATTTATCGGAAGGAAAAGTGTTTTCTTCAATTAAAATTTTATATTTAGAACTTGTTGGCTGGTAAAAAGCAACCATCATTAAATGTAAATTAGCCGTAAGTGAATTCATTGCCACCACTTCATTATAACTGCTCTGAGTTAAATTCATGAAACTGGCCTGCACTAATTCGTGATAAGGCATCCAAGCATGCTTAGCTTTAAAATGTCCCTCAACTCCATAGGCCTGCCAATCATTTAAAACTTCAGTGATATATTTTGTGGTGGTTTTAGGCATTAAACCTAATGAATTGCCAGCAAAGTATATTAAATCTTGATTGTGTTCATTTGACGGATAATGATAAAGCTAAGTTATTATACCAAAATGCCCAAAGATGGCTTAGTTTAGGAGTATAATGATGTCAACTCCAATGCTTTATGAAAACAACCAAGAATTTGCTTTTAAACAAGATCAATTAGATGAATT
>DAHXLC010000193.1 GCA_027371815.1 Candidatus Melainabacteria bacterium | reverse complement strand
GCCCCCATATGATAAACAGACAATTTACTCAAGACCGGATGCGGTATTTTTTGCTTCGACCAAGTATCATGAAGGAAATAATCATATCGATGAATTTAATGCCCAAACATGTGTAACCTGTATTAATAAATATGAAAAATTACTTAAGACGACTCCTTGCGTAGCTGATTGTACAGCTGAAGTTCATCGTATTGACATTTTTGAAGGAATTAGTAAACATGGAATGTCCTTAGAAAATTGTATTCACTGTCGCACCTGTGAAATAGTCTGTCCAGAAGTTAACTTGCGGGTTAAACCAACTTCTCAAGGTAGTGGTCCAGATTTTCAAGGTTTATAATTGTTGATTTTGTTCTTATGAAAGCTATAAATTTATTAAACTGGATTAAAGAACACGAAGAACTAATGGTTCCACCCGTAGGTAATCGAACAATTTGGACTGATACAGATTTTATTGTGATGATTATTAAAGGTCCAAATAATCGTAATGATTTTCATGTTAATGGCGGTGAAGAATTTTTTTATCAACTTAAAGGTAGTATTAATTTAAGGATTCATCAGCATAATCAGTTTGAAAATATTACGCTTAACGAAGGTGATATTTTTTTATTACCGCCCAACACTCCTCACAGTCCGCAAAGACCAGCAGACAGTATTGGTATGGTTATTGAAAAAAAACGATTAAAAGATGAATTGGATTCATTTGTCTGGTTTTGTGATCAATGTGGTCAAAAATTATATCAAGAAGATTTTCATTTGACTGATATTATGAATCAATTTCCACCTATATTTGAACGTTTTTATCAAAGTTTTCATAATAAATGCAAAAATTGTGGTTATATTTTAGAAAAAAATAAATAACAGGATTAATTTTGAAAATAGACGTACATACACACCTTTTACCTAAAGTAATTGCTGATTTTAAAGCAAAATTTGGCTATGGTGGTTTTATTCAAAGTCCAAATTTAAATAATATAAATGAGCCCATTAAACTTTATAAAGATGATGGTAATTTTTTTCGTACGGTAAATTATAACTGTTTTGATATTGAAACGCGACTTAATGAAGCTTTACTCAATGATGTTTCGATACAGGTATTGTCTACCGTCCCAGTTATGTTTAGTTATTTTGCAAAACCTAACGATGGACTATATATTGCTCAATATTTAAATGATGATTTAGCTTACAGTGTTAGTCTAAACAAAGATAAATTAATTGGTCTAGGAACTTTACCCATGCAAAGTACGAAGTTTGCTGTTAAAGAATTAGAACGTTGTATCAAGGATTTAAAATTAACCGGGGTTCAGATTGGTACTCACATTAATGATATCAATTTAGATAACGAATGTTTATATCCTTTTTATGAAGCCTGCCAGGATCTTAATGCCTCAATATTTATTCATCCCTGGGATATGATTGGCCAAAATCAAATGCCTAAGTATTTTTTACCCTGGCTAGTTGGTATGCCTATGGAAATATCTTTAGCTATAAATTCTCTGATTTTTGGTGGCATTTTTGCTAAATTTCCCAAGTTGAAAGTTTGTTTTGCTCATGGTGGCGGCTCTTTTGGCTTTACGCTAGGAAGAATAAATCATGCTTTTCATGTGCGCCCAGATTTATGTGCAATTAATATTAAGGAGGAACCAAATTCATACCTGCATAATTTTTATGTCGATTCATTAGTTCATAGCCAAGAATCGCTCGATTTTATTATAAAAATCTTTGGAATTGACTATATTATGACAGGATCGGATTATCCTTTTGTTCTTGGTGAAAAATATCCAGGTAAATTAATTAGTGAAAATGTTAATTTGACGGATAATGATAAAGCTAAGTTATTATACCAAAATGCCCAAAGATGGCTTAGTTTAGGAGTATAATGATGTCAACTCCAATGCTTTATGAAAACAACCAAGAATTTGCTTTTAAACAAGATCAATTAGATGAATT
>DAHXLC010000169.1 GCA_027371815.1 Candidatus Melainabacteria bacterium | reverse complement strand
ATATTCAAAATATATAGAGCTTTTTGTTATAAGTTTTTTGTCATTATTCATTGAACTATTCATAATTCGTTTTCTAGGATGTAATTTTCGGATTTTTATTATCTTTAAAGCTTTACCGTTAATAGCCTGTTTTTTAGGCTTAGGAGTAGGTTTTAATTATCAAAAATCCTACGCTTTTAAACTAGCTCCTCTAGCGTTATTCCTCTTTATCCTATCCGCTGTTTTGCTGGACTATAAAGGTATTGGTTTATGCGGATTTCCTTCCATGGCAAATTTCCAATGGCAAAATAATCTCTTTGAGAATCTGTCTTTTTCCAAGTATCTTGTAATTATTCCAGTTTTATGTTTTGGTCCATTCTTTTTATGTTATACAATAGGCTCGCAACTTGGTATATTATTTACTGAATTACCAGCATTACCAGCCTATTCAGTTGATTTACTAGGCGCTATCTGTGGCAGTATTATCTTTTCCGTATTATCCTATGCACAATGTACTTTAACACAATTATTAATAATACCAATATTTATATTAATTACATACAGTACTGGTTTTCAATTTAAATCAGTTAAATGGTATTTTAAGATCATAATTTTAGTCCTGACACCACTATTACTGCTTATTCCAATTAAGCCAAAATTTATTTCAGTTTTTGCTCCACCTTCGAGGCAGGATCTACAATTAACCTATTGGAGTCCACTACAACGAATAGATTCAACTTTGTTTCGCACATCTAACTCACAAATCTTCGGCTTAGAAATAGGTGTTAATCGATCTCATTATCAATTTCTGTTCACGAACAGTAATTTAGATTTTATCAATAAGCTTGCATCCAAACGCTTAAAAGGCATTATTACCGATAGAATAAGTCAATATGAAATTCCTTTTACTTTTTCTCCACAACAAAAGCTTGACAATGTTTTAATTATTGGTGCTGGTACAGGACAAAATGTCATATCTGCTGTTCACAACCATGCTAAACATATTGATGCCGTTGAAATCGATCCAATAATTATTAAATTAGGCAAATTATATAATCCTAGTTTCCATTATGATAATGTTCGGATAATTAATGATGATGCTAGGCATTTTTTAAATACAAGTAAACAAAAATATGATCTTATTATTTTTGCCACCTTAGATTCTCATTCAGTCTCTGGTCAAGGGTCATCGGTAAGATTAGACTGCTATGTCTATACTAAAGAAAGCCTAGAATCAGCCAAAAGGCTCTTAAACCCCGATGGGTACATCTTTTTAAATTTTGCCAGTAACACAAAATGGATCAGGGCACGATTAATAAATACCGCCAGATCAGTTTTTGAGGATAATTTAATCATCCTGGTCAATAAATTCAAATACTACGGTAGTTATGACTTAAGCTTTATTTACAACCCAACCTTGAAACAAAAAAATATTTATATTTCACCAGATTTTATTAAAATTAATCCCAAGCCAGTTAATTTTTCCCACAAAGTATTAACTGATGATTATCCATTTTTATACGTTCAACCGGATGTTATTGACTGGTATTATCTGATAATTTTAGGGGAAATATTAATTTTAAGTTTAATACCAAGCTATAAGGTTTTCGCTCAAAAATCAAATGCCTTGTATTGGCAATTGTTTTTTTTAGGAGCCGGGTTTTTACTCCTCGAATTAACTAATATAGCCAGGCTTACCCTAATCTACGGAACAGCCTGGTATACATCAGCTCTGGTAATCAATGGTATTTTAATTATGACTTGGGTAGCTAATCTTATCGTTATGAAATTCAAACCACTTATTGAAAAGCTTCAGATTCAAATTTATTGTTGGCTATTTTTTTTATTGTTGATTTCAAAATTCATCATGGTAAATAATTTCCTTTTATTGATAAACAATTACTATCTGGGTAGTTTTATCCTCATGATTATTCTTATATTACCGGTATTTTTTGCTGGGCTGATTTTCCCCATAGCCTTTGCCAAAGCTGATTCACAGGCCAAAGCTTTTACTTACAACTTGCTTGGAGCAATTCTTGGTGGTATTTTAGAATATTGTTCCTTTTATATTGGTAATAGCTGGTTAATTATAATTAGTGCTGCCTTATACCTAATTTCTTTTATATTTTATTTAAAACTTACCGGACGGTTACAAATTTACCAAAAAAAAAATTACTTAAATATAGATAGCTAAAATATAGATCAAAGCAATTATCATTTAATTAATCTCATCCAGAATATCCAAGTCACCATCAATTGAATAATTAAATGTATATCTAACTCTTAAATAAGGATAATCATAGTCGCTAGGCAATCTTTTAAAAGGCTCATTAACAGTAATAGCCTTAATTGCTGTTTGATCAAATGAATGATTTGTTGAAGCTTTTAAAATTTTTATGCTTTTTAATTCACCATTTTTAAAAATTTCAAACTCTACTTCTAATTCATTTTTTTCACCATATGGAGGATTCCATTTTTTTTTAATTTTTTTCTGCAGATATGTTAAATAAGCTTGAATTGCAGTATTGGCTCCTTTGCCATCTTTAGATCTGCCACCACTTTGACTATATTCATTACCTTTTTTTTTAGGCTTTGCATCTACTATTTCAACTAATTCAGGACTTTGAACTTCAGTTAATAAATTAGTATCATTTTTTAAACTATAATGTGTTAATGGTTGATTAATAAATTTTTGATTTTTTATACTATCCCAGCTCGCAACTACTGGCATTTTTTTAACCGCAGAAACATTTTCAGACAAAAGCTGATTTTCATAATTTTGCGATTTTGCTGTTTTTAGCTTTGAGCTAGAAACAGTTAGCGGTTGAGTTCTTAACATTAATTGGTTCGTATTGTTAACGGTATATTTTTTTATGCTTGGGCTAGTTATCGGTTTAATCAATTTATCCGATAATTTAACTTGTTTATTGACAGCTTGCGAAAATTTATTTAATGAATTTAATTTTACCATGAACTTTGAAACTTCTAGCTTAGGCTTAATGATTGGTGAATTACTAGAATTGCTTGATTTATTACCGATAATTGTTTTTTCATTAGCTTTATTACTAGTACTACCAATAATATCATTGTTATTCTGAAAATCATTAACATCAGTTAATTCAATATCAATTACCTGCGTAATCATATTTTTATGGTTTAATTTTGCATAATTTATAAAACCAATAAGTAGCATAAAACAAAAGGTCAAACAAAAATAAGCAATGGCAACACTATGATATCGATAACCAATATATTTCTGTTTTAAAACATAATTAGTAGAGTAAAAAATTTTAAATAATTGGTAAACACAAATTATATCGACAAAAGTTAAAAGAATTAACCATGGTAATAATTGCTTATTGATACAAGAATTACTTAAAATTACGGTCCAGGTAATAGTTAATAATAAAATAGTTAAAATTGCAAAAGCATCATTTATTTTCGAATTTTTAGATTTATATAAGAACAGATAATTGTTACGTAAAACATTATCTGATTCTAAAACATCATTTAAATTGGGTTTATTAGAGCTGAAATCAATCATAAGCTAAAACAATGCAATTATATCTATAAGTTAAATGATACACTAATCAAAATAATTTAACTTAAAGATTTATAAACCAAATAGAATTTTATCTTTACAATCCCATTGCCGTAAAATAAACGGCACAAGCATGATCTAGATACTCTTTGGTTAATTTTGGTTCGGTTTGCAAAAACAAGCATAAATTAATAACTTGATCAACCAAATCGCGCGGATGACAACAACGCATATAACGTTTACCATTACGAAACTGATTCTCAATTATATAGTTAACCGCTTCTTCATTATAAGCAATTCCAACCGACTGACAATATTGCAGAAAAATCCATTTAAATTCATCTTCGGAGGGGTTAGTTATATGAATTTTATAGGGGATTCGTCGTAAAAATGCTTCATCAGCTAAATCGGAAGGATTAAGATTCGTAGAAAAAACAATTAACTGTTCAAATGGCGTTTCAAGTTTTTTACCAGTATGCAAGGTTAAATAATCAATGCGTTTTTCTAAAGGAACAATCCATCTGTTTAATAAAGAACGATGATCAATTCTTTGGCGGCCAAAGTCATCTATTAATAAAATACCACAATTAGCCTTTAGCTGTAATGGAGCTTCGTACAATTTAGAAGTATAGTCATATTGCAACTCAAGCATTTCAATCGTCAATTCACCACCAACTGTAACACAGGGTCTATGAATACGGACCCAGCGATGGTCATAGTCTTTAGGATAATTAGCGGCGGACACACTTTGATGATTATGCTGGTCATACAAACGAATGATCTGACCATCAACTTCAATGGCATAAGGTATAAAAATATGGCCTTTAAAACTACGGACTATTCTTTCCGCAATAGATGTTTTGCCATTACCTGCTTCACCAAACAAAAACATGCCTCGACCTGAGTTAATAGCAGGTCCAACCGAATTTATCGTGCGGCGATTAACCATAATATCTGAAAATGCTACTTCTAAATCCCTAGGTGTAACAGCCTCACGTCTAATGGTCTGGTTTTTTAATGAGTCAACATAAATATTCCACGGTACTGGACATGGACCTACATAAGCACTATGTTCAAAAAAAGCTAAGGCACGATTACGCCCTTTTTCGGTCGGCGTAAATTCATAATCACCAAGTCCAGCTGACGATCTTACTTCAATAAATAATTGACGTTTTAAACCGTCCAAAATTAATTCAACAAGTTTAAAAGGTAAATGAGTTCGATTAGCTATTTCACGTCCAAAAGTAAAATTAGCCAGATAAATATCTTTAAGAATTAATTCTTCTAAAAATGCCTCTTTAAGACCTGTATCTTCAACAGTTTCAACATATGCAGGGATAAATTCTTGCTGTTTTTGAATACCTTGTCTTATTTGTTGTGCCATTGTTAACCTTTCCTTATCATAAGATTCCAAAATTAAAAATTCTAAAATTTAACTAGTTATAAACATCCTAAGTTAATAAGTTTATACCCTTGCTAACAAATTACCAAACAAAGTTTTCAATTATTGATACTTAATAAAATACTTTTATTCATTTACGACTTTTATATGTTAAATTAAATAATTATTGGTAACGAGGATTTATAGAATGTCTTTGACCTTTCAAGAGATTATCCATAACTTAAATGCCTATTGGTCGCAAAATGGCTGTACCATTCTACAGGCCTATGATTTAGAAAAAGGAGCCTCCACCATGAGTCCTGGGACATTTTTAAGAGTTTTAGGTCCCGAGCCATGGCAAATGGCCTGTACTGATCCTTGTAGGCGACCAACGGATGGACGTTATGGCGATAATCCTAATCGACTTCAGCATTATTTCCAATATCAAGTAATCTTAAAACCATCTCCATCCAATGTTCAGGATTTATACCTTAAGTCTTTAACCTGTCTAGGCATAGACCTTAGTTGTCATGACATTCGATTTGTTGAAGACAATTGGGAATCACCAACCCTTGGAGCCTGGGGTGTGGGCTGGGAAGTTTGGCTTGATGGCCTGGAAGTTACTCAATTTACGTATTTCCAACAAGCTGGTGGCCAGGAAGTAAGGCCTGTTGCCGCCGAAATAACTTATGGGTTAGAAAGGCTAGCTATGTATTTACAAAATGTTGACAGCATCTTTCACCTTAAATGGAGTAACCATATAACTTATGGTGAGTTATATCATCTAAATGAGTATGAGCAAAGTCTCTATAATTTTGAAAAAAGCAACCCGATCTGTCTTAACACAACTTTTGATCTTTATCAAAATGAATGTCTTGAATTAATTAACGAAGATCTTATATATCCAGCATATGAAAAATTACTTAAGTGTTCACATATTTTTAATTTACAGGATGCGCGCGGTATTTTAGGACGAGACGAACGAATGAAAACGATTCTTAAAATTCGTCAATTATCTGAAAAAATTGCCAAGTCTTATATTATTAAACGCTTAAAACTCGGCTTTCCTTTACTGCCAACAACTGAACGCGAGCAAATAATTACAGCTTACCAACAAAAATTTGCTGAATTAGTTTAAGGTTTAAAGACCAATAAATATGGGTATTATAATAATATGGATACCAATTTATTAACTTTAAAAATGAGCAATAAAACCATTACCAATTCAATTCATATAAGTAAATATATTCTTGTATATCTTTTTGCTTTTCAAGTATTAACCCTTGATTCAATAGCCTCTTTTAATCATCATTTACCAAAAATTATTTATTTTACCCATAAGTCAATTAATCTAAAAAAATCAACTAGCAAATCTAAAAAATCCACTGTAAAAAAAATTAATAACTCAAAACAGCAACTGCCCAAAACCACCAAAATCTACTCGCCAACTGAATATATTAATCAACTTAAAGATTATGATGAAGCTAACGGCATAAAATTAAGAACTTTTCATGGACCACTTAACATTAACTTACTGGATTTAGATCTTAATAAAGTAAAAATTCAGCCAGCTCTTAGTTCACAAACATTTGGCCATTTAGCTACATTATCTGATATTGCCAAATCACATCATGCTTTAGCGGCCGTAAATGCCAATTATTTTAAAAATTCCGGCATTCCATTAGGCACATTAATTATTAATAATCAATGGATTACTGGACCAATATTTAACCGTATTGCTATAGGCATAGATAACCAAGCTAATTTATTTATGAATAATACCAATTTTCATGCAACGCTTTATTCATCCAATCCCAAAATATTTAAATATTGGATCAATAATTTAAACCAACCTCGACGCAATGGATCAAGAGCTATAATCTATAACAATTTCTGGGGCAAAGCTTTAGAATTAAAAGCCAATTCACTAATTATTACAGTTGCTAAAAATGGTGAAGTCACTGATATTACTAAATCAAGTAAAGTAAAGATTCCCCAAAATGGTTACCTGATTTGTGATCGATGCAATAGCCCCCTAAATAATTTACACATTGGTGATTTTCTTTTCTGTACTTACGAATCTTACCCTACTTCCTGGAACACCATGAAAGAAGCCATAAGTGGAGGCCCATGCTTAATTAAAAATGGTAAATTATTTTTAGATTTAAAGGCCGAAAATTTTCATAATTCCTGGACATCCTCCAAAATTGATGCTCGAACCGCCATTGGCTATTCCAGTAATAATCACCTCTATATTGCTACAATTGAAGGACATCATTCTTTATGGGACTTAGCTAAATTCATGAAAATTATCGGCGTTGAAAACGCTTTAAATCTTGATGGTGGTGGCTCAACATCGATGATGTTAGGAAACAAAGTTTTAACCCATCATAAAAATCAGCGAAAAATTGAAACGGCACTGCTCGTTTTACCAAAAGATATTCAAAACAACTAATATTATAAGGATATAATATGCCCAATAAACTAGCTATCGGTGTCGATATTGGTGGCACTAAAATTGCTTCTGGTTTAGTTAACATAGCAACCGGTAATGTTATTGCTACAACCCGCAAAAAAACCAAAGGACTAGATCATAATCTTGATCTGATAAAAAAAATTGAAAACAGTATTGAAGAATTACTTTTAGAAAGCAACACTAAGCCTGAAGACATAAGTGCAATTGGGCTAGGTATTGCGGGTATGGTCGATCGATCAAAAGGAATTTTGCTTGAAGCTGCTAATATTAAAACCGGTAGTATTGCTATTACCGAACCAATAGTCCAAAAATTTAAAATTCCAGCTTATTTAGGGAATGACGTTGAAGTTGCTTCAATTGGAGAAATGCATTATGGTAGCGGTCAAAATATTAATAATTTTATCTGCATATTCATTGGTACAGGTATAGGTTCTGGTATTATAATTAATAATCAAATAATTAATGGTGCCTGTGGAACGGCTGGGGAAATTGGCCACATTATGCTAATCCCTAATGGTAAATTGTGTGGCTGTGGTAATTATGGCTGCCTGGAAACCTATGCATCAAGATTAGCTATATCCAAAAACATTCTTAATTACATCAATAAAGGGTATGAAACATGTATTACCGAAAAAATTGATTTAGATAAAGGTATTTTAAGGTCAAAAGCTATTAGTGATGCTATTAGCAAAAATGATAAAGTTGTTTTAGCTTGCGTCCTCGAAGCTAGCAATTTTTTAGCCATGGGATTAAGCACGGTTATAAATCTCTTAAATCCAGAAAAAATTATCTTGGGTGGAGGACTAATTGAAGCTTGTGAATTATACTTTAAAAATGTTTGTGAGCAAACAAAATATTACAGTTTAAAAATCCCCGGAAAAAAAACCATTATCCAAAAAGCTCAACTAGGAGACTTTGCCGGTATTATCGGTGCGGCTAAATTAACTGAATTAAGAAAATTAAAAATATAAGGCTTAAGTTCTAAAAGTTTTCTTCAGCATTTAATTTTGTTTTTCTGGCTACTCCAGTCTTTATGGCAGCTTCAATTACAGATTTAGCTACCAGTTCAACCACTTTAGTATTAAATACTCCTGGGATTATATAATCTTCATTTAATTCATGTTCTTCAATAACACTAGCAATGGCATAGGCAGCAGCAAGTTTCATTTCTTCATTAATGTCACTAGCTTCACAGTCCAAAGCCCCTCTAAAAATACCTGGAAAACATAATACATTATTAATCTGATTCGGATAATCCGAGCGTCCAGTGGCCATAATTCTGACATAAGGCATAGCTTCTTCTGGCATAATTTCAGGTACGGGATTTGCCATAGCAAAAACAATCGGATCACGATTCATGCGTTTTAAATAATCACTGTTTACCGTTCCAGGTCCAGATAACCCTAAAAACAAATCGGCATCATTAAATGATTCTTCAAGACTTCCATGATATTTTTCCGGATTAGTATTTTCGGCAAACCAATCTTTCATAAAATTCATATGTTCAACTCTTCCAGAATATATAGCACCTAGTCTATCAAAGCCAATGATATTTTTAACGCCAGCATGCATTAACATCTTAGAACAGGCAACACCAGCAGCACCAATTCCTGAAACAATAATTTTTAAATTTTCCATTTTTTTATTGACAATTTTAAGAGCGTTAATTAATGCAGCAAGAACAACTACAGCTGTCCCATGCTGATCATCATGAAAAACCGGAATACTCATTTCTTCTTTTAATCGTTTTTCAATTTCAAAACATCGTGGTGCGGAAATATCCTCAAGATTAATACCACCAAAACCTGGAGCTATAAATTTTACAGCTTTAATTATTTCTTCAGTATCTTGAGTAGCTAAACATATCGGAAACGCATCGATTTTACCAAATTCCTTAAATAACATAGCTTTGCCTTCCATAACTGGCATAGCTGCTTCCGGACCTATATTACCTAGGCCTAAAACGGCCGAACCATCACTTACCACTGCGACCGTATTTCTTTTAATGGTTAAATTATAGGCATTATGAAGATCATTATGGATTGCCATGCAAATTCGGGCAACTCCTGGCGTATAGGCCATAGACAAATCATCACGAGTTTTAAGGGGAATTTTATTAGCTATACTTATTTTGCCACCTAAATGCATTAAAAAAGTTCGATCAGAAACATTTACAACCTTTACATCTTTAAGATTATTTAAAGCATTAACTAACCTTTCACCATGATCATTATCTTTAACTTTTACACTAATATCACGAATAATATAATTTTTTTCAATAAAGGCAATGTCAATAGCACCAATATCACCACCAATTTCACCAATTAGTGAAGTAACCTTGCCAAGCATACCTGGTAAATTTTGTATTTTCAATCTAATAGTTAAATTATGACTTAATACTGGTTGCTGGGGGGTTGGGCTCAATTTTGGACTTAAATTTTCCGTTTGAGATGATTTTACGCTAGTCATGTGAAAACTCCTCTAATTCGATCTTATATAAGCATACTCTATTTCTATAATACTCTATTAAGAATTTCAGTTTTAATAAATAATTATGCTAACCTAAACTAAATACAAATGAAAAATAACACTTGTCAAACAGGAGAAAATATGTCCAAAACTAAAGAATCAATTGGCAATTATGATGTCATTAATAAAGATTTTGTTACCCGCCGTGAAGTTTTAATGCTTGGTGCAGCTGCGGTAGTTGGATCCACCCTTAAAGAAAACACTTTAGCCAGCCCTAATGTAGCGACAACGCTTACCAATATTCCAGTCAAAGTAAATTCTTATCTAGCCCAGGATTTTAAATATTTACTTAATGAAAAAATGGATGGCTTATCCAACAGTCAAATTGATCAACATATAAAACTCTATAATGCCTATATCGCTAAAGCTAATGATTTACAGGGCAAATTAAAAACGGTAAGCCTCGAAGGCGCCAACCCTACTTACGCACCAATGCGTGAATTATTACTCGAATCAAGTTATGCGGTTAATGGCGTTATTTATCATGAATTATACTTTAATAATTTAACGGCCAAAGCAACCAGCCCTAGTAGTGATTTAAAAGCAGCTCTAGATGAACGTTTTGGTTCAACGGACAAATTTATTGATTATTTAAAAGCTAGTGGTAAATGCATGCGCGGCTGGGTTATCGTTGGCTTTAATATGCGTGCCAATCACTTGGATGTCTTTGGCCTGGATACGCATAATATGTGGTCACCAGCCAATTTTGTTCCCATTTTAGCTTTAGATGTATATGAACATGCCTACATGATTGACTATGGTATCGATAGGGCTAAATATTTAGATGCCTTTGTCAAAAATTTAAACTGGGATATTGTTGGTAAAAGATTAAATATTGCGCTAAAAAATCCTAATTGTTTTGCAAACTAATAGATCGATTCTTAAATAATACTATATATTGATTATCGCAAAAACCTATTATTATACTTAAATGTTAAAGCTTTTTTGTAGTATTATATTGGAAGCTCAATACTAATTAATCATTGAATTAAACAAATAGTAAAATACCAGTATTAAAATTAATACTGGTATTTTTTTTATTATTCAATATAATTAAAAATAGCTGATTACGTAATATATCCCTAATTCTTCGCTAAAAATAATTAATAATGAAAATTTATAAACTTCGATATGCTTAAAGTAAATTTTAAAAATTTTTTTCAATTATCATTAATCGGTTTTATAATATTATCGCTAATATATTTCTGGCCATTTATCTTCCTTATATTAGGATTATATGGATTAATTAAAATCGAAAACGTTTTTTTTACGCTTAAACTATATTATTTTTCTAAAATTACGCAAATTGATCAAATGACCGGAATTGAGTTTGAAAATAGAATGTTTAATTATTTTAAAAGAAATGGCTATAATGTTGAAAAGACTAAAACCAGTAATGACTTTGGTGCTGATTTGATTTTAAGTAAAAACAATGAAATAACTGTTGTCCAAACCAAAAGATGGCTAAAACAAGTAGGCATATCAGCTGTGCAAGAAATTTGCGCAGCCATTAAATATTATCATGCACAGCAAGGAATGCTTATCACTAATTCAAAACTTACCACCAGTGCTAAAAAACTTGCTCAATCTAATAACATTATTGTTTGGGAACGCAGCGAATTAATTATAAAATTGGGCAAAATATAAAAGGCAGAAAGACTATTGATTTTTATTAAGTAGATTAATATCGTTTTTGTCATTCCAAGTTAATGTCGCTGCTGCTAAACTATCAGGATAATTGACGTTGTTATGTTTTTCAACCCAAGTATCCAGAGCCAGCAATGTTTCAGCTTTAGCACAATTAGTTTCTAACAATAAATGACCTTGACTGGGAAACCATTTAACTGTTTGATCCTTAACTTTTAAGGTATCAACCAATTTATTCACACCTTTAGGATTTACAAGCGCATCCTTGCTGCCTTGAAGAATTAACACCGGTAACTCTTTATTAATATTTCGGGCATAGCTTAATGATGAAGTCAGAGTTTTTAAAGTTGCCAACAAATCAATTACCGTTAAATTTTTACGAACTAAAGGATCATTAACTGTACCTTGAATAATATTTTCATCATTAGCAATATATTTACTTAAAAAAGGGCTAACATTAATTTCATGTTTAGGATTAACCATAACTTTAGGTAATTCAGATAAAACAACTGAAGCAATGACCGGTGCTTTACCAACAATAGCTGGAGCTGACAAAATTATCCCTTTCAGGTCAAATTTCTGTGAACCCGCTATGCGTAAAGCTATATCAGCACCAAGACTTTCTCCCAAAATAAAAGTTGGTAAATTAGGATATTTTTCCTGAGCAAACGTAATAACTCTTGAAACATCTTCATAACTTGCTTCATAGTCTACAGACTGTAATTGAGATCCTTTAGTATGAGTTTGCATCCATTGGCCAAATCCACGTAAATCTGGAGCGATAACCAAATAACCTAAATTGTTTAAGTTTTTAGCCATACTTTCATAAGTTCCACTATGCATTGTTAATCCATGAATAGCAATTACCAAACCTCGATAATTTTGTGTTGAGGTTTTCCAAACTTTAACTGGTATAGAAAAATGAAATTCATCAAGAGAATTTTCATTAACTGAACTAGCTAACACATTAACCTGGTTAAATACAAAGCTCAAAATTGTTAAACTTAAGGTTAATAATTTAAAATTAGACATAGCAATAACACGACCTAAACAAGTCATTTTAATTCTCCTAATAAATTTAAGATTTTACTTTCCTAATCTCTACATACCAAAATTTAAAAATCTTTAAAACATATTTTTGAAAATTTGCCAAAAGTTAATCTAATGACATCGTTTTGGCCTGTGATAATTTATAATTAAATTTAATATCCTTATATATGAATCAATCGAGACAAAACTATGCCAAAACGCCAAGACCTTAAAAAAATTCTTGTTTTAGGAGCCGGTCCTATCATTATAGGTCAGGCCTGTGAATTTGATTATTCTGGCTCTCAAGCCTGTAAAGCCTTAAAAGAAGAAGGATATACGGTTATTCTGGTCAATTCAAACCCAGCAACAATTATGACTGATCCAGAATTAGCTGATATAACTTATATTGAACCAGTTACTCCTGAATTTGTCGAAAAAATCATTATTAAGGAAAGACCTTGTGCCATGCTAGCCACTATGGGAGGTCAGACAGCTCTTAATGTAGCCTTTAATTTAGCGAAATCTGGATTTTTAGCTCTTAATAAAGTAGAACTTATTGGCGCTAATTTTGAATCTATTGAATTAGCTGAAGATAGAGAACTCTTTAAACAAAAAATGCTTGCTCTTGGTTTAGATGTCCCTAGATCTTTTACAGTTACAACACTTAATGAAATTAAAGCCATTGCTTACAACCTTGGTTATCCAATAATAGTACGCCCAGCCTTTACTTTAGGAGGCTTAGGTGGCGGGATTGCCTATAATCACGAAGAATTAGACAATATTGTAAGCCAAGGACTTAATTTAAGTCCAATTCACCAAGTCTTACTCGAAGAAAGTGTAATTGGCTATAAAGAAATCGAATTAGAAGTAATGCGCGATAAAGCTGACAATACCGTAATCATCTGTTCAATTGAAAACTTTGATCCCATGGGCATTCACACGGGCGATTCAATAACCGTAGCACCAGTTCAGACTTTAAGTGATAAAGAATATCAAAATATCCGCAATCAAGCCATTAAAATAATTAGAGCTATTGGAATTGAAAGTGGTGGATCCAATGTTCAGTTTGGCGTCAATCCGCAAACTGGTAGAATTGTAGTTATCGAAATGAATCCACGGGTATCACGCTCATCGGCTTTAGCCAGTAAGGCTACCGGATACCCAATCGCCAAGATTTCAGCCAAGCTAGCCATTGGCCTAACTCTTGATGAAATCAGTAATGATATTACCAAAAATACCTTTGCTGCCTTTGAGCCAAGTTTAGATTATGTAGTTACCAAAATTCCCCGATTTAATTTTGATAAATTTAAAGGCTGTGACACCACTCTTACCACGACAATGAAAGCTGTAGGCGAAGTTATGGCCATAGGTAGAACATTTGCCGAATCGATCCAAAAAGCTTTGCGCAGTTTAGAATTAGGGATTGAAGGTTTTGAAATTAACGAAAATCGCTATAAAGCTGATTTCTGGCAATGGCGTAAACGCCTTAACATACCATCACATCATCGTTTGACTGATATTTTTGGTGCCTTAAAATTTGGTATTTCCTTAACGGAAATTCAGGAATTAACTAATATCGACAAATGGTTTCTGGAAAAATTAGTTTATTTATTTGAATGGCATGATTATCTTACAACTAATCATCATGATTTAACTTTATACCAATACGATTTATTATATAAAATCAAATCGCTGGGTTTTAGTGATAGACAAATTGCCAAAATTACGAATACTAGCGAAAATGATGTTTATAATTTACGTAAGACCCTAAAGATTCAACCTAGTTTTAAAAATATTGACACCTGTAGCAGTGAATTTGTTTCGTATACACCATATTTATATTCAACTTATGAAGAAGAAAATGAAATCCCACCTTGTACGAAAAAATCCATTCTTATTTTAGGTGGCGGGCCTAATCGCATTGGCCAAGGTATTGAATTTGATTATGCCTGCGTCCATGCAGCTAAAGCCATACAGGATCTTGGGTATGAAGCTATTATGGTTAATTCTAACCCGGAAACTGTTTCCACGGATTTTGATATTTCGGATAGACTATATTTTGAACCCGTAACCCTTGAAGATGTTTCTAATATTGCTAATGCTGAAAATGCCTTTGGTATTATAGTTCAGCTTGGCGGGCAGACGCCTTTAAAATTAACTCAAGGTTTAATTGAACGTGGTTTTAAGATTTTGGGTACCAGTGCCCAATCAATTGATCGAGCGGAGGATAGGCTTAAATTTAATGAATTAATTAAAAAATTAAAATTAACCCAACCCAATGGTGGTTTTGCCTATACCTATGAAGAAGTATTTGCAATCGCTGATAAGATTAACTATCCAGTTTTAGTTCGACCAAGTTATGTTCTTGGTGGCAAACAAATGGAAATCATCTATACTCGTGAAGATTTAAAAAACTGGTTAGATAAAGGTATTATTATTAATTCAACTTCACCAATTCTAATTGATGAGTTTTTAGAAGGAGCCATTGAAATTGATGTTGATGCTATAAGCGATGGTAGAGCTACAATAATAGCTGGTATCATGGAACATATTGAACAGGCTGGTATTCACTCTGGTGATAGTACTTGTGTATTGCCAACTCAAACAATTCCCTTGGATATTTTAGACCAAATCAAAACCATAACTACTGAAATCGCCCAGGAATTAAAAATTATTGGCTTACTTAATATTCAATTTGCCTTACGTGATCATGATTTATATATTCTTGAAGCAAACCCAAGAGCAAGTCGAACTATTCCTTTTGTATCCAAAGCAACTGGCGTAGCCTGGGCTTATCTAGCTACTAAAGTTATGTTGGGCAAATATTTAAACGAATTGGATATTAAACCCAAATTACTGCCACCAAATGTTTGTGTCAAATCGGTAGTTATTCCCTTTAAAAAATTTCCCGGATCACTTATAACGCTTGGACCAGAAATGCGTTCAACAGGTGAAGTAATGGGCATTTCGCAACAGTTTGGTCAATCCTTTGCCAAAGCCCAAATTGCCTGTGGCAATGAATTACCAAAAACTGGAACAGTGTTTATCAGTGTATCTGATATTTATAAATCAAAAATTGTCCCCATCGCTCTTAACTTATATCAGTTAGGTTTTGAATTAATTGCCACTCGCGGAACTGCTACAGCCATTCATAGTGGTGGCATACCGGTTCAATCGGTTAACAAAATTTTTGAAGGCCGGCCTAATCTAATTGACCGCATTAAAAACCAAGAAGTTCAATTAGTCATAAATATACCTTCAGGAAGAATGGCTCGCAGTGATGATCAAATGATTCGTCAGGAATCTATTAATTACGACATTCCTGTCGTAACGACTTTAAGCGGGGCTAAAGCAACTATCCAGGCAATTGCGGCCATAATTGATGGCAGTATTGATATTAAACCATTACAAGAATATCACGACCAAATCATAAAACAAGAAAAAAAACACAAATACTCAAGTACCATAAAAAAAAATTAGTTAACTTTCGCTAAAACTTACGGTGTCACATTCTAGGGTAACTGTTTACTATGCGCAACCTATAGCTAGCAACCCAAGCTATGTCATCGGCACAATTAGAAGATCATTTAAGGGCTAACCGTTTCGAGTGCATCAACTTGCATATCTAGGCTAGACCACTTTTGGCCTCTAGCTTTATACCATTTTAAGGCTTTATTATAATCTTTAGGCACTGAAACCCCTTTTTCATACATAAAACCCAAGTCTGTTTCTGCAGCAGGAAAACCAAGAGCTGCAGCCAATTCATAATAAGTCATGGCTTTAGTTAAATCTTGCGGCACGCCAATTCCACTTTGATATAAATAACCCAAATTATAATAGGCTGCAGGCAAACCAGCACTACAGGCTTCTAAATATAATGATTTAGCTTTGTCAATGTTAGTTTCTTCTCCTAGACCTTTTTGATATAACCAGCCTAAATTAGATTTAGCATCAGCATTTCCCATTTGGCTAGCTATTTCAAGATATTGGCTAGCAGTTTTATAATCTTGGGAAACACCATCACCACTAGCATACATAAAAGCTAAATTGTTATAGGCAATCGGATTATTTAAACTTATACCTTTATGATAATATTCGATAGCTTTTTGCAAGTCCTGTTTTACATAAGCCCCATGCTGATACATAAAACCTAAATTAACTATTGCATTACTATTATTTTGTTCTGCTGATTTTTGCCAGTATTCATAAGCTTTTTTATAATTAACTTTAACAACACCCCCTTTAAAATAACAAAGTCCAACGTTAAATTGTCCAATCGCATCACCTTCTTTGGCTAATTGTTTCCAAAGTTTAAAAGCTTCTTGGGGGTCGCTAGCAGCAACATTATAATTAATATCAACCATAAACTTAGGTCCTTGGGTACGATGTTGAGCAGCTTGTTTATACCATTTAAGGGACTCTTCACTAGATTTATCAACGCCTAAACCATTTTCATACATATTGGCTAATTTATACTGAGCAGCCTGTACTCCTTTACTAGCTAAAGGCTTAAGCAAAGAAATAGCCTGGACATAATCTTGATCAGCAATGGCTTTAATGGCTAAAATCATCATTTCCTTTGAATCAGTATTTTCACTAGCAAAAGCTAAATTTTGTGTATATATAGTCAAAAGTAAAAAAAATAAAACATTCAAAGAATTTTGCTGAAACACCATTCCTCCAATTAACTTAATGAACTAAATACCATAATTTTCTAAAGAAGTAACTGGCATCATCATTGCCTGTCGTTTCTTAGCCAAATCTTTATAATACTTTAAAGCCAATTTATAATCCTTGGGTACACCAATACCATTTTGATACATAAAACCAAGACAGTTTTGCGCTTCAGGATAACCATCTTTAGCTGCTAATTCATATAATCGAGCTGCTTTAGCATAATTTTTATTTACGCCATTTCCAGTTTGATACATATATCCTAAATTATAACGCGCAGCGGCATTGCCATATCCGGCACTTTTAAGATAATAACGCACAGCTTTGGACATATCTTTAGGTACACCAAATCCATTTTGATATAAATAGCCCAGATTAGAAAGAGCATCAACATTACCAGCATCACTAGCATCTTTAAATAATTTGGCGGCTTCGTTATAATTAGGAGCAAAAGCTAAACCACGCACATACATAACCCCTAAGTTATTTTTAGCAACAATATTATTCATATTACTAGCTTGTTCATATAATTTAGCGGCCTTAGCTAAATCCTGCTCAATACCTGCTCCATTCTGATACATAAAGCCTAAATTAACCATGGCATTATCATTATTTTGCTTAACTGCTTCTTTAAGCCACTTTTTAGCTTCAGCATAATCAATTTTAGTACCAATGCCTTTTAAATAACAATAGCCAACATCATTTTGAGCCAAGCTATCACCATCCATGGCCTGTTTAAGCCAAATTTTAAACTGTTTAGCCGGGTTATCTGGTTTATTGGTATAGGTTAAATGAACCGACAAATGCATCGGTGATTTTGTTGATGAGGCACGTTTATACAATTCCATTGCCTTAGAAATACTTTGCGGTACGCCATGACCTAATTCATACATTGTGCCGAGCTCAAATTCAGCCTGTTTATTACCTTTTTTAACTAAAGGTTGTAAATAATTTAAGGCTTTTTGATAATCTTTGACATCATAGGCTTTTTGTGCTTGCCTTAAATCCTCACTATCTGAAGCAAAGCAATTATTGGCAAAAACACCAAACAGAAGGGTAAAAATAAGGAAGAACGCCATTTTAAAACTGCCAAGCAAACAAAAATTTTACAATAATTATACTCTATATTTAATAGAATAAGTTTATCGTTACCATTAAATTAATTTGCAATCAAATGATTTTAATTGACAATTTTTACATAAAAAATTAGCTTGTTATTATGTGAAAATCTAAAGATTAATTAAACACCCACCATTTAATTATAAAAACAATCATATTACCAATAATTTAGCTATAAATAACTAATCAAATTCTGGTTTAAGCTGACTTAAACTACCAATTAAAGAAGTATTAAGCTTAGCATTTCTACTATGTTTTTTTGAATTTAATTTAGAAATTTGTTCTTTAAAAGAACTAATTTCTATCTCACTGAAACTACCTAAATAAAGAACTGGGGTAAAATTATTATTAAGTTTAGCCAAAGCATACAAAGTAGTGCATTTTTTATAATCCTGTTTTAAACCAATTCCTCTTTGATACATAAAACCTAAATCATATTGCGCAGCCTTTATACCAAAAGCAGCCGCTCTTTCAAAATATTGGGCGGCTAATTCAGGATTTTTGTTTAAAACTGAACCATTTTGATATAACCAAGCCAAATTAGTTAACGCATCAAAAGAATCCTTGTCAACAGCTTCGTTTAGTTTAGTCAAACCTAAATTAGCTTTATCCTGTCCTAAATCGCCTTTTAAATACATCACAGCAATGTTATTTAACCCTGTTTTACTGCCTAATTCACTAGCTTTAGTAAAACAGGTAAATGCCTTTTCTTTATTTTTTGCTTCACCTAAACCATAATACGCCTTAAATCCTTCAATATTAAATTGATTTTCTGACGAACCTTTATTTAATTGGTTGTTAGATAAATTAACCTTTTTATTTTTAATGATATTATGATCAGGAAAATTTAAGGCAGCTATTTCATACCATTTTAAAGCTAAACTTTTATCAATAGGGACACCTTTGCCAAAATCATAAATTTGCGCCAACTTAATCTGAGCTTCATAATCATTATTTTTGGCCAATTCTTCAAAGATTTTAACAGCATCATTAACTTTATTTTCAGCCATTAATTTTTCGGCATCATTAATATTAACATTAGTCAGTGATTTAGCTTCGATAAATTGCATCGTAAAAAAAGCTAAAATAAATAATATAATTTTTTTGGTTACCATTTGATTTGACTCCATAAATTCATTTTAATCACATTGCGTTGCCAAAATGTGATTAAAATAATTAAATTTGAATATTACTTAAATGTTTTTAATACATTTTAAAAACATTTTTTAAAACCTCAATAATTTCCTTGCTTGCAAAATCTTGCAAAATTTGAATAAATGAAATTATAGACCTTTTAAATTAACTTTCAAGTGAAAATATAAAGAAATTATTAATATTTTTAGACGATCACTAAATTATTCAAAAAATTAATCTTAAAAGCTAGCCTTTACAAAGGCTAATCAGACCAGTAACTAATTTTCAGCCTAAAACGAAGTTTAAAATTTCTCAACAACTTTTTTGTTAAGCATATTTAAGTCAAATCCATCAATCATTCATCATCATTATCACTTGGTTCTTTTAACATATTGTTATTAATATTTGGCGCTTGCGTATTTGATTCCAATTCAGAATTATCCATATTCGGATTTTTTTTTGGGTATAAAGAAACATTACTACAACCATTAAAATTTGCCGTATAGCCACGGTAAAGTTTGCCTTGATAAATTGTTTTAGAAGTACAAACTTTATCCATTGAATATTTCAAAACCACAATAATTACATCTATGATATTATTTGATTCAATATCAAATTGATAAATAGTCTCAGAATAATATGCTCCAGGCTGATTTAAAGAATTCAACTTACCATCTTGGACTAAAACTAATAAATCCTGTTCAATTTGTCTTGATCCAAGCTGAAGTATATAATTATGGATTAATTTTTTAAAAGGGGAAAATTCAGTAAGATTCAGTGAACTTATTGTATTAAAAGTTTCCTTCATATCTACATATTTAACATTATTAAGATTTGCTGGCGCATGCCTATTATCAAAAATTGATAAACGCATAAACATTTGTGGTGGTTTTAAATGTAAAAGATGCTTTTTATTATAAGCAAAATTAAAATTAACATTAGCTTTTGTACCAGTAACTAAATTATCAGCAAAGAACTGATTAATCGAAGAACTTAAAGTTGATAATTTTTCCGGATTAGCATAAAGCCAAATTAATTTAACTTCCCCAGCCCATTTACCACTAAAAAATACCGGGTATGAATTAAGTCGTTGTCTTAACAAAGTATTTTTGTCCGCTCTTGGCTCAAGACTATAAAGAAGATTGAGATTATAACTATTTTGCCTGATCTGTGCAACACGACCAATTATGGGTAGAACTTTTACGGAATTATTAGTATTGAGCACAGAATCTAAGACCGGTTCTTGCTTGATCAAATTTTGGCTACCTACATAATTATTAGCTAAATTTAAAATATTAATTAAAATAAAACAATACCAATATTTCATAGAAAGAAATCCGCTGATAGGTCTACGATATATAAAGAATTTCACTGATAAGAGTTAACGTTTAAAATTTATTTATTGCTTTATTACCGGACTTATCTCATATATATAGTAATTAGGTATTGGTTTTATTAACAATAACACTGGATAATAAATCAAAAAATTTAGCCACATCCATATTGCCTAAATTACCATCCTTACGATGACGTACAGAAACCTGATTATTTTCGACCTCTTTATCTCCAATAATAAGCATATAAGGAATTTTTTCTAATTGAGCCTGACGTATTTTATAATTTAAGGTATCAGAACCAGTATCAATTTTAACTCTAGCTTTCAATTCGATTTTTAATTTAGTATAAATATTTTGCGCAAATTCTAAATGCTTATCACTGATTGGAATTACCATAACTTGCACTGGAGCTAGCCACGTAGGAAAAGCGCCAGCATAATGTTCAATTAAAATACCGATAAATCGTTCTAAAGACCCAAGTACAGCTCTATGCACCATAATAACTTTATGTTTATTGCCATCTTCGCCAATATAATTAACGTCAAAACGATTGGGTAAATTTAAATCCACCTGAATTGTTGGGCCTTGCCATTCCCGACCAATAGCATCATACAGTTTAACATCAATTTTGGGAGCATAAAAGACACCACCACCAGGATCAATTTCATAAGCAATTTCACGAAGATTTAAAGCATTAGTTAAAGCATTAGTAGCTAATTCCCATTCTTCATCAGTACCCAAATATTTTTCCGGTCGCGTCGATAAATAAACTTTATAATTAAAACCAAAAGTTTTAGCCATAGCTTGAATCAGGTCTAAAATGCCGTTAATTTCACTGGTTAAAGTTTCCGGCGTACAAAATATATGCGAATCATCTTGGGTAAAACCTCGCACTCTCATCATTCCATGTAAAACACCCGATCGCTCATAACGATATACCGTACCTAATTCAAAAAACCTTAGTGGTAAATCACGATATGAGCGCAATTTTGATTTATAGATCATGATATGACCAGGACAATTCATTGGCTTTACCCGGTAGGGTTTATCATCAATATCCATTGACGAATACATATTTTCCCCATAACTAACTAAATGACCACTAATGGCAAATAAATCTTCACTAGCAATATGGGGAGTATAAACGAATTCATAATCACGAGCTCGATGTTCCGCTCGCCAGTAGTCCTCAATTGTCGTACGTATTGAACCTAGATTGGGATGCCAAAAAATAAGACCCGGTCCAACTTCATCATGAATCGAAAACAAATCAAGCTGTTTGGTTAAATTACGATGATCACGAGTTTTAGCTTCTTCAATCCGTTTAAGATAGGCATCCAAATCATTTTTAGTCCAAAAAGCTGTAGCATAAACCCTTTGCAAATGTTCATTTTGTTCGTTTGCGCGCCAGTAACTTCCCGATACCTTTAACAATTTAAAATTCTTGATAAATTTAGTATTGGGTAAATGCGGACCTCGGCACAAATCGTTCCAGATAATTTTATTATCTTTGTCAGTCATTAAATATAATGTTGGACATTCATTTTTATGTTCATCAAGTAATTCAGCTTTAAATTTCTCACCTTGAGACTTAAAATCATAAATTTGCTTATTTACATCAGGAATGTTAAAACGGACAAGATTCTGTTCTTCTTTACAGATTTTCAACATTTCTTGCTCGATTTTAGTCAAATCATCTTCATTTAAACTGTGATTATTGATTTCAAAATCATAGTAAAAGCCATCTTCAATAGTTGGACCGATGGCAATTTTGGCCTGAGGGAACAATCTTTGTACCGCCTGAGCCATAACATGCGCACAGGAATGCCGTAAAAGCTCTAATGAGCCTTCATCATTTTCCTTTAAAATTTTAACATTATCACCATCGGCTAAAATCGTCGATAAATCCTTTAATTCATCATTAACCATTGCTCCAATAGCTACTTTAGCTAACTTGGGGCTAATTGATGCCGCCAAATCATTCACGGTTGAATCGTTTGCTAATTCTTTAACATTGCCATCAGGTAATTTAACTTTAATTAGATTAAGCGTATTAGTCATTTAAAAACAAGAAAAAAGATTGTAAAGGGGTTTAGCGATAATTATATTTATGCCCATTAACAAAAATTGTCTAAGCCTATCTATAATAATGAATAATTATACTTAAATTTATGATTGTTAAAAACATTAATTAAAATTATAATTGATTAAAAGTAAAACAATTTCTTAACTGCTTTTAATTTTCAGTATAATTACTATATTCAAAGAAGATATATCCTAAATTTAACACTAACTAAATTATATTTAATATTTACACAGTTTATTAATTTAAACTTCTTAACAACCAATAAACATTTAACGTTATCTGTAAAGCTTTACCTAGGTTTTACTTTAAATATATTAACACCAAAGCAGGAAAGTATATTTGTCAAGTTAAACCTTTTATAAGAAGTTTTTTATTGACATTATCTTTAAAGTTTGGATAATATGCTTGAGAAGGTTTCACTTGTTAATCTTTGCAATTATAAATTAAGGAATCAATGATGAGTACAACAATTTCTAAGTTAAATTTTGATGTTAACGTTAATGAATCACTACCAGAATACATTCGTGAAGACATTGAATTAGTTAACAATAATGCTTTTAAAATATTAAGTGATACAGTTAAACTTGAATCGGTTAATACAATGGATTCAAATACAAATTTAGTTAATGATGATTCAAATGAAGTACCAGAATTTTTACAAAGTGACAAATTAAAAGAACTTTCTGACCTTTGGCCAGGCGTTCACCAAGATATTCATCAATTCAATAAAAATACCCCGAGTTTTTATTTGACAATTGGCTTTATGGCTGGTGCATTTATGTCAATTATTGCCGTATGGATTTATTCAATGATAAATCCGTTGACAAAAGCAAATAGTATTAATAAAGTAGTACTGAGTTCACCTTTAGTGAGCAATACAACTACATCGCTTAATAACAGTGATGTCATCAGCCCGATTACCCCAATTTATGAAGTTCAATCTGGCGATACCTTAGCAAGCATTGCCTTAAAAAATTACAAACGTATTAGTCCAAGGCTTTTGGATGAAATATGCAAGCAAAATAATTTAAGCAATGCCAATAAATTAGCCCTTGGTCAAAAATTAAGCTTGCCAAAATATAATATGCAATCAGGCAAAGTCGTTAATTAATATTAACGCTATAAATTATATATACAAAGGCTATCAACTAATTGCATAACTTAATCCTAACTTATTTAAATTACAATTTTTGCTTCAATTAAATAATTTTCCTTGCTATTATGAAACGCTGGCTGCTAGTCACGATGGCTTTGAATTAAGACCAACACAAGTTGAAATATCAGCTCTTATTGAACGCACTTTTGCCAATAATTCTACCGCCATTATCGAAGCTGGAACCGGTAGCGGTAAAAGCATAGCGGCACTATTACCTAGTATCAATCAAAAAGATAAGAAAACCGTAATTTCAACTTATACGATAAACCTTCAAGAACAATACATAAATAAAGATCTGCCTTTATTAAGTAAATTCTTCCCCAATCAATTTACTTACAGTGTGCTGAAAGGTCGCAATAATTATTTAGGCTTAAGACGTTATCTTGATTTCATCAATGAAAACAGCTTGGATTTGCGTATTACTGATTGGATTAATGAAACACAAATTGGCGATAAATCCGAATTATACTTTACGCCTGATTATAATCTCTGGTCGCAAATCAACTCGGATAGTAATGACTGTCTTGGATCGCTGTGTAATAAATTCAAAGACTGTTTTTATTTTAATGCCAAACAGCTAGCTTACAACAGTGATATTATTGTTGTAAATCATACTTTACTTCTGCTTGATGCCTTTGCCAATGGGAGTATTTTACCTAAATATGACTATTTAATTGTGGATGAAGCCCATCAGTTTAGCCAAGCAGCCTATGATGTATTTAGTCTAAATTTAAGTTTTTTAGGCTTAAAACAATTAATTGCTAAAACCAACAAACATCTTAACCTCAATAACTTAGTACTAACTAAAACTGAAAATTTAGCCAATGAATTTTTTCTAGGATTGCAGGATTTAATTAGTCAAAACAAATTACGCTTAAAACAGACACCAGAACATACTAAAAATCTTGAAGAAAGCTTAAACAAATTAAAAGCCCAAATAATGATGGCAGATTTAGAATGTCTTACCGTTGATGAGTTAATGCTAGATAAATTAAAGTTGAAATGTAAAGCCTTAATGGCTCAAATCGATAGTTATACCGAAATCCTTCAGCTTTTATTGACTATGCCTAAAGACTATGTACTATTTACACAATTACCCCAAACTAATTCTTACAATCCCAAACTTAGTGCAATTCCTCTGGATGTTAGTAATTTTATCCATGAAAAATTAATTTTAAAACCTGAATTAAAATCAAGTGTTTGGATGTCAGCAACCTTAAATACCGGTGAAGAGAAACCATTTAATTATTTTTGCCAAAATACTGGTTTAAATCGCACTAACTATGATACCTTAGTTGCTGAATCAGATTTTAACTATAATGAACAAGCCATACTTTATCTGCCACCAAATTTACCCCAAGTAAATATGGATAAATTTATCAATGAAGCGAGCCTAGAAATAATTCGCCTTTTAAATCTATCTAAAGGTAAGGCATTTGTCTTATTTACTAGCTATAACAATATGAATAGATCTTATGAATTAATTAATGCTCAAATTACTTATCCCTGCCAAAAACAAAATGATATGCCGTCTAATAAATTAATTGAATGGTTTACCAATACACCAAATTCAGTATTATTTGCGACATCTAGCTTTTGGGAAGGTGTTTCGGTAGATGGTGATTCATTAAGTTTAGTCATTATTGATCGCATTCCCTTTAAAACTCCTGGAGATCCACATTATGAAGCTAAATGTGATGCCTTAAAGCAAAGTAATGAAGGTAATTGGTTTAATGATTTAGCCTTACCGCACGCTATTATCAAACTTAAACAAGGAGTGGGCAGATTAATTCGCACCAAACAAGATCTAGGTATCGTTGCCATACTGGATAATCGACTTACCCAAAAAAGTTATGGAAAAAGAATTATAAAATGTTTACCTAATATGCAAATTATTAAAGATTTTAACCAATTAAAAGATTCCCTAAACAAATTGTCCTTAAAATCTGTTTAACCTCATTTTGAATTGCTCCCCAACAACAATTCAAAATGATCTGTTAACAATCTTACATATTCTTGATGAAATCAATTATTCTTAGCCCAAAAACATTAATCAGATTTAGGTTTTAGCGATTCATAACGACAAGGTATTGGTAAATGGTGGCGTTTAGCCAAGGCTAAAGCACACAGATATTCAACAGTGTCAGGATAGTCATGGATTAAAAACGCTTTAAGATATTCATCATCCTTTTGATTGTCATTTAAATATGAAGCAAATACACAGATATTAGCAAAATCTGAATTTGCTTTAATTTTATCTAATAATGCATTTTGTGACACAGTGCCACATAAATATTTAAATAAGGTTTTGTAATCTTCGTTAATTAGAGGATCATTTAAATATTGTTTTATAAATTGCTTAGCTTTATAAGGCTGCTTTAAATATTTATAGTTAAAATAACCATAAATAATTGCTCGCATTCTAAAATTTTTACTATGACTATTTATAACTTTCTGACAAATTTGTAAGGATTTATTATATTGCGAGAGCAAAAAATATGTTATAATCTGAAGTCTTATAATAAAACTTTCATTGGGAGCCAATTTAATTGCAGTATTAAGATCATTAATTGCTTCTTTAAATTTTAACTGGGTAATATAATATTCAGCACGATTTATATATGTGTTTTTCTCATCAGGAACAAGACTTACACCTTTATTTAAATAATTTAGTGGGTTTTCTTTAATTCCTAATATTGTTATTAATTGTCCCAGCCGCGCATAATCAAAACCTAAAATCTCATTAGGTTTATTTTTACTAACTAGTTTTTGTTGTAAATCTAGTTTAAATTCATCATAAGCTAGACTAAGATCGCAATTAAGATTTAAATTATAGTAATAAGCTTCACCCAGGCGATAATGATTATCAAGATAATTAGGCTTTAGTTCAGCAACTTTTTTAAAACACTTTATAGCTTCTTCTAATTCATCAGTTGTTTTATATGTTTTAAATAAGCTTATACCATATGATTCTAATAAAGCATAATTAGTATTTTCACATTTTTTATGATTTTTAAAATATTGCTTTATATCGCTTATCACCTCTTTATAATCGCCATTATAAAGCTTAATGAATATCATTCCTTCAAAGGCAGGAGTATAATCTGGGTCTAGTTGTAAGGCTTTGCAATAGTCTTCTAGGGCATCTTTATAATTTTTATCGGTATGTTTATGCAAGTCGTTTTTTGCAACTGCACGATCATAATAAAGTTGAGCGGTTGGTTTTAATGCTATGGCTTTATCCATATATTTTATTCCAGCTCCAGGGTCATCATTAAAACAATAACTAAGCCCTATCTGGTAGTATAATTCGTATGT
>DAHXLC010000159.1 GCA_027371815.1 Candidatus Melainabacteria bacterium | reverse complement strand
AATTCATTAATAAAACCTGAACTAGTTTCATTACCGATAAATTATAACTTTGCAAACAATCTGAATTTATGAAACTATCCATATTGGTTTTGGAAAATTCATGCATATATAACACTTTTGGGTAAAAGCCCCAAAAATTTAACTGATTCAAGCAATTTTCTAAACCATTAATTTGAGCAAAGGAATCATTGTCTAGCAAAATTATGTCGGGGTTCACCTGTTTAAGATTGGCTAATAAATCTATATTATTAAAGGCATTACCAACTACTTTAATGCGATTAGACTGGCTCAAAGCCAAACTATTAAATAAAAGTCGGGTTTTATTAGTATCAATAATAAATATCTTCAATGAATCCATAGTTAAATTAGTTTGCTTGTACTTTACCAGAAAAATGATTAAATATTTTTTAAATTTTTACAAATATTTAATTTATTCATTATAGTGTATATGATTTTTTATCATTGTAAATATGATTTCGCAGCCTAATACATATAATTTTTATAAGGTTAAACTGGTTTAATCAGATAAAGTCACCTCGACTGAATCAGTAAAACACACTATAATTCAAGCTTTAATGAGTAATCAAGACAATCAATACTATGCGTTAAGCTACCCATTGAGATAGCATTAACACCAAATATTAAATAGTCTTTAAGATTCTTACTATTAATACCACCAGAAACTTCAATATAAAACTTCCCCTGACATAAATGAACGGCTTTAATAATATCTATAGGCGACATATTGTCAAGCAAAATAGCTTTGACATTGGGATAATTTATTTTGATTAATAAATCCAATTCAGCTAATGATGCTATTTCAATTTGTATTAAGGCAAAATCGCCAAAATTATCTAAGGCAGCTTTAATACCGTTGGCTAACTTGATATGATTATCTTTAATTAAAACTTTGTCATATAAACCCAGTCGATGATTTTTTCCGCCACCAGTATAGACTGCGTATTTTTCTAATAATCTTAAACCAGGAATAGTTTTTCTAGTATCAAGAATTTCAATATCATAACCACTAACATAATCAACCATTTTTTTTGTTTGAGTAGCAATACTAGATAAATGCTGAATTAAATTTAAAGCTAATCTTTCATGTTTTAAAAAATTTTGCGCCGTAGTTTCAATCCGGCCAACTAGACAAGGCGTCTTAGAGATCCGGTCGCCATCTTGATAAAAATATTCGCTTTTAAATAAATCATTACTATTACAAAAAATTCGATCAAATATATCAATACCACAAATAATACCAGGAGACTTAATCAACAAATTACCCTTGACCAAGGTATCTTTACCCAATATATGATCAGTAGTTAAGCAGGTATTGGAGCTACCTAAATCTTCTAATAAACTTAAATTTATTAGTTTTTCAAATAAAATTGCCCCGTTTTCGATTTTATTTATATAACTAAAGAAGCGCGAATTCATGCATTAATATATTTATTTATTTCTTAAATATTAGAAACATGAAAACGATTGCAGCCAGATTAACTATCGACATTATCAAAATAACTACCATTATGGTTCGAACAGCTTTTAAATCATCGTTAGAACTAACGTTCTTAACCTTATTCACAAGATTGGCTATATTATCTTCAGTTGCTTTAACCTGATTAGTTAATTTTGCTAAAATAGTTGTTTTAAACACATTGATTTCACCATTAAAATCTTCCTTAAAACTAGTGAATGTTTGCTTAATTGATGATTCATGCTGGTCAAGATTTTTCTTATTATTATTTTCAATATTTTCAATTCGCTTTAAAACATTATCAGTAGCGCTTTTAAAAGTAATTTCTTGCTTTGCTACCGTTTCTTGAAATTGCTTTTGATGATTAGTAATTTTCTTACCTAATTGTTCACTTACAGCTTCAATATTTAATTTAATTAAATTATCAACTTCACTTTTAGAATAAATGGCATATTTAGGCATATTATCATTATTCGTGTTCACAGTTGGCATTAATTGTCGAGCTTGGGCTTGACTAGATTTTACCTTATCTTTGGGCGAATCAAGACTAGGCTTAACCGAATGCGGGTTTACAGCACTCTTAACTGAGTTTGTTAAAACTAGAGGATTCTCTGGATGAGCGAGACTTTGATTTAGTGGCATAATATCAGCTTGATAAGTATGCTTATCAGCAGAGAATTTATTTTCTTCATGAGCTGTTTGGTCAACTTGAGGAATACTTTCAACTTGAGGGGCAATCTCAGTTTGAGAAATACTTTCAGCTTGAGAAATACTTTCAGTTTGAGAAATACTTTCAGTTTGAGTGACAGTTTCAGCTTGAGGGGCAGTCTCAGTTTGAAGGATACTTTCATCAGTCATGGCCACAGATTCAGGAAGATCCATGTTATCAATTTGAGAAATTGGCGCTGGCGCAATATTTTCTAAATTTAATTTACCTGCAACTTCAGCCATAGGCATTTTATTTTCAACATCAGGAATAACATTTTTCTTAATTTCTTGCGATAATTTAGCTTCAGCCAAATTATTTTCAATCATTTTGTCTTTTATTGACTTAAAGTTGTTGGTATTAATTTCAAAACTATAGGCAATTGTATCTTCAGGTTTAGCTAAAGTAATCTCACTGGGTAAAATAATCGTAATCAACTGATCTTTAGGACAAATTCTAATTAAAGCTTTATCCAAAGCCGAATCAATTTTACAATGTTGTTTAATTAATTCATGTACAGGTGTTAATAAAGTATCTTTAGCCTTATAAACTGATTTATTAAAAGCAGTTTTATTTTCGGGCGAAACCGCCACAGCTAATGAAGTAAACCACTTATCACCTTGATATCTAACGCCGGTCTCATGAGGCTTAGCTGTAACTCTACTTTCAATCGTAAATAAAGCAACGTCATCATAAATATCCAAGTTGCAATTAAGAATTGCATTAGAACGAAAATTTGCTTTAAAACCAATACTTTCCCAAAGCACAAATTTAAAATCAAAATTAAATTTATAAATATTGACGTTATAGGTTTTTACATCACTACTTGTGTCTAAATCAAGATCGATAATAGATAAATCGGGCAACCATTGTGGATTAATTTCTTGAGGCAAATTAATTGATTCTAATAATAATTCCATAAAAAACTTTCCTCTTGATACGACCCAAAGCAATACAATATTAAATTTTAAATTATGATTAACAAATCGATAACAATTTAAATCTAAATTTAACTTTTAAATCAAGCGAAACATTACAAAAACATCTTAAATAATGACTACATCAGTATTAACAAACACTGCGCAATTAAAATAAAAACCCCCTGAATAAATTCAGAGGGTTTTTTAATAAATAACTAATTTTTAAATTACTATTTGGCTTCAGCAGGAGCTGCATCACCTTTATCGGATTTTTCATCACATTTTTTTTCGCATTTTTTTGCGCATTTTTTGTGACCTTTTTTATGGCCGCTAGCTTCTTTTTTATCAGCTGGAGCAGCATTTTCATCAGCAGCAAATACTGATGGAGCATAACTTGAAACTAAGGTTAAAACCATTAGTAATGAAAAAATATTTTTCATGAAATATCACCTCTTGTAAACGTTAACATTTTAATAATACACCATTAAGCTAATAAAATGATCCTTGATAAGTTCAAAATGTAAACTAGAGATAACCTTATTAATACTGACTTAACGAAGGTTTTTAACAAGAATCACAGGAGGATTTTACTTACTTTTAACTATAATCAAACAATCGAACAAAACCAGTCAAAGCTTTAAAACCCTAATTAAGTAATGCTTTTCAATTTAATTTAAATTGAAAATTTAAAACCTGACTAGATTTAAATTGTTAAGTAAACTTAAACTATTAAAACGTCACCTTAACCTTATTAATATCCAAGCTTGAATTATAATTTTAACATCCATGTATAATAAGGTTTTTAAATCAATCTGGAGAATTTATCCATTGAAAAATTTCAAAAGGCTTTTACTAATTTCTTTGAACACTTGTTTAATTTTACTTGGCTTAAGCACCGAAAGCAAAAGTCAAGAAACAATTGACCATAACCACATTATTGAAATTAACCAACCGGAAAAACGCAGTTTAACCATTTATCAGAATCATAAAACTCTAGTAAATGAATTTTGTCCGGTCAAATTAAATGGTGGCATTAATACTTTAAGATTTCTGAATATTTCCCGTTCCATAATTCCTCAAACCATAATGTTAATTTCAAAAGACAGTAATAAGAGTGTTGGTATTATAGAAAAGAGTTTTCATCCAGGATTAGAAAATGCAAAGGATTTATTAACAGATCAGTTTAAACAGAAAAATTTAACTGTAAATTATCTCGGCAACAATGAAAATAAACTATCCGGGAAAATAATTGATAATAATCTATTAGTTGACAATAATGAGTTAATCATACTTGAACCTAATGGCAAATATTATTTCACAATCAAAGATTTTCAAGATAATAGCCTGCTTATTCAAAACAACTTTCAACCTTTTTTAAATTTTAAACTTAAAACCAACAAATTGGATAATTACAACTTAAATTTAAGTTATTTTATGGATGCAATGAATTCTAGTTTTGAACATCTGATTATATTAAATAACAGTAGTTCGGAGAAACTTCTGAGTTTTAATACTCAGGCCATTATCCAGAATACTGGTGATCTAGAATTAAATAATGTTAGTTTAAATCTGGTTGTAGGCAATCTTAATTTTGGCAATCTCTATTCAGTGCGAGCTAAAACAGCAAACTTTTATCTAGGTTCACCTCAATTTGCCGTTGCACCTGCGCCAGGTTCTGGAGATAGCAACAACAATCAAAATAACATAGATGCTACCGATTTAGAAAATTATTATATTTTTAATTTACCTAATACCTTTAACTTTACTAAAAATGAAAGTAAAGCTATCAATCTAATTAGTAAAGATAATATTACTTATAAAGATTACTGTGTATACCAAGACAATATAAATGAATACTGTACTAATGATACAACCGAAAATCTACCTTACATCAACGCCGATAACTACATAGAATTTACCAACAATGCTAAAAATAACTTAAATATTGTAATACCAAAAGGCTTAGTTCAAGTCTATAAAAAAAATCATGATAATCAACTCGAATTCCTGGGCAGTGATAGTGTAAATAACACATCTCAGAATCAAGACGTAAAGCTAAAAACTGGTCAATCCTATGATGTTAAAATTAAAAGAAAAATTATCAGTAAAACTTTTTCAAAAAACAGCATCGATAACCTTGCTGTTATCGAAATTCAATATAAAATTCAAAATTTTAGTAACCTTAAACATGACTTAAATTTTTAAAGTCTGAAAACCTCAATAAATTGATTTGCGATTAGCTAGTTTAACCTTTAAGTTTAGCAAAGTTGCCTCATTTGGCTTAAGGGTTATATTAAATAAGTATTTGTTAAAGCCAAGCTGGGTATATTTTTGATCAGCTGATTGAACGATAAGATTTTTATCGTATGA
>DAHXLC010000102.1 GCA_027371815.1 Candidatus Melainabacteria bacterium | reverse complement strand
GGTAAACATACTGGCATACCTGTTTGAAGTTTAAAGCGCGCTCCATGTTTGGGGCATTCAATTTCATTTTCATTAACTATTTCATCAGGATTAAGTGGTATGTGTTGATGTGAACAAATATTTTCTACTGCAAAATATTCGTTATTGATATTAGCCAAAACAATACTTTTATCATTTAAATTATATACTTTGACATTACCAGGCTTAATGTCGTCAAGGTTTACTTCTAATTTAAAATTTTCTTGATTAATCATAATTAGTAACCTTAATAACTTAAATTTATAATTTAAGTTATTGTTTTAATTTATTTTACCTCTAATTGTTCATTAATGAATAAGCTTAGTAAATCAAATAATTCAGTTTGAGCATAACGTTTAAAGGTTTGTTTTAAGAAGCCTTCAATAAGCAGTTTTTCGGCTTGCAATCGGGATAAACCCCGAGTCTGGAGGTAAAACAATTGATCTAAATCCAATTTACCTACTGTAGCCCCATGAGAACAATGTACTTCATTAGCTAAAATTTCTAATTTGGGTAGTGATTCGGCGTGTGTGCCACTACCTAATAATAAGTTTTTATTGCTTTGATATGCTTGGGTTCCATTGGCATGTTCATCAACAAATATTGATCCTTGGTAAAAAGATTTAGCGTTATCATTAAGAACTATATGATAATCAATATTAGATTGAGCATGAGGATTTAAATGATTAACTATGGTATTAAAGCTTAAATTATTATTCTGGCGCCCAAAAGCGCTACCATATAAGGAAATTTGGCTACCGTTATTAAGATTGGTTAAAATATCGCTTTTGGTTTGAATACTGCCCAGGCTAAAGTTTAAATATTCAAGTCGGGCATCTCTATCCAATTCGACAAATGATTTACCGATGTAAAATGTTTGATCATTTAATATATTTAGTTCAGCTAAATATAATTTAGCATTTTTTCCGACTTTAATTTTATTTAGGCAATTAGTAAGACTATTATTTGTATCCAGGTTTTGATTAAAATTAATTAGGATAACTTTAGCTTCACTATTATCATTTAAATTAAGGAAATTCAATTGATTAATTGGTGTATTAATTTCATTATAGATAATTATGGTGGGTTCAATTTTAGTATTATCTTTAAGGTCAATTACCGCTCCTGAGTTGCAATAAGCCTGACTATAAAAATAGATTTTATCAATTAATTCATTGTCGGTATTAAAGCTTTGGTTTAATTTATCGATTAAACCTTGTTTGTTAATTAAGGCATTATTTAAGGTTGAAAGATACAGGTTTGGAACAGCGTGACCAGTTTGTTGTGTGGTTGTGGTATTAAGAAAAATGAAACTAGAAATGAAAGGTTTTAGATATTGGCTAATAAAGTCAAAGTTGTTTGCCTTATGACTATTAACTATATTGACAGAGGTGTCTAGTGATAATTTATCAATATTAGAATATTTCCAGTTATGCTCATAATTATTGGGCATGGCCAATAAGCTAAAATGTTTTAAAGCATCTAAGCGGTTTTGGGTAAAGCTAGAATTTTCATTGGCAAATTTAGGCAAGTTAATATTTAACTTATCAATTTGACTGGTTGTTTCCATTGTCGCCACTCCTAAATTAACCAACCGATCCTTCCATTTCTAATTTAATTAGTCGGTTTAACTCAACAGCATATTCTAAAGGCAATTCTTTGGTAAATGGTTCAAAGAAGCCATTTACAATCATTGCTGTAGCTTCATCAGCAGTTAACCCACGACTCATTAAATAAAACAACTGTTCTTCACCCACTTTTGATACTGTGGCTTCATGCTCAATATTTACATCCTGATCATTTATTTCCATGGTTGGATAGGTATCAGATCGTGACAGATCATCTAAAAGTAATGCGTCACATTTAACTGAGCATTTGACATTTTTAGCGTCTTCGTATACTTTGACTAGGCCACGATATGATGTTCTGCCACCATTTTTAGAAATTGATTTAGAGACTACAATGGAACTTGTGTTAGAAGCTACATGAACCATTTTGGCTCCAGCATCCTGATGTTGGTTATCGCCAGCAAAAGCAATTGAGAGCACTTCACCACGGGCATTTTCACCCATTAAGTATATGGCCGGGTATTTCATGGTTAGTTTAGATCCTAGATTACCATCAACCCATTCAACCTTAGCATTTTCATAGGCATAGGCTCGTTTGGTCACGAGATTATAAACATTTTTGGACCAGTTCTGAATTGTGGTATAACGGATATGGGATCCTGGCAGGGCAATTAATTCAACGACGGCTGAATGGAGTGAATCTGAAGAATAGACAGGGGCAGTACATCCTTCAATATAGTGAACAAAACTGCCTTCATCAGCAATAATTAAAGTTCTTTCGAATTGACCCATATTTTCTGCATTAATCCGAAAATATGCCTGGAGTGGAATATCAACCTTAACGCCTGGTGGTACATATACAAAACTGCCACCAGACCAGACGGATGAATTAAGAGCGGCAAATTTATTATCATTAGCCGGAATTATCGTCGCAAAATATTTGCGGACAAGGTCTTCATGCTCGCGCAATCCTGAATCCATGTCTGTGAAAATAACCCCAAGTTTTTCTAAATCTTCACGAATTGAATGATAGACGACTTCAGATTCATATTGAGCAGTTACCCCAGCTAAGAATTTGCGTTCAGCTTCTGGTATGCCTAGACGATCAAAGGTATTTTTAATGCCTTCGGGCACATCGTTCCAGTTTGTACCTTGCTTTTCTGATGGTTTGATATAATAAAAAATATTAGCAAAATCAATATCATTTAATAATTTAGTATTGCCCCAGGTAGGCATTGGCTTTTTGTAAAACAGAGCTAATGCTTTAAGGCGAAACTCAAGCATCCATTGAGGTTCATTTTTCATATGGGAAATTTTGGTGACAATTTCTGGTGTTAAACCACGGCCAGATTTGAAAATATAATTTTCGACATCACTAAAACCATATTTATAATCAGTACCAATTTGGTTAAGATTATCCATTGTTGAAAGTTCAGCTGACATAATTGACCTCCTTGGTTGAATTAGTCGAAGCTAGAGGGTTGGCTTTAGCAAAATATTCATAGCCAAACTCTTCTAGTTTAAAGGCTAATTCATGGTTGCCGGTATTGGTAATCTCCCCATTTTCAAAAATATGGACAAATTGTGGGGTTACATAATTTAAAATTCTTTGATAATGGGTAATAAGCAAAATAGCCGTACCTTCTTTATTAAGACTGGTAATTCCATTTGCCACTACTTTTAAGGCATCAATATCGAGCCCTGAATCAGTTTCATCAAGGATGGCTAATTTAGGTTTAAGTAAACTCAAATGTAAAATTTCTAGTTTTTTCTTTTCCCCGCCCGAAAATCCATCATTAACATAACGTGATAAAAATTCATCTTTAATTTCCAACTCTTGCATTTTAGCTTTAAGCATTGGTCTTAGTTCTTTAATCGGTATATCACGTTTCAGAACGGATTTAAGTGAAGTTTTTAAAAAGTTTAATACAGTAACACCGGGAATGGCAACTGGATACTGAAAGGATAAGGCAATACCAAGTTTAGCTCTTTCATCCGGACTTAAATTAAGCAGAGAATTACCTTCAAATTTAATATCACCTTGGGATACTTCATATTTAGGATGACCCATAATTGTGTAGGATAAAGTTGATTTTCCTGAGCCATTTCTTCCCATTAAGGCATGGACGGATCCAGAATTAATTTCGAGGCTAACACCTTTTAAAATAGTTTTATCACCGATTTTGGCATGTAAATTATTTATTATCAACAATGCATTTTTATTACTCATAGATATGACCTTATTAGATATAGAACATTTATATTATAATATTTTTTAAGCAGATTTTTTAATTTATCCACTCTAAGCAGATTAAATGCTTATAATACATATTTTACCAACTTTAGAGATATAATAGTATAAAAAGTTAGAAATGTCTATTTTATATTAATGTTTTGTATTTAAACACTTTGATTTTAAGTTCCATAAATTTTACGAAAATGCCCAAAATTACCAAAAATCTTAATATTGCTAATGTTGAATCAAGTAAAGATTCATTACTCCTTCATTTAAAAAGCCATAATGAATTAACGGTTCCCCAATTATGTGAATTATTAGAAATAACTTCCATGGCTGTGCGCCGGCATTTAAGTGAATTTATCAGTGGTGGGCTAATTCAGTCGCGGTTAGTCAAACAGCCTATGGGCAGACCAATTTACGTATACAGATTAACGGCTAAGGCTAATTCATTATTCCCCTCTAATTTTCAAAATTTAGCTAAAGAATTATTACAAGTTGTGTATAAGCAATATGGCCATAAAGGGGTTATGGATCTTTTAAGTAAACGTGATGAAGAAAGGTTAAAAGAATATAAAGATAGGCTTCTTCATAAAACTTTAAAAGAAAAAATTATCGAAGTCGTTAAAATTTTTGCTGATGATGGTTATATGACTGATTTTGAAGAAATTGATGCAGGTAATTTTATTATTTATCAAAAAAATTGCGCATTGCATGATATTGCTAAAAATTATCGGCAACTTTGTATTTTAGAGCCTCGATTTATGGAAAATCTCTTAGGTGTTAAAGTTGTCCGTAAACAATACATGCTTAAAAACTCACCAGTTTGTGCTTACTATATTGCTAACGATGAGTCTAGTATTGAGCTTCCAATATAATGCTCCAAAAAAGCTTTATCCAGCTAAGTACCAAAATAGGCTTTTATGATAATCAATACGTAGTATTATCTAAGAATCGATCTACTAGTAAAGCAATATTTTAAGCTAATTCAATTTATGAAGACCGCATATTAGAAACATTATTTGATATTTTAGCTATTAAAGTAAGATCCTCGCCAAATTCAATAACGTGGTTAAGGCTAGTTTATTGACTTTAAAATTGATTAAGAATTCTCTTGTTTTGGATTTATTTTGGCTTGGCTTAATTTTAATCAGCCTTAATCAGTGTTTCCGTTTTGTCAAGTTCATCCAGTCTGCGATAAATCTGGTCATTGGGTAACATTTTTAGTTTTTTCTGTTTTTGATAATTCCATTCACGTTCAACCTGGATTCTGGCATTGTCAATTAAGGCAAGCGAATTACCTACTAGATAGGTTGTAGCACCAGAAGCTAATAATGAATTAGTAACGGTTGGCTTGGAATTGTAAAATGAGCCCGCTACAGTTAATAAAGTACCATTAGCAATTTTAGTGCTACCGGTAAAAGCTCCGGAAAATATGTTTTCGGTAGCAGCTAGAACTCCACGGCGTTGAAGTTTAAACACTTCATCCAATTCAGTTTTAAATTTTCCTTTTAAACTAGAATATAAATACATCCGTGACAATGGTTTGCGGACTATATATAAGTCTTCTTCATTTACTGAATTTAAAAGTGAAATCATAAATTTACGATCATAATTTAATTTTTTAAACATATTGGCAAAATCAATTTCATTGGTTCGGGGTAAATCAAGATGGCTTTCATGATATTTATAGGCCATTTTACCAATTACCCTGGATATAATGGGGGTTGCTACAATTAAGCCACCAGAAATTATTGTTAAAATGCCTAAAGGTTGATTTAAGGCACTGATATTATGTAATTCAGAGCGATATGATACATAGTTAGCTACACTAGCTATTGAGTTTTTGGCAATATCCAATAAATATAATGATTGTTGAAAAGCCAGTAATTGTCTGGTGTCCATATGAAAATAATGATATTCAATAAGTGATAAGTTGATGATATCTTCTAAGACTTTTTCTTCAGCTAAAGCTATACGGGCATGAGTGTTTAACTCTGGTATTTTACTTTCAGCAGTGACTAGTTTATGATGATGTTCAATAAGTAAGTTGACTTCATCACGAATTTGATAAATACGTTTTTTAGCCACTCCAGGAGATAGACCAATTTTATAGGCTTGATATTGGTGATAAATATTTATGCTAAGTTCAATTCCCGAGCCTAGACTAGCTATAATTGGTCCGATTATTTGGGGGACCGCTGCCTGTTTTAAAATGCTGCGATTAGGATGATGGGGTAAATGAAGATTTTTCAGTCGTTCATAAGCGCTATCTATGACGCCAGCTTCAGTTAAGCCAAAATTGGCTTCTTGCGATATAAAATAGCGTAGACCTTTCCATCTGCCCTGTTTACCAGCATTTAACCGAAAATATAAATTTAGTTTTTCTAATTCTATGCTTTTTAATAAAATTTGCTTAGTTACAGATTCGGTTTTGTTATAAGTTGGAGTTAAACTGATTGGATTGAGTGGTGTTAAACTGTGATTTTCGGCTTTAGCTATTGTCTGAAAAATTAAAAGACTAATTAAAACCAGAATAAATTGTCGCAAAATAGATCTCCAATTGATAATTTTAGCATTATTAACAGATACTTATTATTACTTAATTATTAATTATATTTTAAAGATTTATTTGAATTTAAGAATGTTTTGATCGAATTTACTCACTTAAATAAGCCGATTCCTCCTAAGTCTGTTGTGACAATATTTGATACCTGTTAAGCTGTCGAAAACAGATGGAGTTATTAAGCCTACTTTGAAATAAAGATGGATTTTGCTAGAATTCAGACAATTAATTTTAAATTGGAGAAATTATGAAATTGTTATTAGTTCTAGCTTTGTTAATTATGTCGTTATTTGGTAATCTTTTTACTGCAATGGTGGATGCTAAAGATGTTGATAATGATTCAGCAACGTTAGCTCAACCAGAAGATCAAGGTAAGCATAATAAGCTAGCAACATTTTTCGTTAAAACCAGTAAAGGCAGTTTTACCTTTGCTGTTGAAAAGAAGGAGAATGTTAGCTTATTAATAGCTTTAATTTCCAATAATAATTTTAATGATAAACCGTTTGTAAAAAGCTTTATAAAAGGACCTTGTGGTTTTAGTCGTAATATCGAAAGACAAAAAAATCCCAATTATCATGATCAATGGATGGGGCCATTTAAGCAAGTTTTAGGGGTTGAAAGCAATAACAAAAGCTATGATTACGCTGATAAAAGCATTGAACCATATCAAAAAATTAGCAGTCTTAATTTGTCTATATCGAGCAATTCAAGTTCGGCTTTAGTTTGGCTGCGAGCTTGGTATGGCATGGATAGTTGTATTGGTGAAGTTAAAACTGGTTTGGCGATAGTTGAAAAGTTAGAACCTGGAGATAACTTTTCAACTATTGAATTAGGGCAAATAAATTAATTCCTTTAAATTCCTTTAAATTCCACAAATGATCGCTTGGGTCTATCAGTTATTGTGGCAATTTTTACAAAATTAGCCGGACCGCGAGCCGCTATAGGCAATCCGCCCGTAATAACAATATCATCACCAGGACTGACTAAGCCTTTTTTTTGTAAAGTACTTTCAACTAAGGCTAAGGTGGCTTCAGTATCAGATACTTCAGTTAGCATAATGGGATTAACCCCCCAGAAAATTGACAATTGACGAAAAACATGTAAATGCTGAGTTAAGGCAATTATGGTATTAGGCGGTCGGAATTTCGAAATTAACCTGGCTGTTGAACCAGTTTTAGTAAAAGTAGCAATTAATTTGGCTTTCATGTCTACAGCCATATTGCAGGCTGCATGAGCAATTGCGTGAGCCTGGGTCGGTAATTCGTGTACGTGTAATTGGTTGAAATTAATTGAAGACTCTGCTTCAAAGGCAATTCTATCCATAATAGCTACGGCTTCAACTGGATAATGACCAGTAGCAGTTTCTTCGGAAAGCATGACTGCGTCAGTGCCATCAAAAATAGCATTAGCTACGTCACTAGCTTCGGCTCGGGTAGGTCTTGGATTATTAGCCATAGAATCCAGCATTTGGGTAGCGGTGATTACCGGAATACCTTTAAGGTTAGCTTTTTGAATAATAAGTTTTTGCACAGGCGGCACTTTTTCTGGTGGCAATTCAACACCTAAATCGCCACGTGCTACCATTACACCATCAGCTACATCCATGATTTCATCAAGGCAGTCAATTGCTTCAGGCTTTTCTAATTTGGCGATAACCATAACCGGAGGATAGTGGTTGCCAATGATATTTTTTAAGTGGACAATATCGCTAGCATCTCGCACAAAAGATAAAGCGACAAAATCAATTTCAAAATTTAAGGCAAAGGTTAAGTCAGCTATATCTTTATCCGTTAAAGCTGGAATCGATAATTTTACCCCTGGCAAATTAATGCCTTGGTGATTTTTTAATATGCCACCGGTTATAATCTCACAAATTACATTATCGTCATTAATTTTTTTGACTTTTAATTCAATTAAACCATCGTCAAGAAGAATTCGATCATTAACTTTAACTTCATTGGCTAATTTAGGATAATTGGTACTAACTATTGACTGGTCGCCTTCAATTGTTTGAGCAGTTAAGGTAAATTCGGCTTTAGTTATCAGTTCTACACTTTGGCTATCTTTAAGCTTTCCGGTGCGAATTTTGGGACCCGATAAGTCTAAAAGTATGCCTATAGGATTTTCAAATTTCTGGCTTAAATTTCTTACATCATTAATAATCGAGGCAATATTATCATGACTTGCATGTGAACAGTTAATTCTAACTATATCCATGCCGGCGTTAATCATTTTTTCTAAGGTTTTGGGATCCTTACAGGCTGGTCCAATGGTTGCAATAATTTTTGTTCTAGTCATTGTTTATTTTTACCGAGGAAATAATTATATTATTTTATATCCTTGACTACTAGACAGTTATCAGGTTGTAAAGTATTATTAAAGTAGAAGCATAATTAATTTAGTTGTTTCTATTT
>DAHXLC010000128.1 GCA_027371815.1 Candidatus Melainabacteria bacterium | reverse complement strand
ATAAAAACAGCTATTTTAGTTAAGGCTTTAGTAGTAAAAAAATTGGCTTTAAAAAATAATTATAAATGTGTAATACAGTGGCTCAACCCTTAATTTTAAGTGCTATCGGACTGACTTCTAAACAGATGGTTAAAGTTGAGTTGAAACCTGGAAACAGTGGTATTAATTTTTTCCTTAAAACCAGTTCCTCAAGTTTAGTTAAAATTCCGGCCAATGCTAATTATGTGGTTAATACCTTACGTAATGTAGTTTTAGGCATTAAGAGTGAACGTATTTGTTTAGTTGAACATCTTTTAGCAGCAATTGGATTGTTTGGTCTAAATAATTTAGATATTTTTGTAGATGGTCCAGAAATACCTTTAGGTGATGGTAGTGCTAAACTTTGGTTAGATTTGTTTTATGCTAATTCGCTTAAACCAATACCAGTGGTAGCTGATATTGAATTAACCGAACCAATTATGTTTAAACAAAATTCAAGTTATCTTATGGCCTTGCCTGATTCTCGATTTTCGTTGAATTATTTAATGGACTGGCAACATCCTTTAATTGGAAAACGTTGGCAGGAATTTAATGATAAGTCTTTAATTGAAGATATTGGTTTGGCTAGAACTTTTGGCAGTCTTAAGGAGCATAAGTTATTAGGTGTTGACGACGTTATGGTAACTTTAACCCCCGATGGATTTAGTCAAGAACTGATATTTAATGATGAACCTGTCCGCCATAAATTATTAGATTTATTTGGCGATCTCATGTTGTCGGGATATAATCCGCAAAGATTTAAGGCTAAATTTATCAGTGTTAAAGGAGGCCATACTTTAGATGTAAAGATGGCTGGTAAATTGTTAGAATTGTTAAAATAATTTTAAGTAAAGTAATGATAATACCCAGATTCAGCTGTCAAGATTTTTTTTGTTGATTATTTTTTTTATGATTGTTGCGTTTGCCGTTGCTTGCGTTTTAATTATAAGTTTTTAATGTCAGCCAGGTGAAATATATTTTATTTAGATAAGTTTAAATTAAAATTTACTTCTACTTTATATTTACAATTCCTTTGTACAATATTTGTTTATATATAATTATAATAATGTAATTATTTTTACTAATTTTGGAGACGATTTTTTCATGGATGTTTTTGATATAACAATAATTGGCGGAGGTCCAACTGGACTGTTTGGTACTTTTTATGCTGGTTTACGAGGCTTAAGAACTAAAGTTATTGATGTATTGCCTGAGCTTGGTGGTCAATTAACAGCCTTGTACCCAGAAAAATATGTATATGATGTGGCCGGTCATCCAAAAATCTTAGCTAAAGATCTTGCCAAAAACTTAAGTATGCAAGGTGGTTTGTTTAAGCCAGCTTTTTGTTCAGGTGAAAAAGTTTTAAAACTTAATCAGTATAGTGAAGACATCTGGCAGGTGATTTCGGATAAAACTGATGAACATTACAGTAAATCAATCCTGTTAGCGATTGGGGCTGGAGCTTGTGTCCCTAAAAAATTAGATGTTGAACATGATAGTAGTCTTGAGAATAAGGCTATTTTCTATGCGGTGAAGAATAAAGAACAATTTCGCGGAAAAAAAGTGCTGATAGTTGGTGGTGGTGATAGTGCAGTAGATTGGGCCAATGAGTTCTCGCAGTTAGCAACCTCAGTTGCCTTAATTCATCGACGGGATCAGTTTAGGGCTGTTCAGACTTCAGTCGAGGAAATGAAAGCTAATAAAGTTGATGTGAAAACATTTTATGAGTTAAAAGAAATTAATTCTACCGGAGAAAAAGTCAATACGGTAACTATTTTTGATAATCGTACTGGTAAAGAAGAAACTTTGGATATTGATGTCCTAATTATTAATATTGGCTTTGTGATTAACCTTGATTTCCTTAAAAGTTGGGGTTTAAAGATGGAAGGTAATGCTATAGCGGTAAATGAAAAAATGGAAACTAATTTGCCGGGAATTTACGCCGCTGGCGACATTGCAACGCATGCCGCTAAGCTTAAATTAATCGCTACTGGTGCGGCCGAAGCCGCTACAGCGGTTAATTTTGCCTGTACCTATATAAATCCTCAGGCTAAAGCATTTCCTGGACATAGTTCAAATTTAAACTTAAGTATTTAATTATTTGTTTTAGTTGAATTACCTACTGACGATGAAATTTAGTTAGTTAGTAATTTAAATAAAATTAGTCTATTTTGATTTGTTTAAGAGTTTTGTAAATAATAATTTCGGGTTTTAATTGTCCGATTTGGCCAAAGTTATTTTTCTAGCTGACTGCCTCGAAGAGGATAGGGATCTTGATTACACTTTTCCTAT
>DAHXLC010000110.1 GCA_027371815.1 Candidatus Melainabacteria bacterium | reverse complement strand
TAAGCAATTGCTATTCATTGTATATTCAAAACAATCCATTCTAAATTGGTAATCCATTAATTTTTTTTAATTTTATTAAATTTTTAGAACTTTTTTAAAAAAAATACGTTCTTATCTATAGAGTTTTATATTGGGAAGAATTAAAACTACAATTTAATTCTTATATACCCAAAGATAAAGCTTTAAAACAGCAATTGAACTAAGTTATTATTTAGGCTTACCAATTTAGAATGGATTGTTTTGAATATACAATGAATAGCAATTGCTTATTTGTTGAAAGTACTGTAAAAACCTGATGATTAAGCATATAATACTGATTAAGTTAAATTTGTCGTTTTAATAATGACTAATACCTAGTTTTAAAGGAGAATGAGTATGGCTGTGGCAACAAAAGACAATACTGCGTCTGAAAAAAACAGTAAAGCAAGTAAAAATAGTCCTCCCGTGGACGCTGAAATGATTACTAATAGACCTACTGCAACAAGCCCTGAACGTTTAAAGGCTTTAGGCATGGCGCTTGATTCAATTAAGAAGCAATATGGAGATGGTTCAATCATGAAACTTGGTGATGCTCGTCAACATCAGGTTGAAGCCGTTTCGACCGGAGCCTTATCCTTGGATGTGGCTTTAGGTGTTGGTGGATTGCCCCGAGGTCGAGTAATTGAAATTTATGGGCCGGAATCATCGGGCAAAACTACGTTAGCTCAACACGTAGCTGCTGAAGTGCAAAAATTAGGTGGCATTGCGGCCATTGTTGATGCTGAACATGCAATGGATCCAGAATATGCTCGGGCTCTTGGTGTCAATGTTGATGAGTTGTTGATTTCTCAGCCCGATACTGGCGAACAGGCTTTAGAAATCACTGAGCAATTGGTTCGTTCTGGTGCCGTTGATTTGGTAATTATTGATTCGGTGGCAGCCTTAGTGCCTAAAGCGGAAATTGAAGGTGAAATGGGTGATAGTTTACCTGGTTTACAAGCTAGATTAATGAGTCAGGCTTTAAGAAAATTAACGGCAGTGGTTAATAAGACCCGTACTATCGTTATTTTTATTAATCAGTTAAGGCAAAAAATTGGGGTTATGTATGGTAATCCAGAAACAACTAGCGGTGGTAATGCTTTAAAGTTTTATGCTTCAGTGCGTTTAGATATTCGTAAAACAGAAACTTTAAAAAAAGATAACGTCGAGTATGGTAACCGTGTTAAGGTTAAAGTTGTAAAAAATAAGATGGCGCCACCATTTCGAGTTGCCGAATTTGACATTATTTTTGGCAAAGGCATTAATTCAATTGGGTGTTTATTAGACGTTGCGGCTGATTTAGAAGTAGTTAAAAAAGCCGGTGCGTGGTTTGCCTACAAGGATGAAAGAATTGGTCAAGGTCGTGAAGCCGCTCGTCAATTTTTAGAAAACAATCCTAAAATGTTAAAGGAAATTGATTTTAAAGTTCGAGAGCTTTTAATGAAGCAACCTGCTAAACCTGTTTCAACGCCAACGCCAGCAAACTAGATAATGTTTATTACCTAATTGTTGCACTATTTATCAAGTAGCGATATTAATAAACTTTTCGAGTGGGGGATAGCCAAGCTAACCCTTACTCTAAAAGTTTATTCTAAAGTAAGCCAGCAAAAATTTGGCTTACTTGCTATATTTATATTAAGTGGGATAATAGCTGGGTTATCAGCGCCAGGAATTCACTTTGGAGTCTTGGATTTTGCTAATAATATTTGGTTTGCTTTAACACCTTTTATCTTATTGCTGTTTACCCGATTTTGGCAAGCTTTAGGTTTAGGTCTTATCTATGGTTTAATTTATAATTTAATTTATTTAAATTGGTTTTTAGGTTTAAGTCCACTCGATTGGCTAAGTGGCATAGACAAATACTGGATTGATTTAATACCAATAATTGCCTGGTTTTTTGAAGTTATTCATCAAAGTTTAATTTTGGTGATAGCTTTAATGATAGCCAAAGTCGGATTTAATTTAACTAGGCAAGTAAAGCTGTTAAATTTATTGGCTGTACCCTTAATAATAACTATCGTAATGAATTATTTAAACCAATATAAATTGTCTGGTGTAGGCTGGACTTCTTTTGAATATACGCAATATCATAACCCCGTAATAATTCAACCTTGTAATTTTTTTGGCGGCAAAGCCTTAGCCATGCTTATTCTTATGGTCAATACGGCTTTTGCTTTTCTAGCTAATGATCTTTATCGGCAGTTTGGCAATAATGAAAATAGTTTTAAAATGGAGTTATTTAAACCCGACTTAAAAGTAATACTAACGGCACTTATTATCTTTATTTGTTGGTTTGGTTTTGGTTTTAGTATCTTTAGTTTGCCCGAAAACAATGTCAATACTCAAAAAATCAAGGTGGCTTTAATTCAACCTAATATCACAGTCGAAGAGCGTTATCAGCAGCAACTTTCTTTTACGCAAATTTTACAAAAAAATGTTTGGTTATTAAATCAGTGTCATGATGAATTGGTTATATTGCCCGAAAATGCTACGCCGACTAATTTGATTGGGAATATTGGAGCTGTGGTAACTTATAAATTTCTGTGTTGGAAAAATCGGTTAAAAATATTAACTGGTGCTATGTACAAAAATAACATTATAAATAAGATTTATAATAGTGCTTATGGAATAAATGATTTGGGCTTGAATAAGGAGATTTATCATAAACGATACTTAGTACCATTTGGTGAATTTAATCCAGCCTGGGTTAAGTTATTACCTAAAGAGCTTCAGGAAATAACTTGTACACCGGCTGGAAGTGAATTTAGTTTTGGTGATAAGTCAATTAGTTTAGCCATTGGCAAAATAAAGATAAATGTGTTAATATGCTTTGAGATACTATATCCAGAATTAAGCAAGGATTTTCAGTCTACCAATACGTCAATAATAGTTAATTTAAGTGATTTGTCATGGTTCCATAATTCTATAATCGGTGAACAAATGATTGCATTTGCAACGTTTAGAGCAGTTGAAAATCACAAATATGTTTTATTTGTTGCTAATACGGGGCCAAGCTCCATAATTAGTCCTCAAGGAATAAATTTAGCTAAAACTTTAAGTGGCCAAAAAGTTATCCTTGAAAAAGAGTTAATTGTAAATACTAACTAATATAGGAAGAAATTTTATGAACAAAATCCTAATTACTTTGATAATATTGAATTTTGTTACCATAAGTAATTTATTTGCTAAAGATTTAGTCAGTTATAATACTAATAATATTACTTTAAGTAGTTTGATGGAATCCATAAATTTAACCAAAGAACAGCTTAATACACCTCAAAACAAACAAAAAGTTGTTGAAGCTTCAGTCGAAGTGAAGATAAATGCCCCAGTCAGCAAGGTTTGGGCTACTTTAACGGATTTTAAAAATTACCCAGTAATCTTTAGCAAGATTGAATCTTGTAATGTTTTAAAAAGTAATAAATCCTTGGTTTATATTGAAAGTTTTTTGAAGCCACAAATGTTTGTTAAACAAACTTGTCAACATACCGTAAATGATTTATCCCAAGGACCAAATAGACTTTTCTGGTATATGTTAGATGGCAATTTTCAATATCTTGAGGGGAGTTGGCAGTTATTGCCTCAAGAGGATGGCAAAATATGTAAAGCAACATATACGATTAAAACTATTCCTGGATCAGTTATACCTAAAGGTCTTGTCAATGTAGCCTTAAGTATGATTCAGCATGAAGTTGTTAATTCATTAAAGGTGGCCTGTGAAAAAACTCGTGGTTAATAATGTCTTAGCTTTAATTGCTAAACTTAGCCGCACCTTTTAATTCAATGGTAACTATGTGTTGATTGTTGGCTTTTTCAATTTTTTTAATTCTACCCATACCAACTTCACCAGCCTGATTAGCATTTGCCGTTATACCTTCACCTAATTGAGCTATTTTAATATAATCATCGTTTAAATTGGCTTTAACAAAGTCGCCGTTAATGGCAACTTTGATTTCAGCAATACCATCATTAACTTTAGGTTTTTGGATAATTTTGCCACTGCCAATTTTATTCCAGTTTTGATTGCCTTGTTTTGAACCAAGACCCCATTCTAAAAGTTCAACTGACTTGTTAAGTCGAATCATTTTATCTCCTTGCCTAAGAATTAATAACTATTAAGTTGGATAATATTAGTCATTGTAAATTAAAACTTGCCAAACTTATTTAAAGAATATAATTCATTAAATAAGTTTTTTTTAATTTACGGGTAAATTAAACCTGCTCCTAAGCCAGTGCGGCCAATTCCGCTGCTAAAACCATAACCACTACCAAAAGGTGAAAATCCACTATTAAAACCCCCACCGCCCATACCCATGCCGCCAAGTCCCATACCCATGCCACCGAGTCCCATACCCGTGCCCATGCCGCCAAAGCCGTAGCTAGAACCTGAATATTGCATACTGGACAGGGGATTTGAGAAGCTGGAATTGTAACTCATCCCTGAACTAGGTTGCATTGGCATTTGCATATTATTGCCCAGGCTATTGAGACTCATATCTTTGTTTGGGTTATTGGGATTAAAATTTGGAAAATTATTATTGTTGGTTTGATTGCTTTTGTCAATAGGAACAACGGCTAATAATTTTTCAACACGTTTGCCTACATTGGTTTTCTTAGGATTTTTACCATCCGGGAAAATTATATTTTCAAGCTTGGCAACCCTGGTTTCTAAAGGTTGATGCTGGTTGGTTTTACCTAAAATTTCTTGTTCTAATCTAGTGACGCATTGGTTAATACCATATTTTTGCATGTCAAATTTTGCTAATTTTTTGGGATTTTTGGGTTTGTCACTGCCAAAAAAGTTATCACCGTTTAAAAAATTGTTATTAAAGTTACTGCCCATATTTGAGCCACCCATGCCCATATTCGAGCTGCCCATGCCCATATTTGAGCCACCCATGCCCATATTCGAGCTACCCATGCCCATATTTGAGCCACCCATGCCCATATTTGAGCCGCCCATGCCCATATTCGAGCCACCCATGCCCATATTGGCTTGCTGATTATAGGCTTGATCAACAGCATTGTTTCCCAAGCTTGCATTTTGAGCTTCTAATTCATCTTCGCTCATCCAGTCACTATGTTTTTGTGTTACTTTTGACTTGGGCTTATTAAGATCCATAGTGCTCATTAAGTTGTCAACTCGTTCGCTTAAATCAGGTAATGTTGACTTAGTACCATAAAGTTTTAATTCAAGTCGATCTAGTCGTTCTTTAATTGGTTCATCCTGGTAAGTTTGATTAAATACTTTCATCTCCATTGTTGACACAATTGGATAATCATTTTTTGGTAAAGCATTGGACTTGTTAAAATTGTTATGTTGGGCAGTTTCTTGAGGGGCTGTTGGCAAATAATGATTAGAATGATTAATTTGGTTTAGGTTATTTGCCGGAAGACTGCCTTGAGGGGAAGATTCTTTTCGCAAATTATTAGGAGATTTGTTTTCTTGATTAGAATCAGTATTAGGAATTGGCTCAGAATTTGCCATAGTATTATTGCTTGAGTTTGATTGTGTTGCAGCAAAAACGCCGTTAAGATTTTGAATTCTTTTGTCAATTCCAGCTGTATCATCAGTTGAACCAAAAACCATTTTTTCCAGGCGGTCGACTCTTTCAATAGTGGGATTTTTACGATAGCAATGATGAAAATAGTACATTTCCATAGTGCTTAATTCGTCGTTAACATTTGCTGCGTAGGCTGGCAGAGTAAGCCCTAAACTGAAAATTAGCGTTAGGGTTAATTTTTTTAAGAATATTTTAGGGCATTTTGCAATTATCATCTTGATTAAGGCTACGATTTATTTGATTAAATTATAGTTTTCAGTTCATTTATAAGGTCATTTTATCATAAAAATTAAATATATTCAGAAGCCATTTTATACACTTGTGCAGCTATGTCAAATTTACCAATGGTTTTTAAGGCATTAGCCCAGGCTTCATAGATAGCTGGATCATAAGGATCAAGTTGATTCGCCTTTTCATATTTTTCGACGGCAAATTCATTCAATCCAAGCATTGACAATGTTTTGCCCCAGGAATAATAAAGTTGGGCATCATTATCATCTAAATTAGCTGCAGCTCGAAACATATAATCAGCTTCAGCTGCTCTACCTAGATGAAGATGGATTTGCCCGGATAATAAATGAGCATTAGCTGGATGTTTTACTGAGTAAGCACCAGTTTCGTTTTGAGCTGTAATAATGGTATTGAGAATTTCTAAGGCTTCTTCATATTTCTCCTGGTTTTTCAATATTTTAGCTTCAAATATGGCAAATTCAAAATCAATTGTAATAATTTTGGCATACATATTGCTTAAGGCAAAGGCAATTTCATATTTTTCAGCATTTATCAGACGTTCAATTAATTTTTTTTGATTTTCCATACAATCAGGATCTAATTCTATCGCCTTGTATATTTCTAGGATAGCAACATCCCAGCGTTCCGTTATCAATAAACTTTGCGCTAAATGTAAATGTGCCATAGCAAAATTACTGTTTAGCGAAAGGCTTAATTGAAACGATTCGATGGATTTAGGGTAATCTCCGAGCATTGTATATAAACAGCCTAAAGCATCATAGGCTAAATAATTGGTAAAGCTGTCAAGGCTTGCTTTATTAAAAAAAATCAAGGCTTGGTCTAAATTTTCATTAGCTAGTAAACTTAAACCTTTAAAATAATTAATTGCCGGCAGTGCGTCATTAGTTATCTGAGTTAGCATTATGCTTGCTTCTTCATAATGCCCCATAATTAAATGGTTAATGCCACCATAATAATTTAAAATATCACTGGGAGCTTTTTCAATAGCTAAAAGTGTGCCTTGGGATAATTCATACTCACCTAGAGCTCCTTGGGCTAAACCTAAATTTAATCTAGCTGGTATCAGGTTGTTATCTACCTGGATGGCTTCGAATAGTTTTTCACAGGCATCTTCAATAAGGTTGAGACTAAATAAATTTACCGCTAAATCATTAAATAATAAGGCTCGATCTTGAGCCTTTAAGGATTTGGCATTATTATTTAAGGCTTCTTGAAAATGCTTTAGCGATTCTTGATGTTGACCTAGTTTAAACAGGCATTGTGCCCAGATTTTATGTAATAAAAAATCTTTATCATTAATTTTGGCAGCTTTGGTTAAAATCTCTATGGCCTTACTAGGGTTGTCAATGTTTAAATAGGCTGCTGAAAGGTTAATATAACTGTTAAATAAATCAGGATCGATTTTTAAACTGTTTTCAAAATACATTATGGCGTCTTCATAAATACCTAAATCAAGACTTACGGTTCCAGCATAATAAAAGGCTGAGGCTAAATTTGGATTTAGAGCTATAGCCTGTTTGAATTGACCTAAAGCACCTTTGTAAGATTTTGACTGATAAAGACAAATTCCCCAGTGTAAATGACCAACGGCAAAATCGGGTTTGCGTTCACAGGTCTCGCGAAATTCAGGCATGGCTTCTTTGGGGCGATTTTCTTTTAATAAAGTTAAGCCTAAATAATAATGGGCATCAGGATTAGCCATTTGTGAGGATAACGAACTCTTTAAATGACGTTCGGCATCTTCATAACGGCCAATCTGGTAACTAAGCCAACCGGCCTTAAATTCTAAGATAGGATCTTGGGGATTTTGTTCACAGTGAGAGGCTAATATAACATAGGCTTCATCAAAGCGGTTTTGGGTAATGAGATCACTTACTAAAACTAGTATGTTTTCAGCCACATTTAAAATCCTATTTCATTAACACTAAAATATCAAATATAATTAAATTGCTTATGTTGAGTTTTAAATTAATAATAAAAAATAGTTGAACTTATATATTTTAATTTATTTGGCTATCTTTGTTAATAATTCGTATTGTTATATAAATTAGCTATTTCATTATAGGGGTTTTCTAAGGCCGTATATAAGTTTTGGAAAATTCGGTAACTATGTTTATAAAATTGATGGTTGGCTTCATTTACCTGAATCGTTTCAGTGCTCTTGGCAAGCTTAATGGCATTGTCTTCAATATTGTTAAAATAATTACTGCCCTGTCCAGCTAGAAGGGCAGCACCAATGGCTGGGCCTTGATCTGATTTAAGTTTAATTAAGTTATAGCCAAAGATGTCGCTTAAGATATTAAGCCAGAGCTGATTTTTAAGACCGCCTCCCGTAACGCGAATTTGGGATATGGGAATAGGGATTTCTTGCATAATTTCAAGCGTTTGACGTAAATTATAGGCAACACCTTCCATTAAAGCCTTTAAAAAATGGCTTTTGTTATGTTTAAGTGTTAAGCCAATATAGGCACCGTGAGCATTAGCATTAAAATGTGGTGTTCGTTCGCCATTAAGATAAGGCAGAAAGAAAAGTCCAGACGATCCTGGATTTATATCCTTAATATTACGATCAATGGCATCATAAAATTTGTCATCATCTGGATATAAAGCTTCTTTAAACCATTTCAAAGAGCCACCGCCAGTTAAATTTACCCCCATAATATGCCATTTATGCTCAATCCCATGACAAAAACTATGAAGACGGCCAGAATAATCAATTAACGGATTAGATGTGCTTGCCATGAGAATTCCACTTGTGCCTAGTGAAATGGCTAAAATTCCGTCATCTACAACACCTAACCCGATTGCTGCTGCTATGCAATCACCGGCTCCAGCAATAACCGGGCAGTTTATATTTAGGCCTAATTCGTTACGGGCTAACTCAGAAACATAACCGGTTATTTGAGCTGATTCGTATACGTCAGGTAGAATTTGGGGGTTGATTTTAAATAATTCTAAAATTTCATTTGACCATTTACGATTTTTAACATCAAACATTAAAGTACCACTGGCGTCACTTACATCAGTGGCGTAATCATTGGTTAAACGCCTGCGAATTTCATCTTTAGGCAATAGAATTTTATGAATCTGGGCAAAATTAGCTGATTCATTATGTTTAAGCCATAATAATTTACTTAGAGTAAATCCGGTAATGGAACGGTTGGCTACTAAATCAATAAGCTTATTTTGCCCACCAACTATTTCATTAATGTATTTGGTTTCAAAGCTGGAGCGTTGATCGTTCCATAAAATGGCGTTTCGAATTATTTGATTATGGTGATCAATTGCTACCAGAGAGTGCATTTGTCCAGTTAAACCAATTGCGGCAATTGTTTCGGGTAAGATTTTGTGTAAGCTTAAAAGTTTGTTTAAGGCAATTTTAGTTGCTTGCCACCATAATTCAGGATCTTGTTCGCACCAAAATGGTTTGGGATAATCGGTTGGATAAGGGTAACTCGCTTCACCGATTAAATCTACAGTCTCATTAATAGCAATAATTTTAACGCTTGAAGTACCAATATCAATACCTAAAAATGTTTTCATATAGTTAAGGGTGGGTAAGGGTTTCTTCTAGATTAATCGTAAAAAGGGTAATGTAGGTAAGGCATTTTAATTGGTATTGGATTTAGCGGCCTTCATTTCGGCTTCAAGTAAATTATGGTAAAAATTATTACTATCTTCTAGTAGGATAAGTTTATGTTTGTGTTCCTGAATTTCTTGTTCGAGCAAATTAAGCTTGGTAATTAAGTCATTGATATCTTTAATTTTAAGTCCATCATCTGTTTTTGGTTCAAGCCGTTTAACCAGAACTTTAATAAGCGGGCTTAATAAATTATAACAGCCAGCTAAAAATAGACTAGGTAAACCAAAAAATATCAAAAAAGTAATTATCATCCAGAAAGCTGATTCCATTTTTACTTTACCTATATTTAATATCCTAAATTAATTATATATTATTTTTAGTAATGTAAATTTAAATTTTAAGTGGATAAGTAATTTTGTAACCAGGCCTAAAAAAACAGGGATTAGCTAGTTAGTAATTTTGGCGATTAAGCCTAGGGCATTCTTGGCCAGAAGTTAAATATAATTAGTAGTGCTATAGAATCTGGTGGATTTCCTTGTCAGGCTTGTAGTTATGCTGGTAATCGTTTGGGTTTTGAAGATACAAGAGGAACAATGATCTTTATTTTTCTTTTTCAATACCGTTTCAATTAATTTTGGTAAAATACTATAAAGTTTGTATAATGAATTTTCTTCACCTGTTACAAGGTGGTAAAAACTAGTGCCATCAATTTGTCTAATTAACTCATTTTTATGACATTTTGAACTTTTACTTCTATCTGAAGGCCTAAAAGGTTCATTAAATCGTTCTGGTTTTTTAGGTATTATTTTTGGCAAATTAATAAATAGCGAGTAATAGATTTAACAGCCATCTTAAAAATGTTAGATTTTGGATATTCTAATAAGCTTTAGCAAAAACAGCTATTTTATTTGTTTCTTTGCCAGTTAAGATGCATAGTCCTTTAACGTTACTATCCACAAGTACTCTAATCGTAGCACCAGTATCCTGTTTGATTTTTTGTTCATCAATTGAGGATCCTTGCCAATAAGCTTGAATAAAGCAAGGGGTTTTGGCGATTATGTCGGCTAAATCAGCTATGGCTTTTACGCTATGAGTGTTTTCTTGACGATAACTTAAGGCACGATCAAATAAGCGCTGTTGTTCTTTCTCTAAATAGTCGATTAAAATATTTTCGAGGTTAGCTAGTGGAGTTTTAGGGATTTTTTGACCATCAATGCGTAATACCATTTCAACACAGTTGTTGGCGACATCTTTAGGGCCAATATTTAATCTTATCGGAATACCACGTTGTTCCCAATGATTAAATTTAAAGCCTGGGGTATAATTATCGCGATCGTCTAAGTGAATGCGTATTTTGTCTTTTAAGTTTTTAATTAAATTATGGCAGGTTTCTAAAACAATAGTTTTCTCGCTGTCATTTTTATAAATTGGCACAATTACAACTTGAATTGGTGCAATTTTAGGGGGCAGGATTAATCCTTTTGTATCACCATGCCCTAAAATAATAGCGCCAATTAGCCGAGTTGATACTCCCCAACTGGTCTGGTAGGCAAATTCTAGCTCGCCATCAGCATTTTGGAATTGTATTTCAAAGGCTTTGGCAAAGTTTTGACCCAGGTAATGTGACGTCCCTGCCTGCAATGCCTTCCCGTCCCGCATTATGGCTTCAATGGCATAGGTATTAACGGCTCCAGCAAAGCGCTCATTTTCAGTTTTTTCCCCCATTAAAACTGGTAAGGCAAGGTAGTCCTGAGCTAGGGTTTTATAAACGCTGAGCATTTTTAATGATTCGTGCCTGGCTTCAGCTTCACTGGCATGAGCGGTATGGCCTTCTTGCCATAAAAATTCTGTAGTGCGCAAAAACATTCTGGTTCTTAGTTCCCAGCGTACAACATTAGCCCATTGGTTAATCAATAATGGTAAATCGCGCCATGATTGAACCCATTTGGCAAACATATGGTTAATAATGGTTTCGGATGTTGGTCTGACAATTAAAGGCTCTTCTAATTTTTTACCCCCGCCATGGGTTACTACGGCACATTCGGGGGCAAAGCCTTCGACGTGCTGTTTTTCCTTGTTTAAAAATGATTCGGGTATAAATAAAGGAAAGTAGGCATTTTGATGACCGGTATCTTTAATCATCTTGTCAAGGATTCGCTGGATATTTTCCCATAAGGCATAACCATATGGTCGGATAACCATACAGCCTTTAACGGGTGAATAGTCAGCAAGTTCTGATTGAATGATAGTCTTTGTGTACCATTTAGAACTTTCATCCTCTTGAGCATCAATGAGATTATCTGATTCACTAGGCTTGACTTCTAGGTTTCGATTTTGATCCATGCCGTCCTCCAAAATTTTTAAGCTTTTATTAGGCAATTTCTAGTTTGTATTTACCATTTTCCATTATATATGGTAATCTAATTTTACTTTTATAAAATAAAATTAGTTAACTTATAAATTAAAGTTATAATTATGCAATTATCTGGTGATTTATCGAAAATTAATTTTGCTACACTTTTAAATTTAAGTTTTAATAGTAAACTTAATGGAAAGCTTACTATACAAGAAGGCATTGAAATTGCTGAAGTCTTTTTGCTTGATGGTATACCTGTCTATGCTACTTTAGGTGTGTTAATTGGGCTAGATGCCATATTAGAAATTTTCCTCTGGCAAGAAGCAAACTTTTTTTATGAAGAAAATAATGATATTGGTAGTTTAAATTTTCCGCTAATTATTAATATGGAACCTGCTGGTATTATCCAGTCTGGTGTTGAATATGTTAAAAAGCGAATTTTTTTAAATGAACTTGGTATAACGGTTAATTCGGTTTTGATCCCAACCTCTGATGCTTATAATTTATTATCGCAAAGCAGTGATAATTTTCTTAAATTTATTATTGACCGCTTAAATGGTATTAATACCATTGCCAAAGCTTTTGAATCGCTTAATTTAAGTCTTAACGAATTAATTGATTTATTGTATAAATTAATTAATCAAAAATTGGTTGTTACGATTGAACCTAATGAAAATAGCAAAAGTATAAATCTGGATACTTTACCATCATGGGTTATCGATAAATTATTGCAAGATAATACTAATATTAATCAAGCAATTATTGATTTGGTGGTTTGGGCTGATCGTGCTAAAGCAATATTAGGTTTGCTTGAAAAAGATTTGAAAATGACTATTGATGAATTAGCGAAAAAGCTCGAGATGGATAATTTTGAAGAAGATGATTTTTATACTTTGCTTAATCAGGGTAGTGATGAAATTAATGCTTCTATGCAGCCTTTATTTGGTGAATTTGGCTTGAATCAGTGAAAGTTAATTAGAATCTAACGGTTTTATTGCTGCTGTTAGTGTCCTTAATTATGTTGACAGTATTAATTGCTAACATAATTAAGGGGGTTATTGGGTTTGCCTTTTACGCGTACTTCAAAGTGCACGTGAGGTCCTGTTGAAAATCCAGTAGTGCCTTCGTAACCAACTATGTCACCTTGATTAACATTATCACCAGCTGATACAGCCACTTGTGACATATGGGCGTATAAAGTAGAAAGCTCATTTCCATGACTAATGATGACCACTTTGCCATAGCCACCATACCAGCCAGTAAATAAAACATGACCATTGTCAGCAGCATGAACAGGGGTTTTATTTTTTCCGGCCAAATCTACACCAGTATGAAATTTACGGGTACGAAAAATTGGGTGAACCCGCCAACCAAAGGGACATGACATGCGAGCTGTGATTGGTAATTTAAAATGACCAGTGCCAGCTCGTTTGGTTACTGTCGATTTTTCATAATTAGATTCCATTGTATTAATATGGGTTTCCAAACGTTTTGATTCTATTTCTAATTGACGTTCGGCCTGTTCATAGAATTCACGTTGTGATTGTAATTTACGTGCCATTTCTTCTTGAGTTTCTTTGGCTTGAAAAATGGCTTTAGCTCTTTGGGCAACTGTATCAACAAAGTTTTCTAACCAACTTTTTTTGTTGTCTAAACTGTTTTTAGCTTGGTTAAGAGCATCGGATTTGGCTTTTAACGACTCAAGTAAATTCTTGTCTTCATTAGCAATTTTTTCCTGATAATAGAGGAAATCAAGTAATGAGGGGAGTGAATTGACCTGGAAGAGCATTTCAATAAAACCAATGCGATGACCTTCATAAATTTGGCGTAACCGATAGGAGGCTTGTTTGGTAAAATCGGTGTAATTATCTTGAGTTTTGGCTAATTTTTCTTGGCATTGATTTAAAGCTGAATCGGTATAATTTAATTCGTTTTTACTGTTATTTAAAACTTTAGTAGTCTTATTTAATTTGCTTTTTAATAAATTTAATTGAAGAATGGCTATTTTTTCTTTTTTCTTGGTTAGCGATAATTTTTTTTGTAATTCCTTGCGTTTAATTTCAATTTGCTTGAGACGGGCTTTGGTATCCGGGCTAACTAGATGATTGTTTCGTTCATAACCAGGAGCTGGCAAGGTTGAAACCAAGCAAATTACTAAAATTAAATTTATTTTAATAATCTTAGCTAAATTAGTTAATTGTTTAGTCATTAAGTGAGCTGTTTAAGAGGTTAATAAAATTGCAAATAAGGAACATTCATAGGCTCTATTTTAATTTATTTTTTAGGCTTAAGTATTAGATAAAATTTAAAACTCCAATACTTTAGTCAAATATAGTCAGATTCAGGATAAAATGATTGATTTTTAAAAATTAAAGATTTGGCTTTTGGCTAAAGTATTGGTGAAAATAATTTTTTTTTAATCTTTTCTGGTTGATTATTAATTCTATAAGGTTATATTAGATATTTTACTTATAACTAGCTAAAATTTAAATATGGGACAATTAAAGATACTTTTATAAACTATAAATTTGGCAAAGCCCAAGATCATGCGATTTTTATTATTTAATTCAAGTGTAACCAGAATTTTCAATGTCAATAAGATATATAGTATAGAGAAATTTTAAGGAGTGTCAGATGGCCAAAGTTATCGAAAATAATCCCATTAAAGAATATGGTTTAAAAGTAGGCAGTAAAAGTAGTAATAGTTTTTTTGAAGTTTTGAATCCTTATGATCAATCGGTTGTGGCTAAAGTTGGCTTGGCTAATGAAGCATTAGTCCAGGAAGCCCTGACTTTGTCCCAAAATTGTTTTATGAATAAAATGTCTAAATTAAAAGCTTATGAACGGTCACAAATTTTGATTAAAACTGCTGGACTGTTAAGCCAGCGTAGCCTGGAATTGGCTAATATTATTGCTCTTGAAGGTGGCAAACCAATTAATGATGCGAAAATGGAAGTTGCTCGTGCTGTAAATACCTTTGAAATTGCTGCAAGATTAATTTTAACCAATGAAGGCCGCCAAATTCCTATGGATGTAAGTCCTTTAAGTGAAGGACGTATGGCTTATTTGACTCATGAACCATTAGGAATAGTGTTAGCAATTACGCCATTTAATTTTCCCTTAAACTTGGTTGCCCACAAGCTTGCTCCAGCTATAGCTTGTGGCAATACCGTGATTCTTAAACCGGCCAGTCAAACACCCATAACAGCTCTTATTTTGCAGGAAATTTTAATAATGGCAGGATTACCGGTTGATGCCTTAATTGTTTTATGTCTTAAAGGTAGTGATACTAATCGGTTAGTTGAAAGCCCTAAAATTAAAGCACTTACTTTTACCGGATCGCCAAGTGTAGGGTGGAATATTACGAGAAAAGTAGCTAATGGTGTTAAATGTATTATGGAATTAGGTGGCAATGCTGCTAGTATTGTACATTGTGATGCTAATATTGATTTGGCTGTTCAGGGATTGTGTAAAGGGGCATTTTCTCATGCTGGACAAATTTGTATTTCGGTTCAACGCATTTATGTTCATAAAGATATTGAAGCTGAATTTACTAAATTATTTATTGATGCAGTTAAAAAAATTAAATATGGCAATCCTTTGGATGAAAGTGTTGAAATGGGGCCAATGATTAATAGTGAAGCTTGTCAAAATACAGCTGCATTTATTAATGAAGCTGTAAAACTTGGTGCAAAGGTATTATTACAAGGTGAGCAAAAAGAACATAATATATTTACCCCTACCATATTAACTAATACTACTGCCCAAATGAAAGTTGTCTGTGAAGAGGTTTTTGGCCCAATTGTTAGTATTAATAGCTATGATAATATTGATAACGTTATAGCTTGTGTAAATGAATCGAATTATGGTATTCAGGCTTCAATCTATACTAATTCGTTGAATATTGCTTTTAAGGCTATTCATAATATTGATACCACTGGAGTTTTGGTTAATGATCCGCCAACATTTCGTAGTGATCATATTCCTTATGGAGGACGAAAGGAATCAGGCTTTGGTCTAGAAGGTGTCAAATACACAATGCAAGAAATGGTCAAAGTTAAATATGCCAGTATTAAAATGTAAATTGTTTAATTCTAAGCGTTGTACATTTCCCAATAGGCCAAATTGGTTTACGCTATAATTAAGATAGGTTAAAATTTTTCAGGATTTTATTTATGCATAATAAAAAAATAAGATCACAGTTTTTTAAAGTTTTAAAAAAATCAAAACAACTTGTTATTTTGGTCATTTTAATTTTTATTATATT
>DAHXLC010000106.1 GCA_027371815.1 Candidatus Melainabacteria bacterium | reverse complement strand
TTAAGTTTTTATTAATTGAATCAACTAGATTTTTAAATTCAAATAATAAGTTTTTTCTTCATAAATTAGATGTATTTTAAGAATCGCATCCGTGAATAATATTTATTAAATTATAACTACATTTTAAATGTATTAAATATTAAAGATAATCAATCAAACTTTTTACCTCTAAATTACGTCTATATATATAAGTTTATTGAAGTTAACATATGAATGATTATGAACGTAAAATAACCGAAGCAATTTTTTTGGACACACTTTTAGAAATAATTAAATCTCCTGGTTTTGAAAAAATATTTGGGTTTAAAATTGAGCCTGGTTCAATTACGTTAGCTGATACCACCTTGAAACGAATAGCGGAAATGTGTATTGACTTTGGTATTATTGCTAAAATAGTTCCGGATAGTTTTACTTTGTAAAATAATTTAAATTGTAATATAGATAAAATCTTTATTCAATTTGAGATTCAAATTAAAAACGATCCAGATATGCCTTTACGAATGCACAATTACTAGTATATGATCCTCCGCAAATATAAAATGCCAGTGCTTCAGGTGGTTTTTTATGTCGGCAAAAGTAAATTAAACATGACTAATTACATCAATGAATTAGGCGCCAAGCATAAATTTACCATAATTGATATTAATAAAATTGATAGAAGTCTTTTATTAAAGCAAGAATCTACAATTATTTTAAGTTTACTAGCTAAAAATGAGTTTAGCCTAAGCAATGTTCAAAGAGTGATTAAGTTTATTAAAAGTATTAAAAATCCAAGTCTAAAAAAGAAAAAACCAGGTGAGGCATTAACATTTGCAGGTTTACGAAAAAATGTTAATATTATGTGGATCCAATAAGTTAGACACAAAAATTTGTTATCTTTAATTTGACACGAGCCCTAAGCCAGTTAATAGTTCACTGGCTGCTTGACTTGTAAGCATTTGATTTGTTGGAAAACAAACAAAATTTGGCTGCCTAGTAGCAAGAAAATCAGTAAATAGTTGCTTTCTAGTTGGCGATTTTATAGAATATTCTTGAAATAGATTTAATAAATCGATGGGCAAATTAATTTCAGCTAACATCAATAAATGATTTATCGAAATAGTTATTAATGAATGCACAGTTAAATTCCCATATTTAAAATTGCCTGTTTTAGGTAACTCTTGGTTTTTAAATAAACCGTTAAATTTATCAGCGAAATAGTCTGCACTTACATTTACTTGTTCATCATCACGTAATAATAAAATTGGCATAATTTCAGTTATATTGTTTAAAAATTTATTTCTTTGGTTTGTAATATATGTTTTTTTAATGATACAATCAATGCTATTTTTAAGCTGTTTTAGACCTTTTGGTCTTTCATCATTTGAGCTTAAGTATTTTTGGATTATTTCTTTTAAATAATCTTTTGGATTTTCATTAAATATTGCTTGATTACTTAAAATAACACCTTTAACTTCTATAATTGCTAAACTACTCCCAGAAAAAATCAAAATATCACATAAAACTTTTCCAGAAGAACTTTTATCCAATTTTATTTTCTTACTAAAGATTATTTTGGGTTTTTCAATTAGCTTCAATTTATCATTGTATTTGTTTAAGAAACTATATGCAAATAACTCACATGAATTTCCATAGTCTTGAAATGGATCATTGGTATTATTTTTATTATTTTGTTTCAATAAAAATATTGGTCCTTCTATCATATTTTCAATAAAATACCTTGGATCAATAATTAAAATTTTATTGTTGTCTAACAATAAAATTGGTTTGGATATTAGTGTTAAAATTAATGGATCATTACTATTTTTTCTCTTTTGAATAACCGAATTAGGTTTGATGGTTACTAATTTTAAAAATTTAATAAATATTGACTTCTCGACAAAATTTTCAACAATAGAATCGATATCCCATATAAATGAATGGTCAAGTAAATTCATTGTGAGCCTATTATTAAATTCATTTCTTAACCTCGAAAAAAGAATTGAACTACACTTAAACCAATCATCTATTGAAATCTGATTGTTATCAATAAATTCTTTTCTATATAGTAAGAATTTATTTTTATTAAAAAATTGCTCCATATTAAGTAATTTGGTTTTGCCAAAAACTCTTTTGTCATCAATCAAATAAGTATAGCCAAGCTTAACTAGCTTATGCTGTGCTTGTAACACTCTTGCTTCAACATAATTACGATATTGTAAAATTACATTATTAAAAATCTTAAACAGTTGTTGCATTAACACTGGCTGATAAAAAATAATGCTATTTTTAATATTCTTAAAAATTTCTAACATTGTTTCGAATAAAGATATAACGACAGTCTCTGTATTTAGTCCAGTTTGGTAAGTACTGAGGGTTATGTTGTTATAAACTCTATTGGCGGCTAAATAAGCTTTGATAAAAGACGAATCCGTACTTTTGTTGCTTGACTTAACTTTTAAGGAGTTAAATGATTCCCCTATTCGACTTAACTCAAATATTAACTGCAAAAGGGCAGGTCTGTGAAAAATTATCCCATTTTTCTTATTCTTTAAAAAATGGGATAATAAATTATTATCCATTTCACTTACTAAACCCATATCATAAACCATATTAAGCATTTTGACTTGAAACTGGCTTGGCTGTTCTTTTTCAGTTTGGGTTGAAAAAAGATTTAATTTAATGCAAGTTAATAAAGTAGGCAAGTATTGAAGTTTTGAGATTTCTTCATCAAGAATTTTCTGATAATCATTGGAATTTAAGCCAATAGTTTCTAAAGTAGCAGTTTCAAAAATTTGAAGTTGATTTAACATAAGCTTTTCCCTTTAAATTGGTCGTCAAATAAACGCCACATCTGCCCAACAAATTAAGCGGCTTCTAGGTTGATAATGGTCGGGGCTGACCAGCATTTTGTCGAAGAAGTTGTTTTGCGTTTCGCAAAATGTCTCGGAAATTAGCAGGCTGTCATGTCAGGCTGCGTCATGACAGCCTGCTCAAGCTTATTATCTTGGTTGTGCTGGGTGTAAGCAACCAACTTTATTATTATAAAGCATATTTAACAATCAAACCCACGAAATTTTAAAATTATCCCACCTCCTTATTTTAATGATATGCTTGTACGATGGTCTTGACCACCAAAAAGTTTGTCTAAAAAATAAGATCCACTTCAAATTTATCTAACTAGAAACGACCTAAACCATGAAGGATGTTATACTGAAGTCTCATTAGAATTAGAAAAAAATCAAAAAAATACAGGAAACTATAAATAATTTGATATCTGAACAAAATCGAGAAATTTGTTGCAAACAATAATATCAAACACATGAGGCCAGTCAATTAAATGTAATTATGCAGCCTCCAAATAGAGCGGCTGTGATTCTTACAAAATTAGAGATAAGACTCAAATTGCCAAGCAGCCTGTCCCCTAAAACCAAGGGGTTAATAACTGTCTAATAAATACCTAGTTTAAATCTAAAGGTTTTCCTGGTTTATTTTGGCAAAAGTTCCGCTATAATATGTTAGCGATTTAAAATTTAAGTAAATATGTTAGCTTGTAAAGAAAAGAAATATACACTAGGTTTTTCAGCTGGAAAGTTATTGCATAACGAGTCTTTAAGCTTGGCTAAACATTATTTAGACTGCCATAATTGGACTCAAGTTGCATTTAGCGCCCTAAGTGAAAATACAATTCAAGTAAGACGTTTTAATAGCCTTAAGCGTTTAACGTCAGAAATAATTAAGCGGTTAAAGTATTTTAACGATGACGAACTCTTATATTTTCTAAATGCCAATCACCAGGAACAAGCCTATTTATTGTGGATTGTAATTTGCCGACGTAATATTTTTATGGCTGAATTTGCTAATGAGGTTATAGCTGATAAAAACTTTAAGCATAAACTTTTTATCACAACAGATGATTTTAATCATTTTTTTAATAATAAAGTTATCTTGCACCCAGAGTTAAATAAATTAAAATTAGAAACTGTAGCCAAGGTTAAAAATAATTTATTTAAGACTTTAAAAGAAGCTAATATATTATCGACTAAAAATGAATTAAAGCTAGCCTATTTATCACAAGCTTTTATTAAACTAATCACAAGCCGAAATAAAAACGAATTATTATATTTACCTATAAATTTAAATATGATAACTAAAATGGTAAAATAGAAGCACTATTGATTTTATTTGTTTTAATATTTAAAGCTGTAATCAGTTTAATTAATACTTTTAAAAGAAATTACAAAATGCAATATAAATGAAATGATAAAAAATAAAAGCAATAAATGTACTAACAATATTAAAAATATAAATGATGACATAGACGGTCAATATAAACACTTAATGGCAATTATCGAATCGCCAAAATTTCTTTTAAAGCAGGGGCTGGGGAACGATTTACCATTTTATATTTACCCTTTTAAGCCCAGTTTGTATAATGCTGTAACTGATTTAAAAAATAAATTGATTGAAAATTTAAGTAAAAAAAAAATAAAAGTTTGTGAAATAAATTTATTTGAATTATCAATTAAAATTTTAAAATCAAGAAATTTACTAGATGATTTATTTGGTCAAGAAAGTAGTCTAGCTAAAGATGAAGTAAAAGAATTATTACAAAATGTACTTAATCCAGAAAATTATTTAATACCAGAACTAACCAATTTGCTAACTGGTCAAGATTACCAGGTTTTATTCATTACCGGAATTGGTGAAGTATATCCATTTATCCGATCGCATAACGTATTAAATAATTTACAAAGCACAGTTTCTTCCAAACCTATGATATTATTTTTCCCAGGTAAATATACTCATTCTAAAACTAATGGTGCTAGTCTCGATTTGTTCGAAATACTTCATGACGATAGATACTATCGAGCTTTTAATATATTTCATTGTGACCCTTAAGGAGTAAAAATTGTCAAAGATAAAGGAATTATTTGTAAAAGATATTAATAGACCAATTGAAGGGGTAATAAAAGCCGATGATGATAAAAGCTTAAAAATTGAAGTTGAAGAATATGTTTTAACCAACGACATTAGTGGAAAATTAGCGACATTTTTCGAAGCTTATAACAATTTAAAAGAAAACGGTGTTTGGATTTCAGGTTTTTTTGGATCTGGCAAATCACATTTATTAAAAATGTTATCTTTGCTTCTGGAAAATAAAGTTATAGAAGGTAGCTCGGTTTTAGAGATGTTTTTGCCAAAATGTAATGATGAATTTTTAAAAGGTGAAATTAAAAAAGCAGCATCTAATAATTCTAAAAGCATATTATTTAATATTGACCAAAAATCATCGGTCACCAGTAAGTCTGATCAAGATGCATTGCTTTCAGTATTTGTTAAAGTTTTTAATGAAACGTGCGGTTACTATGGTAATACTGCACATATCGCTAGATTTGAAAGAGATTTAGATAATAATGGTCAACTAGAAATTTTTAAAGAGGCGTATTTTAAAATTAGCAATAAAAAATGGGAAAATGGCCGAGAAGTAGCTAACTTACAAAAACAAAACATAGCTAAGGCCTATGCTCAAATTAAAAATGAAAATGAGGGCAGTTATATAAATCTTTTAGATAATTATCGAATTGATTATAATATTTCAATTGAAGACTTTGCGCTTATGGTAAACGATTATATTAATAAACAACCAAAAGGATTTCGTCTTAATTTTTTAGTCGATGAAGTTGGTCAGTATATAGCTGGAAATATAAAACTCATGACTAATTTGCAAACAATCGCCGAAACACTTAAAACTAAATGTAACAGTCGTGCCTGGATAATTGTTACAGCCCAAGATGATCTTGAACAAGTAATTGGTCAAAACAGTGTTCATAAAACAGATGATTTTTCTAAAATTCAAGACCGTTTTAAAATACGATTAAAATTAACCAGTAAAGATGTAGCCGAAGTAATTCAAAAACGCCTGCTTAGTAAGACTAATTCAGCTAGTTATGAATTATCAACTATTTATGACAAAGAAAAAGCTAATCTTAAAACAATGTTTACTTTTAATGATGACAGTAAAGGATTTACAGACTATAAAAATTCTGATCATTTTGTAAATTGCTATCCATTTATCCCTTACCAATTTGATTTATTTCAAAAAGCTATCGAAACCTTGTCTAGTCATAGGGCCTTTGAAGGTAGACATAGCTCAGTGGGTGAACGCTCTATGCTGGGTGTTTTTCAACAGGTTTTAATTAGTTTAAATAACCATAATATTAATAATATTGCCACCTTTGACCTCATGTTCGAAGGTATAAAATCAACTATAAAATCTGGCATTCAAAGGATAGTCTTAGATGTTGAAAACCAGGTAAATGACCAGTTTACTGTTAAAGTATTAAAAGCATTATTTTTAATTAAATACGTTGATGGCTTTAAGAGCAATACTCATAACATAAGTATATTATTGATAAATGAGTTTGATGAAAACATAACTGAGTTAAGAGGTAAAGTAGAAAAATCATTACAGGTTCTTATTAAGCAAAATGCAATTAAAAAATTTGGTGATACTTATGAATATTTAACCGA
>DAHXLC010000086.1 GCA_027371815.1 Candidatus Melainabacteria bacterium | reverse complement strand
TAAGTCAAGTTTGTGTCTTAATAAATATACTTTCTGCTGCTCTTCAGTTAAAGTTGCCAGGCATTTCTTCATGCGAGTTGGACCAAGCACAATAGTCGTTTCCCAGTCAAAGGGACTTATATCATCATTAAAAGAATCCATGTTTTCATCGTCTTCGAGTATTTCCCCAGAATTTTCTTCATGATAACTAGCACAGACTAAAACAATAAAACTTGACAACCATTCCCAGGCCGAGTAATTGATCTCTTTTAAATTAATTTTATTTAAATTGTCAAAAGCCTGCTGAAATACCTGTATTGTTAAAATTTCGGCAATATCTGATGATGTTGTGGCTATATAAGTTATTGCATATACACTTTCAAGATAAGACCAGATAAAATCTCCAGCCTTTTGTTTATTTCCGGATTTTAAATCTTTAAATAATGATAAATCATTATTTTGATTGTTTTTATTTGGCTTAGCTTTAGTAGGAAGTAGACTCATTTGATTATTTAAGTTAAGATTACCTAGACTAATCATACCCTTTTAGATATTTACTTAAACGATACATTTAGTAATTATCTAAATAATTTTATTAAATGTATCGTTTATTTATTAATATGCTAAATTAAGGCAGATATTTTTTAGTTAAATTATATGATTAGGGTTTCAGTATATAGTTTATTATATATTATTATTAAATACACTAAAGCTGTAAACAAATAATGAGCAAAAATCTGGTATTAGCTTGAATATTTTAAATATAGCATTAAAAGATGTTGACAAGCTGACCTTAGGTCAGATTGTTGCTCGGCCTCGATTGGTATCACCACAAGATATTGATGAGGCAGTGTTTAATACGGAATTTAATTTTATAGATTGTGATAATGTTATTGAAAATTTTATTAAATGGATTATGATCGATTTTTTTAAACTAGCTCATCAGACTGGTCTTTATAATCGACAGCTTGAATTATGGCAGTCAATTAGTCATATAAAGTCTGGTGAATTAAAACAATTATCTCAGGGATTTTTAAAAAAAACCTATTTGCCGTTTTATGACATCTTTTTAAATGATTGTAATAATAACTGTTTAATCATGTTTACATATATTGCTCAGTTCAATCCATTGGATTTTAATAATAATATTTATCGACAAATTGTTTCCAGTTTTTTAAATCGAGTTCAGCGTATTAAAGATAAAAATAATTCTTTAAAAGGCTGTTTTTGTCTTTTTCCTAATGATATTGATAATGTATTAATTGATATTTTTATTAAGTTAATCAAAAAAAATGATCCCCTATTGGATTACGAAGCCAGATTGCCTCAGCCAATAGATGTATCTTTAAATATTGTTTCATTTTTTAATGAGACAAATTCATATAAACTTATTTATCCAGATCTTTATTTAAAACGTAATCTTTTGACAAAAAATGTTTAAATTATTTTTATAGTGGTATGTTACCGTGTTTACGATTTGGTAAAGGGATTCTTTTATTTTGATTGATTTTCAATAGGTTGATTAATAGGTTTCGAGTGGAGGAAGGTTGAATAACGGTATCAACAAACCCTTGTTCAGCTGCTACATATGGGTTACTAAAACAATTTTGATAATTTTCAATTAATTCGTCTTTGAGAATCGCTGGATTCTTGCTATTAGATAATTCTTTGCGATACAATATATTAACGGCACCACTAGCTCCCATTACGGCAATTTCAGCATTTGGCCAGGCAATATTAAAATCAGCACCAACATTTTTTGACCCCATAACGTCATATGCTCCACCATAAGCTTTGCGAGTGATTACAGTTAATTTGGCTACGCTGGCTTCACAGTATGCATATAATAATTTAGCACCATGTCTAATTATGCCATTTCTTTCCTGGTTAGTACCTGGAAGATAGCCTGGTACATCAACAAAAGTAAGAATAGGAATATTAAAGGCATCACAAAATCGAATAAAACGGGCTCCTTTTACTGATGCATTAATATCAAGTACACCAGCCAGGTAGTTGGGTTGATTGGCTACAACGCCAACAGTATTGCCACCAATGCGGGCAAAAGCGGTAATTATATTGGGGGCAAAAAAACTACTAATTTCAAATAATTCTTCAAAGTCAACTATTGCCTTAATTACTTCAATCATATTGTAACTTTTACTAGGATCATTTGGTATCAATTCATCAAGAAAATTGCTTGAGGCTGGTATTGCCTCATCGCCAACTTCAATAAAAGGTGGTAGTTCAAGATTGTTGCTGGGTAAGTAACTTAGCAAAGTTTGACAAAGGCTAAAGGCTTCTTCATCACTATTGGCAATTAAATGGGCAACACCACTGTCCTGGTTATGCATTAAGGCTCCGCCTAATTCTTCAAAACTTACAGTTTCACCGGTAACCGATTTGACAACATCAGGACCAGTTATAAACATATAACTTTGTTTATTAACCATAATGACAAAATCAGTAAGTGCTGGTGAATAAACAGCTCCGCCAGCGCAAGGGCCTAATATTAAGGAAATTTGGGGCACAACTCCTGATAGTTTAACATTTTTGTAAAAGATATCGGCATAGCCAGCCAGCGAACTTACCCCTTCCTGAATTCTGGCTCCGCTACTTTCATTAAGTCCAATTAAAGGACAGCCATTTTGATTGGCTAATTCCATAACTTTACACACTTTTTTGGCAAAAGCTGTACCCAGAGCTCCACCTAAAAAAACCGCATCATGCGAAAATAAATAGATATCGCGTTCATTTATTTTCGCAAAACCGGTTATTACCCCATCACCATAAATGGTTTTTTGATTCATGTCAAAATTTTGACATTGATGAATAATGTTTTGGTCGATTTCGGCAAAAGAATCATTATCAACCAAGTCAAGAATACGAGTATATGCATGATTTAAATTTTTAGCTTGGCGTTTTTGGATTAAGCCATCACGTTCTTGTTTAAGGATTTGATTACGTTCATTATATAATTGTTGTGGGTTTTTGGGCATAATTTTTATTTAAAACTTTAATTACTGGATTAATGTCTAACAATTTAGTATTTTAAGCTATACAATGAATAAAAGTGTGAACAATTGTTAAATATATTGTCATTGTGCACACATCTAAAAGACTAGTAATAAATGGACCACTGGCATGAGCTGGATCAATACCTAGTTTGCCAAAGATTAAGGGCATGACTGTACCAATAAAAACACCAACAGTCATGGTTAAAAACAGACTGGATCCAACAATGATACCTAGATTGTTATAGCCATTATGAAAACTATAACTAACGATACTAGCAAATATGCCACAACATATACCTAGTAACATACCAACTCTCAGTTCGTGAAAAATATTTTTTAATGCAGCTTTACTACTTAATTCGTTAACATTTACCCCGCGAATAACAATGCAGGTGCTTTGGGTTGCAACAGATCCGGTTACGCCGGATAAAAGGGGCATAAAAGATGCAGCAACAACAGTCTGTTGAATCACTGAATCAAAATGATTAATAATACTTGCAGATCCAGTTTCAATTACAGCAGTGATTAACAACCAGGGCAATCTTGCTTTAAAAGCTTTACGAACACTTAATTTTAAAGCTTTGTCCGTTTCACCTTTGGCCTGAGAAATACCTTGAGACTGAAACAAATCTTCGGTGGCTTCTTCTTGAAGTACATCAAAAGCATCATCAGCTGTAATAATTCCTCGTAAACAACCATTTTCATCAACTACCGGCAATGTTAAAAAGTCATAACGACTCATAATTTGGGCTGCTTCTTCTTGATCTACGCTGGTTAAAACGCTTACAACTTCTTTATCCATGATATTAGCTATAATACTATTTTCATCAGCCATAAATAATTCTTTGACCGTTATCCAGCCAACTAGTTTATTGCTAGAGTCAATAACATAGATATCATAAATCTCATCTTCAAGCTTACGGTAAGACTGTTTGAGATAAGTTAAGGCAGATCCTACAGTCATCATTTGATCAAGAGCAAAGAATGAAGTTGACATAATGCCGCCAGCGGTATGTTTATCAAAATTTAAAAGTTCTTCAATATTTTCTTTGATATGCAAATCACTAATTTGATTTATTATTTCTGTTACCTGTTCGCTTGGCAATGCGTTTAACAAGTCGACTGCATCATCAGGAGACATTTTACTTACAATGGGAATAAGGAAAATATTATTTAAGTTAGCTAAAATTTCTGATTGAATATTACTATCCAGTTCGGATAGAACGGTACCAGCATTGGCAATGTCCAATAAACGAAAACAGGCATTGCGATCATCAGGTTTCATATCAGCTAAACATTGAGCGATATCATAAGCTTGTTCTTCATTTAAAACCGCTCTAAGCTCAGTCCGGTTACCCGACTTCAGCATGTCTAATAATAATTCGATATTGACGATTTGCTTTAACATTATATTAGCCATAAATTCTTCTTTCTAATAATACTTAATTTCAATGTTAAAGAGATATTTTCTTGTTAGCCAGCTTTACAAAAAACTATATATAAAGCCCATGAATAAATAGTAAATGTATCAAATATTTAATTCATAGCCATAACTAATTTATAAAAAGTATTTTAAACTTTAGTCCAGGTAACCAGCCAGTTTATTAATCCAGTTAGGTTGGCGTAATTTACGAAAGGCTTTATGCTCAATCTGCCGAACGCGCTCCCGGGTAATATTAAAAAGCCTACCCACTTCTTCAAGTGTTCTGGGTCTACCATCTTCTAGGCCAAAACGCAAATACACAATATCACGTTCGCGAGGATTTAACTGATTTAATATCTTGTTGACATCTTTGCGCAATAATTCTTCAGTGGTTGAATAATCTGGTCGATTGTGTTCACTGTCTTCAATTGTATCGCCTAAATATGTTTCATCTTCAGCGTTTAACTGATATTCCATAGATACTGGCTCACGGTCGGATTGGATTATTTCTTGGATTTTGTGTACGGGAATATCTAAGGCCGCTGATAATTCATATTCATTCGGGGCTCGTCCAAGTTCTTGGGCTAATTTAGAACTGGTTTTCTTTAAGCGGTTTATTGATTCAACCATATGCACTGGTACTCTTATTAGCCTGGCCTTATCAGCAATACCACGGCTTATGGCTTGGCGAATCCACCAAGTTGCGTAAGTGCTAAATTTAAACCCTTTGGTATGGTCAAATTTCTCAGCAGCTCTAATTAATCCTAAATTACCTTCCTGAATTAAATCTTGAAAGGATAAACCTCGGTTTAAGTATTTTTTTGCTACCGATATAACTAACCTTAAATTAGCCTTAATTAGATTTTTTTTGGCATCTTTGTCACCTTTAGTTATTAATCTGGCTAATTCGATTTCTTCATCAGGTTTAATTAGCTTAACTTTGCCAATTTCACGTAAATAAAGTTTTATTGAATCGTCAGTATACCCTGGTTCAATGGGAATTTCCGGCAGCTCTTCTTCTTCATTGTCTAAATCAGACAATTCTTCATTATGATCTTGATCGCTTGGTTGCAACCAGTTATCTGATAAATCTTCAGTAATTTTTTGTGACACTTGATAGCCTTGTTAAATATTAAATTTTTATTATCTATAAATTAAATACCCTTTTTCTCAATCTTTTACACTTGAAAATTAATATTTAATAATTTTAAATATAGAAAAATACAATTTTAAATTTTGGTAAATAGCTGTAAAATTATATAATAGTAGTATTTGGAGTTAATTAGTCAAAATGACCAATAAGTATAATGCCCGTGAAAAACGAGTACGACGTAAAGCTAAAGAAATTAGAAAACGTAACCGTTTGAAAGCTCAAAAGAAATCGTAAAATTTGTCACCATTTGAAGATAAAGTTATGTCAGGTATGCGACCTACTGGAAGGTTGCATATTGGTCATTATTATGGAACGTTAGTAAACTGGTTAGAATTTCAAAAACAATATGACTGTTTCTTTTCAATTGTCGACTGGCATGCACTTACTACTAAATATAATGAATCCGCTCAAATTAAACAAAATGTTTTTGAAGTTTTATTAGATTGGCTAAGTGTGGGCATAAATCCTGAACAAGCTACAGTCTATCTGCAGTCAGCCATCCCGGAAATTGCTATTTTGCATTTGCTTTTATCAATGATTACCCCACAGAATTGGGTAGAACGTGAGCCAACCCTAAAAGATATGATTAAAATGTTGGCTGGCGATGAAAGCGAAGCCAGTGCTAAGGCTACTTATGGTTTAATTGGCTATCCGGTATTAATGACAGCTGATATTTTAATTTTTAAAGGGAATTTAATTCCCGTTGGTAAGGATCAAGAATCACATTTAGAATTTGCCCGTGATATAGCACGCCGATTTAATAATTTATATAAGGTTAACTATTTCCCTGAGCCTAAACCAAAATTTACATTAACTCCTTTAATTAAAGGCCTTGATGGTCAAAAAATGGGTAAATCGGCTGAAAATGATATTAAAATTGCCGATACTAATGAATTGACCATAGCTAAAATCACTAAAGCTATTACCGATCGAAGTCGAATAAGCCTAAGCGACCCAGGACACACCGATTTATGTGAAGTACCTTATCCACTTTATAAAATAATTACGGATAAAGCTATTCAAAATCAAGTAAAAAATGAATGTGAAAGTGCATTAATAGGATGTTTAGATTGTAAAAAACAGTTAGCTAACCATATTAATGATTTTTTTGGGCCGATCCGGGAAAAACGGGCTATATTAGCTAAAAATCCTGATGAAGTTTTTAAAATTCTCGCTTATGGCAATCACCAGGCACGAAAAATTGCGATACAGACGCTTAAAGATGTTGAAGAAATTATGGGTTTTAGTGTTTTGGATCAATGTGAATTATTTTAACTTAAAAACTTTTGACTTAAACAATTTAACCAGAATTAAAATAGCTAAAGTTTTAAAAATATGCCAAAATCTTAATTTTTTAATTTTAGCGTTTACATTAAGTTTACCAATTACCTTGGCTTGGATATTTTTAATAATTGGTTGGCTAATTGAATTCTTCATTAGCTTAAACATTGGTTTGACTAGGTATTTTAAATATAATATAAGGCCATTAGTGCATAAAGCACTTGTCAAACCAATTCTCATTTTTGCTTTGGTAAATTTTTTATCTGGCTATGTTAATGGTGGATTAAAGGAAGGTTGGTTTAGTTTTATTAGTTTAAAGGCAATGATTATTTATATCTATGCCATAATTGTCATTCAGCGATACCCTAACATTACGGTGAAAGCTGTTCAATGTTTAATTTTAGGTGGTACTTTATCAGCTTTTACCGCAATTATTCAGCAAAGTTTTGGTTTACATTTTACGAAATTTAAGTATTTACAGGCCACGGGCTTAAATACAACACCGATGAATTTAGCTGGCGAAATGCAAATTTATGCAAGTTTAGCCTGTATGTATTGGCTTAAAGGTGGCTATTTAAATTTTATTAAACTCATTGCTAATAAATATGCTTTTACGATTTTAGTAATCATTAATCTTTTGGGCTTGTTTTCCACATGTGAACGCAGTGCTATCATTGGTTTTATTTTGTCATTAGTTTTGATTTTAGCTGTTTTAAATCGTTATGTAATAAAATATTTGCCATTATTATTGATTTTTCTGGCTGGAGTAATTTATTGGTTTTTACCTAATTTGCGTTTGCGCTTATGGGCTTTATGGCATTGGCAGACGGATATAAGTATTTTAGTAAGATTTAAAGTCTGGCTAATTGCGGTTAGTAATTTTTTACAGTCACCAGTATTTGGTATTGGCCCACGTAATTTCCCGCATATTTATGTGCCCCAGATTGCTGTACCCTACCATGAAAGTTATCTTCATCATGCTCATTCAAATTATTTACAGGTGTTAGCTACACTAGGTATTCTTGGTTTAATATGTTATTTTTATTTTTTATTCAATATATTTTATTTTGGGATTAAAAGTTATTTGGCAAATTTAAACAAGTCAACTATGATGGCTAAGCATAGCTATTGCTTAGCTTTAAGCATAGTATTAGCTACATTATCATTAATGATATCAGGTTTGTTTGAATATAATTTTGGATCTGGCCAGGTTCGTTTATTACAGATGTTCTTATATGGATTTATTTAAGGTTAATAATCCGTTTTGAATAAATCCTTGATATTTTGATTTTCTTTTTGGGGTTTAAGTCCCATAACTACAGACATCTCGCTATCTACAACGGTATAGTTTTTGGGTACGGCAAATTCATTTTGGTCAATTTTTTGAGTTTTAATTTCTAAGGTATTTAGATAATACAATGGTGAATATTTGCCTTTGTGCAAATCATAACGAATATATTTAAGGGGAAAACCATAGCCAGTAGGGATATAGGCTAATTGACAGCCAATATCCATAAGGTTTTGAGGAAAATTGGGTAATTTTAGCGTCCAGAATTCACAAATTAGGCTTTTCCTAACGCCAACTTTAATTTTGTAATACTTATATTTATTTGGTTTAAAATTATTAATAGTTTCATTGTTATTTTCTTGAGTAACGGCATATTTAATTGTACTATTGTGAGTTTGGCTAATATCTCTTTTAAAGTTGTATTTTTCAATTGTTTCAGTAAAAATCAAGTGTTTTTTTGTATTAAGAAAAATTACTTTATAATCAGGTTTTTTTACTAAAATATTTACATCAGTGCCTTTAAGTTTAAAGCCTAAAGGTGTTATTAAAGTGTATACCTGACCAAATTCCTGACTGTTTTGGATGATTTTATAGCCATTTATAGTATTGGTTGAAGTCAGGGCGTTAGTTTTCGCATGTGACTTAATTTTAGCCAATACGGGTTGACTTAAAAGGCCAATTATTAAAAATATCCAAAATATTAATTTCGTAATTTGTGACAAAGTATTAGTTAAGTTAAAATTAGCTATGGATTTAAGTTTAGGTTTATAAACAGTTAAGGTTAATAAAAAATTAAAAGGATTAATATTCCTTATTTGTTAACTGTATTTAAATCAGTTCGAACTAAAAGTTCGCTTAATAATTCATAGGCTTCTTTGTCAAATTTATTATTATGCAAGGCTAATTCGAGTGATTTTCGTTCCTCAGGGGTTATTTTATTATCGCTTAAAATTATTTCTTTGATAACTTTAGCTTCAAATTTAGAAACTTTATCATCATCACTTAAAGCTTGTTTTAAGGCATCTTCTAATGTCATTATGTACTCCTGTTTACAAGTATAGGGTTTTAAAAATATTAAAAATTGTCTAAAATATATATTAACTCATTTTATTTAAAATTATCAAGAAAAGGAATAAATTTTATGGATAAAAATATAAGTGTGGAAAAGCTTAAATTAATGATTACGGAAAATCAGGACTTTATTTTACTAGATGTACGCGAATTACCCGAGCTTAATATCTGCAAATTAGACTATACCGAGCATATACCAATGGGGCAATTACCTAATAATTTAGCCAGGCTTGACAAGTCTAAGACAATTGTTATTTATTGTCGTAGCGGTGGTAGAAGTGGTGCGTGTGTTGACTATCTATTAGGTCAAGGATTTAAAGAAGTATTTAATTTAGAAGGTGGTATTTTGGCCTGGGCAGAAAAAATAGATCGGTCATTAGCTGTTTACTAAAAATTAACTTAACCTCAATAGTTTATTTATCAGACTAGTAGGTTTAGGCATGAGTTGACTTGTTTATAAATTTAAGATTTAACCTCAATAGTTTATTTATCAAACTATTGAGATTTTGCTTTAATATTAATGTTACAAATTCCTGATTTTAATTTTGTTAGGGCATTTTATCATCAAATTGAATATTGACAATTTTTACACCAAGACCAGTTAAATAATCAATTACATCTTGACCATTTCGATTTAAGGCCCAAAGAGGAATTTCCATTTCAGCATAATTGGTGTAGAGAATTATACAGGCTGAATCGCAGTAAGGATAATATTCGCCAATTTTTATATCATCAATTAACAGCATTTTAAAATATTTTTTTTGTTTTTTGGGGATGTATGTAGTTAGGACAACTTCACTGGGAGTCAATTCTAGCCGAAAGCTACAACTCATATCCTGGATTAATCCATAACTAATTAAAAATGCATAACTAGCATAGCCAACAGCTGTTAAGCCTAAGATTAAACCAATTAAATGATTATGAAAAAACACAAAAACAGCTACTACTAACCACATCAGGCTTAAGACTACACCAATGATTAAGGCTATGGCAAACGGAATTAGACCAATTCTTTTAAGTGGTGGTTTAGCATAAAAAGTAAGCTTAGATCTTAGTGATGTATCTAACATGTTATCGCAGGCTCCTATTATTAGTTTCCCCGGAAACTAGACAATTGTCAACAGGGCAATTGTCTAATAAGGTTATTAGCTTTTCACTATTGGCTAAGAGCTTTTATTTATGATTTCGTGGTATTTGAACCTTTACTGCCATTCAAGGGAATTGATACTAACTATTGCTTCATTGTAAAATTTTAAATATTGTTCACTGGGACTGGAATAAATTAATTCCTGCAAAAAAACACTATCATGTTCTTGATCAATAATGGGAATGAGGATCCAATAGGTGTCCCAGTTACGTTTTTGCCAATGCCCTTCAATAATTAAAACTTCTTTGTCTTTGATTGTTTTCGGTAAAACGGCCTTAATTAAAAATTCATGATGATCATCTGCACTACGCAGAATAGTTGAAATTGTTTCAAAATCGGTAAAAGTGATTTTTTTGGCATCCATTTTTATGATTTTAGTAAGACCATTAGCAGTTTTATCATCTAATGGTGGTAAATGACCCATAAAATAAATTCGGGTATCTTTAAAATCAGGTGGATGATAGTAAACGCAGGAAAAACTGGCCAAATTTGAGCTGGCATCAACTTTTAGCCAATTTGGTGGCAAAGTGATTTTTTTTATTTGACCATAGCTAATGGTTTGAGTCGATGTCATAATTAACCTTTTTTATAAATATCTTTGATAACTGTAATAAAAATATCTACAATTAAGGGATCAAACTGTTTGCCTGATTCTTTACGCAAAACTATTATGGCATCATCAATAGTCATTGCTTGACGATAGGGGCGTACTGAAATCATGGCATGGAAAGAGTCAACGATTGCCACGATTCTTGATGCCAAAGGAATTTCTTCACCTCTTAAGCCTTTGGGATAGCCAGTTCCATCAAAGCGTTCATGGTGGTTTTCGAGAATTACGCAGATATCCTTTAAGGCTCGAATTGGCTTTAACATCTGAGCCCCAATTACTACATGTTCTTTAATAGCTTCTTTTTCAAGAGCATTCATTTCACCGGTTTTATCTAATAAATCGGAAGGGATAGCTAAAGTTCCTACATCATGAAGCAGACCAGCAACCCTAATTTGTTCAATATCGCGCTTGGGTAATCCCATAAATTTAGCTAGTATTTCAGCTAATTTTGCTGTTTCGATATGATGCGATTTATTATATTCACTACGTGAATACAAGGAACCAGCTAGAGCCTTTACCATTTCAATTACTTCGGGAATTAGTTCTTCCTGTTCTTTTGCTAATTCAGAAATTGGTGGCAAGTCGATATTCTTGATAAATGGATTTTTGGCAATAGGCTCTTGTAGTGGTTCTTGCCCTGTTAGCTCTTCATAAAGCAAATCAGGAGCAGAGTGTACTTGATTGCGTCCTAAGCGTTTTGATAAATATAGCGATCTGTCGGCTAGAGACAAAAGTTTTTGTTGTTGTTTGGCATCTTCAGGATATGAGGATATACCAATACTGGCAGTAATTTGAATTTCAATTTTGTCATGACAGATTATTTCATTACTTAAATTCTTACGGATTCTTTCGGCAACAACAATAGCAGCTTCTTGAGCAATTTCGGGAAGAATAAGCATAAACTCTTCGCCACCATATCGTACCGCTATGTCAACATCACGACAGTTACTTTTAATTAACCTGGCAACTGCTTTAAGAACTGTATCGCCAGCAGGGTGTCCATAATTGTCATTGATTGACTTGAAGAAATCAACATCGAGCATCATAACCGATAAATTGCGTTGATATCTTTCAGCTATTTTTAGCTGTTCCGATAATTTTTCCTGTCCAGTACGATGATTTAATAATCCAGTTAGACCATCAGTGGTAGCCTGTCTTTGTACGGCTGCATATAATCTTGAGCTGACTACGCCACCAGCTATTTCACCAGCTACACTTACAAGAAAATTTTCATTATCATTACTCCATTTACTGGCGGATTCAACTTTGATACCACCAAGTAAGCCTAAAAGTTTATTTTCATAGGTTATGGGAAAATAAAATAACGAGTTTATCGCAATATTACCGAGCAGGGTTTTGCCAAATATTTTATAGCGAGGATCGGTACTGGTATCAGAAATAACGAGTGGATCTTCAATATTAAAATTGGCTTTAAAAATACTTAAAATCTTTAAATCTAAGTCATTTTCTACAATTCGATAAGCATCATTGGATACACTTTCACATCTTAAGGTATCATCATTATTTTCTTCAACTGGTAAAGTGACAAAACAACAATCTAAATTATATATTCCTGATAAATCATCTACAGTTTGTCTTAAATTGGCATTTATGTCAAATGACTTACGAATAGTTTTACTTATGCGATGGAGGTTTTTATCCTGAACTCGTAACATGTCTATTTGCGAATTAGCATTATCTTTTTCAAGTGTGACTTTTTCATATTTTTGGCTTAATTCGTTTAAATCTTGGCAGGCTTTTTCGAAATCTGTATATAATTCTTT